>PLRZ01000374.1 GCA_003164075.1 Bryobacterales bacterium | reverse complement strand
GCCCGGGGCCCCCTCTGGGGAAGGCTGAAGCCTGGCCCCACCCCCGCCGGCTCAGCCTAATTCCATGAGATCAGGAGTCCAGAGTCTCGGCGCCGCAGACACGAGTGTTCGCGCCACGTCATGGCTCAGGTCAATTTCCCCCACTATCCGAAATCCCCGGCCGACATCGGGAGTTCTGAGTTTAGGAAGAGCGCAGGATCCTAGCTAGCGGGAAGTTTTAGGGATCACAACTGTCCAAATACATAACCTCGAAATACAAATCAGCGCGCAGAGCGGAGTTTCGAGGTTATGTAGCCTGTCCCCGAAATAGCGCGTCTACTCCGCGACGATGTCGCTGGGCGCGAGATTTTGCTCGTCATTGCCGGCAAACCAAACGTACAAAGTGGGCAGTAGAAAAACGCTCATCACCAGCACTGCCATCAGACCGCCCACGATGACGATGGCAAACGGCCGCTGCGAATCCGAACCGATCCCGTGCGAGGTGGCCGCCGGCACCAGTCCCAACGACGCCACCAGCATGGTCATCAAGATCGGCCGGAACCGGCGCACCGCGCCTTCCTTGGCCGCTTCCAGTATCGGGTAGCCGCGGGATCGCAACTGATTCATGTACTCCACCATGATGACCCCGGTCTGTACCGATACTCCGAACAGCGCCAGGAAACCGACTCCCGACGACACGCTGAAATTCGTCCCAGTCCAAAGCAGCGCCAGCAGCCCACCCACCGGAGCCATCGCCACGTTCATCAGCACCAAGCCGGCCCACTTCACCGAAGTGAACATGGTGTAGAGAATGAAGAAAATGAGCAACAGCGTCATGGGGATGATGAGCATCAGACGGCGCTGCGCGCGCTGCTGGCTGGCGTATTCCCCGGCCCAATTGATGGTGTATCCCGTGGGCAGCTTGACCTGCGCGCTCACCTTCTTGATGGCCTCTTCCACGGTGCTGCCGAGATCGCGCCCACGCACGCCATACTTGATGGCCACGTACCGCTGGCTGCCTTCCCGATAGATTTCGGCCGCGCCGTCCTCCGTGCGCACATCGGTGAGCTGCGCCAGGGAAACCCGCTCCCCGCTGGGCGACAACAGACGGATGTTCTCGATGGCCTCCTTGGTATCGCGGTACTGCGGAAGATAGCGCAGCACCAGGTCGTAGCGCTGCTCGCCCTGGAGTACCTGCGTGAGCGCGTTGCCGCCCACCGCAGTCTGAATGGCATCCTGCACATCGGCGGCGTTGATCTGGTAGCGCGCGGCCTTGTCGCGGTTCAACGTGAGATTCAAGTTCGGCTGCCCGATTACGCGGAACAGGCCCAGATCTTCCACGCCTGGAATGGTCCGCATGACGTTGATGATCTCCTGCGCCGTGCTTTCGAGTCTCCGCAAATCGGTGCCATACAACTTTACCGCCAGTTCGCCCTTCACCCCGCTGACGGCTTCCTCCATGTTGTCGGCGATCGGCTGGGAAAAGTTCCAGATCACACCGGGGATTTTCTCCAGTTCCTTATTCATCGCCGCGATCAGCTCTTCCTTATTCTTGTGAAACCCCGGCCGCCATTGTTCCTTCGGTTTCAGATCGACAAAGAACTCCGTATTGAAAAATCCGGTGGTGTCGGTTCCGTCGTCGGGGCGGCCGGTCTGGCTGGTACACTGGGGCACTTCCGGGAAGGAGCACAGCAGGATCCGGGCGCGGTTCGCCAGGGCGATTCCCTCGTCCTGTCCGGTGGAAGGCGCCAGAGTTCCGCGGACCCAAATCGCCCCCTCGTCCAAATGCGGGAGAAACTCGGATCCGATCCCGCGGCTCAGCACGATGGTTCCGGCAAGAGTGGCCACCGCCAGCGCTGCCGTGCCCCAACGAAAACGAATAGCGATACCCAAGGCAAGTTCGTACATGCGCGTGAGCCAGACCATCCCCGGATTGCGCCACTCCCTGGTGCCCTTGGGAAACACCACGGAAGCGAGGACCGGGCCAATCAGCATCGAGAAAAGGAGGGCTCCCAGCAGAGCGAATGCCACAGTCCAGGCCATCGGTTTGAACAAGCGCCCTTCCACGGCCTGCAAGGTGAAGATGGGCAGATACGCGGTAATGATGATGGCGATGGAATAGAACACGGGACGCTGGACTTCGTGCGCCGCCCTTTGGATCTTCTCGCTGACGGTTTCCTCCGGCCGCGATCCCGGGTGGGATAGCAGCCGCACGATATTCTCGATCATGACCACCGCGCCTTCCACGATCATTCCGAAATCGAGCGCTCCCAGAGATAGCAGATTCGCCGGAATACCGCTCGACTGGAGGCAGATGGAAGCAAAGAGAAGCGCGAAGGGAATGGTCAGGGTGACAATCAAAGCGGCGCGGATATTTCCCAGAAATAAGAGCAGGATGACCGCCACCAGAACGATCCCCTCGGTCAGGTTGTGCAGCACCGTGTGGGTGGTGAGATGGACCAGATCGCTGCGATCGAGGAATGGGACCACTGAAACGCCGGGCGGAAGAATGCCGTGATTCAACTCCTCCACCTTCCTGTGGATCCCCACCAGCGTGGCATCGGACTCGGCGCCTTTCCGTAGTAACACGATCCCGGAGACCACGTCGTCGTTATCGATGATCTTTCCGCTAGCCAAATGGCGCGCCCGCGCGAACTGGCCCAACCGGACCTTGGCTCCCTGCGCGACTAGGGCGATGTCGCGAACCCGCAGGGATGTGCCGTTCTTAGTGGTGAGCACGGTACTGGCGATGTCGTGAACATCGGCGACCAGGCCGACCTCGCGCACGTTGATCTGCTGCGCCCCGGCCTGGATGAAATTACCGCCCCCGTTGATGTTGTTGTTGGCGAGTTGCTGCTCCACCTGGCCGATGCTCAGCCCGTAGGCGATCAGCTTGGCCGGATCGATGCGGACCTGGTACTCGCGCGTGGGGCCCCCGAAGCTGGCCACATCCACCACGTTGGGCACGGATTTGAACGCCTTCTCGACCACCCAATCCTCAAGCGACTTCAGTTCCATCACGTCGTACTGGGGATTGGTGCTGTGCAGCGTGAAAAAATAAATCTGACCGACGGGGCTCCAGTCGGTTCCAATTTGCGGCTGCAAGCCTTGGGGAAGGGTCACTTGGGTAAGCCGCTCAACGACCTTGACGCGATTCCAATCGTTGGTGGAATCGTCGTCGAAAATCATGGTGACGCTCGAAAGCCCGGCCAGCGAGACGGAGCGCAGATTCTGCAGATGAGGGATACCATTCATGACGATTTCGATGGGGATGGAGACCTGCTGCTCCACTTCTTCCGCCGCGCGGCCGGGCCACTGGGTAATGACCGTGACGTAGTTATTGGCGACGTCGGGATAGGCCTCCACCGGCAGATTGTGGAAGGAAATGGCGCCCCAGATGGACAGCAGAGCCGCCATCGTGAGAATCACAAAGCGGTTGCCCAGGGCAAAATCTACCAGCGCACGAATCATCTGGGTCCGCCCGGCCGCCGCGTTTGGCGCCGTAGCAGGCACGGGGGCTCAGAATTCGGGCACCGTCCGGTTGCCGGATCCCCCTGGTGACGTAACTGTGACAGAACCTTGAACAGGAACGGACCCATCGCGAATTGTCTCCCTAGGCGGGCAGAGACCCGCCAACACAGTCCCCGTCAGAGTTCAATTGTTTGGATGGTAAAACGTGGCGCGGAGAGTGTCAACCGTTCGAGCAGTCAAACGGATGGGATACTCACCAAATGGCCGCGCCGGGTTCGGAGTCTCCGGACTCCTGATGTCACCGGCATTCCGGAACTGCCGGGGAATCAGACTGAGCCACCGCTCCGCAAAAACAAATTTAGCCACGGATGAACACGGATGAACACGGATAAGAACTTCTTCTTTGTCTTTTATCTGTGTTCATCCGNNAGTGGCTGGCGCAGGCCACGTCGCTGGCCGTCTTAACGGGCGCGGGAATTTCGGCGGAAAGCGGCGTGCCCACTTTTCGCGGGGCCGGCGGACTTTGGAAAGATTACAGGCCCGAGGAACTGGCCAACGCCGAGGCCTTCGCCAAAAATCCCAAGCTGGTGTGGGAGTGGTACAACTGGCGGCGCGAGATCATCGCCAAGGCCCTGCCCAACGCCGGACACCGCGCCCTGGTGGAATTCGAAAAGCGCAAGCCGCGCTTCACCCTCATCACGCAGAACGTCGACGGCCTCCACGACCGCGCCGGCAGCGGCAAAATCCTCAAGCTTCACGGCGATATCTGGCGCATGAAGTGTACCGCCTGCGGCGCCAATTGGCCCGACCGGCGAGTGCCCCTGCCCAAACTCCCACCCCATTGCCAATGCGGCGGATTGACGCGTCCCGCAGTGGTCTGGTTCGGCGAGCCGCTGGCCGGCGGCATGATGAAAGAGGCCGAACACGCCGCCACCTCGGCCCAGGTATTCCTGGTAATCGGCACATCCGCCGTGGTGCTGCCCGCCGCCAACCTGGTTCCTTACGCGCGGAAAGCCGGCGCCAAGGTGATCGAGATCAACACCGAGGAGACCGCCGCGAGCGCCATGGTGGATTGCGCCCTGCGCGGACCGGCGGGTGACTTACTGCCGCGGCTGTTGTGACTCTTCGAGCGCCAGGTCCACCACTTCTTCCATTGTCTTGACGTAGTGAATCGTCATTTCGCCGATCTGCTCGCTCTTCAGGTCTTCACGCACGTTGACCTCGTTTTCGAACGGCATGATAACCACGCGCACGCCGCTCCGCTTGGCGGCCAGCACTTTCTCCTTGATGCCGCCCACGGGCAATACCTGTCCCACAAGCGTGATCTCGCCGGTCATCGCCAGGTTCGGCCGCACGCGCCGCTCGGTCAGCATGGAGAGCAGCGCCGCGCCCATGGTGATGCCCGCCGAGGGGCCGTCCTTGGGGATCGCGCCGGCCGGTACGTGGACATGAATGTCGCTGGTCTTGAATAAGTCGGGGTCGATGCCATACTTAGCCGCATTGCCGCGCACCCAGGTAAGCGCGGCCTGCACCGATTCCTGCATCACCGGACCCAACTGGCCCGTCATGATGAGCCCCTTGTTGCCGCCCGGCATGCGGCCCGCTTCGATGAAGAGCACGTCGCCGCCCACCGGCGTCCAGGCCAGCCCCACCACCACACCGGGACGGCTGGTGCGTTCGGCCACTTCGGTGTCGGTGCGGAAGCGGGGCGCCCCCAGGTGCTTCTCCACCAGTTCCGGCGTCACCACCACCTTTTCGCACGTGCCCTCGGCAATGCGCCGCGCCTGCTTGCGGCAGATCGTGCCGATCTCGCGTTCCAGACTGCGCACACCGGCCTCGCGGGTGTAGCGGCGGATCAGGAAACGCACCGATTCGTCTTCGAAATGGAGGTCGGTCTCCGCGTCCAGTCCGTTTTCGCGAGTCTGCCGCGGGATCAGGTAGCGGAAGGCGATGATGGCTTTTTCGTGCTCGGTGTAACCTTCCAGCGGGATAATCTCCATGCGATCGCGCAGCGCGTCGGGCACCGGATCGAGCACGTTGGCGGTGGTAATGAACAGCACCTTCGAGAGGTCGAACGGCGCGTCCAGATAATTGTCGCGGAAGGTGGAATTCTGCTCCGGATCGAGCACTTCGAGCAGCGCCGATGCCGGGTCGCCGCGAAAGTCGCGGCCCAGCTTGTCCACTTCGTCCAGCATGAAGACCGGATCGTTGACGCCCGCCCTTCTCAGCGCCTGGATAATCTGCCCGGGCAGCGCGCCAATGTAAGTGCGCCGGTGGCCGCGGATTTCGGCCTCATCGTGCATGCCGCCCATCGACACGCGGGCGAACTTGCGCCCCAGCGCGCGCGCGATGGATTTGCCGAGCGACGTCTTGCCCACTCCGGGCGGGCCCACGAAGCAGAGAATCGGCCCTTTCAGCACCGGCCGCAACTGCAGCACGGCCAGGTAATCGAGGATGCGGTCCTTCACCTTTTCCAGGTCGTAATGATCTTCGTCGAGGATCTCCGCCGCGCGCTTCACATTCACCTGCGAGCCCGAGGAGAGGTTCCACGGCAGCGAGGCCATCCACTCCAAATAGGTGCGCGCGACGCCGTATTCCGGCGAATTGGGAGAGATGCGCGCCAGCCGGTCCAATTCGCGCATGGTCTCCGGCTTCACCCCTTCGGGCAACCCGGCGGCCTCCAGTTTCTGGCGCAGATCTTCCACGTCGCGGCCGGCGTCGTCGCCATCGCCCAATTCCTTCTGGATGGCTTTCAACTGCTCGCGCAGATAAAACTCCCGCTGATTTTGGGAGAGCTGCCCCTGCACCTGCGATTGAATCCGGCCGCGCAGTTCCACCAGTTCCAATTCGCGCGTCAACTGGCGGTGGATTTCATTGAGGCGTATGCGCCCGTCCGGCTGTTCCAGCAGAGCCTGGCGATCCGTGGGACTGAGCGACGGCAGATTGCCGGCGATGAAATCGGCCAGCGCGCCGGCCGGGGCGATGCCCTCGGCGGTGGAAGAAAGGTCGTCGGACAGATTGGGCGACGCGCTGACGATCTGCTGGAACAGGCTCATCACGTTCTGCCGCAGGGCCACCACTTCGGCGGTGATTTCCGGCTCCACGTCGGGAATGCGTTCGATGTGCGCTTTCAGGAAAGGCTCGGTGGAGGTGAACTCGCGCGTACGCAGGCGCCCCAGACCTTCGCAGAAGAGCAGCAGGTTGTCCTTGGGAACGCGGATGGCCTTGTGCATCACGCACACTGTGCCCACCTGGTAGAGATCGTCCGGACCGGGCGTATCGATGCGCGGGTCGAGTTGCGAGACCACGGCCAGCAGCCGGTTCTCACCCAGCGAATTCACCAGCGCCACCGAACTGGGCCGGCCTACGGTAATGGGCAACATAGCGCCCGGGAAAATGACCGTGTCGCGGACCGTCAGAATGGGCATTTCCTCCAGCGGGTCGGCGGGCGTGACAGATGGCGGGGAAACAGGTTCTTCTGTGGCAGGCATGGGCATTTTCAGTGTACCCCGTGCAGGGAGTAAGCGAGAAGCGAGAAGTGCCGCGTCGAGGCGCCCCGCAATCTCGAATGGCCTGGGGAAATGGCGAAAGATCCGCAGGTGGGGCAGGAAACGGCTCGAACCAGCCGCGAAACAATAAGCTCAGACATCCTGATCTCGCCCCGCAATTTCTGCCTGGCGGGGAAAATGGGCTGCGCCATTTCCTTCGATGGCGAAAGATCCGCAGGTGGGGCAGGCGGTGCTCGCCTGCCCGCCCGTCCTCGCTGAACCAGGCCCGCTGCCTAAACAGGATAGAGGGCA
>PLRZ01000166.1 GCA_003164075.1 Bryobacterales bacterium | reverse complement strand
CGAAATTGCAGCGCACTCACAACCTCGACACATTTGACTGCGGCCGGGAACCGCTGAACCGGTTTCTGGTCCGATACGCCTTTCCAAACCAGCAGGCCGGCGCGTCACAGACGTATGTCGCCCTGGGCGATGAAGAGGTAGTCGGCTACTATACGCTGGTGGTTGGCCAGGTTGAGTACACGGAGGCGCCGGAGCGTTTGACAAAAGGTCTGGCACGGCATCGGGTCCCCATCATGTTGCTCGCCCGCCTTGCAATTGTCACCTCATGGCAAGGCAAGGGCCTCGGTAGCGGCCTCCTCAAAGATGCCATGGTTCGAACGCTGCAGGCCGCCGATATTGCGGGCATTCGCGCGTTCGCGGTCCACGCCAAAGACGACAATGCGAGATCCTTCTATGAGCGTTTCGACTTCATCGCTTCGCCCAGCGATCCTTATCATCTATTTCGCCTTCTCAAGGACATCCGCAACGCGCTGAAATCCTGATGCTCCGGCCGTCTCTTTTGCGCCCGGGTACTTAAACAGTTTCGGGATTTNNCGCGAGGGAGCGGTCGTTCAGAGACGTGCCTCCCGATACCGTGTAAGCACCCTTTTGCGCCCGGGCGCGCCATGAGTTACCTTAAAGTTTCATGACTCCTACCCGAATCGCCATCGCCACCATTGATGGCATCTCCGTTTGCGACCACCTGGCCCGCAGCACCGCCTTTCTGATCCTGGAAGTTCAGGACGGCGCCATCACTTCCGGCACCTTTCGCAGCCGTCCCACGGACACCTGCGGGAACCACGCCGGCTTCGTGGAAATGCTGACCGGGGCTAACGCCGTGATTTGCGGCGGCATCGGCCAGGGCGCGGCCGATGTCCTCGCCGCCAATGGCATCGAGCCGCTGGTGCTGGAGGCCCCCCACTCCATCGACGAGGCCGTCAATCGATTTCTCGCCGGCAGCCTCAGTCTCTCGAACCAGCGCGTCTGCCTCTGCTAGCGAGCCTACGATTCCAGGCCCATCTGCGTCAGCCGGTAGCGCAGCGCATTTCGCGTGAGCCCTAACATGCGCGCGGCCTGGCTCTTATTGCCGTCGGCCCTGCGCAGCGCCTCGCGAATAATCTCCTGCTCATAGGCATCCAGGCTCATTCCTTCGGGCAGAAAATGCGTCTCGTTCTGCGGTTTCACCCGCGGCGCACTCTCCAGTTTGATGTCCGCGGCGTCCAGCGCCGTGCCTTTGGCCATCACCAGGCTGCGCTCGATCACGTTCTCCAGTTCGCGCACGTTGCCGGGCCAATGGTAGGCCGTCAGCTTCTCCATGGCGGCGTCGGTGATGGATTCCACGCGGCATCCCGCATCGGGCGCGAGCTTCTTCACGAAATGGTTGGCCAAGAAAGGAATGTCCTGCTTGCGCTCGCGCAGCGACGGAATGTTCAGCGGCACCACGTTCAGGCGGTAATACAGATCCTGGCGGAAGGTTCCCTGTTCCAGCGCCGCGCGCAGGTCCTGGTTGGTGGCCGCGATCACGCGCACGTCGATGTGGCGCGTCACGTTGCTGCCGAGGCGTTCGAATTCGCGCTCCTGCAGCACGCGCAGCAGCTTCACCTGGATAGGGCCCGGAACGTCGCCAATCTCGTCGAGAAAGACCGTGCCGGTGTCGGCCTGTTCGAATTTGCCCGGCTTGGTGGTGTTGGCGCCCGTGAACGCGCCTTTCTCGTAGCCGAATAATTCGCTCTCCATCAGGTTTTCGGGGATGGCGGTGCAGTTGATCTTTACCAGCGGCCGGTCGCGGCGCGGCGAATGGAAGTGGATGGCGCGGGCCACCAGGTCTTTGCCCACCCCGCTCTCGCCGGCCAGCAGTACGGTAGCACGGGTAGGCGCCACCCGCTCGATGGTGTCGAAGATTTCCTGCATCGCGGGGCTGCGGCCAATGATATTGTCGAACTCGTAGCGCCGTCCCAGTTCCGCCTTGAGCTGGCGATTCTCATCGCGCAGGGCGCGCATTTCGAGCGCTTTGTGGACCACCTGCATCAGGTGATCGAGCGAGAACGGCTTGAGCAGAAAATCGGTGGCCCCCGCCTTCATGGATTCCACCGCGGTCTCCACCGTGCCATAGGCCGTCATCATCACCACCGGCACCTGCGAGTTCTGCCGGCGGATCAAGCCCAGGAACTGCAAACCGTCCATGTTGGGCAGCTTCAGATCGGTGAGCACCATGTCGGCCCGGTCCACGATCTTGAGCCCGTCCTCGGCGGTGGCCGCTTTGTCCACGTCGAAGCCGGCCGAGACCAGTTGCAGCTCGATCACGCGGCGCAGTTTTTCTTCGTCTTCCACTACCAGGATGCGCTTTTTCATGTGGAACCCGCCGGTGCGGAGGGGAGTTCGCCCGAGTTCGGCAACCGCACGTGGAACACGCTGCCCTTCCCCGGATCGCTCTCCACTGTTATCTTACCGCCGTGTTCGTCGACGATCTTGGAAACGATGGCCAGCCCCAAGCCCACGCCCTCCGGCTTGGTGGTGAAGAAGGGATTGAAGATGGAGTCGCGCTGTTGGGGCTCGATGCCCACGCCGCGGTCGATCACCGCGATTTCCACGGCTCCCGCGGCCGGACGCGTTTTCACGCTGACCGCTCCGCCCGCGGGCGATGCCTGTACGGCATTGAGAATCAGGTTGTAGAAGACGCGTTCCATGAGTTCGGCGTCGAAGGGGAAGGGCGCAATCTCGGGCGCGTAGTTCTTGTAGATGGCCGCTCCTTTGGCTTCGCGTTCCACCTGGGCGATGGCGCGGTCGAGCGTCCGGCCCAGGTCGGCATTGTCGCGGCGCAACTCCAGCGGGCGGGCGAATTGCAGGAAGCGCGTGACCAGCGAGTTGGTGCGGTCCACTTCGGAGGCGATGAAGCCGGCCATTTCCCGGCTGACTTCATTTTCGGCGCTGACGTTGCGCTGCAGCAGTTCCGCCGACGCTTTGATGGTGCCCAGCGGATTGCGCAGCTCGTGAGCCAGTCCGGCGGTGAGTTGGCCCAGCGCCGCCAGCCGCTCGGAACGGCGCACGGCCTCCTCGGCCTGCCGAAGGTGCAGGTTGGCGTCCACGAGTTGCTCCGCCGCGCGGCGGTGCTTTTCCGACTGCACGCGCAGGTCCTGCGCCAGAGTGTTGGCCAGGTTGCCGGTGACAATCAGACATACCAGGCGCAGTTCCAGGTCGACAGTGACGGGTTTGGCCGCCGTCACAAAGCTGAGAAATACCAGGTACGCCGCGCAGGTCAGCAGAGTGAAAACCATGGCGCCCAGGAAACCGAACGTGGTGGCTGCCGACACCACCGGCAGCAGCAATGCCGGCCAATACCGGCTGTTGATGCCGCCACCATAGCCAATCAACACGAAACTCAAAGCCAGCTTCAGCACGATCCAGAAGAGCCGGCTCCCGGTTGTCGGGGTGGCAGGCACCTTAGGCTCCAGAATCTGAGCGATGCCAAGCGCCACCAGCGGTGCGATTTCGAATGCGTCGCCGTATTCGCAACTGACCAGCGCGAGGGCAAAAACCACCAGCCACACCAGATCCTGGGGGCGGATGAGCTGGATCCAACGGCGAAAAAGGTCGACAGGCACGTCTGATATCCCAGTCGGGATTATGCCACATTCAGGGGCAAGTCCCGGCCAGCGCGGATCGCGGACGATCCCCTGTCTTTGGCGTTCCCTGCCGCGGCGGCCATTGACAACGTATATACGCTGTGATACACCCGTACCAACAGTGGCCAACGCAATCGAATTCGATTGGGACGACGAGAACACGAAGCACCTGGCCGCCCACAAGGTAAAGCGGTCCCAATTCGAGGAGGCGATCGACAATGATCCGTTGGACCTGGACTGCGAAGTGGTTGACAACGAAGAACGGTACCGCGCCGTTGGCCTGACGGATGGAGGCCGATTGCTGCTGGCGGTCTACACCATTCGGTCCGGCAAGATCCGCGCCGTTACCGCGTTTCCGGCCAGCGCTTCAAACAAGAAGGATTTTCTGGAGAGACGCAGATGAAGAAGGAAACGAATCGCATCACCGTACCGAAGTTCGCAACAGAAGCCGAAGAAGCCGAATGGTGGTTCAAGAACCGCAAGGCTCACGACCGGATCTTCACCGCGGCCGTCAAGAGCGGCGAAGCCCGGATTCTTACGAAGGAGAAACTGCTGGCGCGGATTGAAGCGTCGAAGAAGAAGCCGGCGCCGGTAGTGGCTTTGCGAATTCCGGCCGCGGACCTGGCTCTAGCTCGAAAGCAGGCCGAGCGGAAAGGGCTGCCATACCAGACGTACATCAAGTCACTGCTGCACGAGACGCTCACCGAACGCGAAGAACGAAAGGCGGGCTGAACACCAGGGTTCTCACCGGTCCTCTACAGCCGCCGCGATTATGCCACAATGGAGATACCGTCTCATGGCCAACCCAAGCATTCTGGATCAGGACCCGGCTGCGCGCCCCGGATCCCAGACCACCAACGACTCCGCCGAGTCATTCGGCGATATTCTCTCCCAGTACGAACAGTCCCATAAGCACAAACCCGACGAAGGCGGGAAGGGACTGGAAGGCACTGTGATCGCGATCTCCGGAGAATCCGTTTTCCTGGATATCGGCTACAAGATCGAGGGCATTATTCCGGTTGCCGAATTCCAGGCCGCCGGAGAACCGGTGAAACCCGGCGACAAGATGCCCGTATCCATCAAAGGCCGCGACCCCGAGGGCTATTACGAGCTGTCGCGGATCAAGGTGGAACGTCCCAAGGACTGGTCGTCGCTGGAGAAGGCTTTCGCCGATAAAGCCGCCATCGCCGGAACGATATCGGCCGTCGTGAAGGGCGGCGTTTCCGTGGATATCGGGGTGCGCGCTTTCATGCCCGCGTCCCGCAGCGGCGCGAAAGACGCGGCCGAGATGGAGAAGCTCATCGGCCAGGAAATCCGCTGCCGCATCATCAAGCTCGACGTGGCGGATGAAGACGTGGTGGTGGACCGCCGCGCGGTGTTGGAAGACGACGAACGCGCCACCAAAGAGCGCCGCTATACCGAAATCAAAGAAGGCGAAATCATGCAGGCGACGGTGCGCAGTCTCACCGATTTCGGCGCTTTCGTCGATATCGGCGGGGTGGACGCGCTGTTACATGTGGCCGACATTTCCTGGAGCCGGATCAACAAGCCGGCAGATGCGCTCACCGCCGGGCAACAAGTGCAGGTCAAAGTCCTCAAGGTGGATGCTGCCAAGCGGCGCATTTCGGTGGGCATGAAGCAACTGCTGCCCCACCCCTGGGAACTGGTGAACGAGAAGTACAAGGTGGGCGATCGCGTGCAGGGTACGGTCACGCGGGTCGCCGAATTCGGCGCTTTCGTGGAACTCGACAAGGGTGTGGAAGGGCTGATCCACGTGTCCGAAATGTCCTGGTCGAAGAAGATGAAGAAGGCTTCCGAGATCGTCAAACCGGGCGAGCAGGTGGACGTGGTCATCCTGGGCGTAAACCAGGGGGACCGCCGCATTTCGCTGGGGCTCAAGCAGGCGCTGGGCGATCCCTGGGCCGGGATCCAGGAGAAATTCCCCCCCGGATCGGTAGTGGAAGGTCCGGTGGTCAGCATGACTAATTTCGGCGCCTTTGTGCAGCTTGCCGAGGGCGTGGAAGGCATGATCCACGTGGGCGACATCAGCGCCGAAAAGCGCCTCAACCATCCGCAGGATGCCCTCAAGCAGGGCCAGATTGTGAAGGCGCAGGTTCTGGAAATCGATTCCGAGAAGCGGCGTCTGCGTTTGGGCATGAAGCAACTGGTGCCCACCAGCCTGGACGAATACATCGCCGAGCACAAGGAAGGCAACATAGTGACGGGCCGCATGACGGATGTTTCCGGCGGACGCGCTCGCGTGGAGCTGGGCGAAGGCATTTCGGCTTTCTGCCGGTTGAGCGGCGAAGCACCGGAAAAAGCCGAGAAGGCCGCCGATCCGAAGGTGGATCTTTCGTCGCTTACTTCCATGCTGCAAACCAAGTGGAAAGGCGGCCAGGGAAGCGGAGCCGCCCGCCGCGAGGCCCCTCGTTCCGGCCAGATTCGCAGCTTCCGCATCGTGAAACTGGACGCCGCGGGAAAACGCATCGACCTGGAATTGGTTTAGTTCACCACAGAGGCACAGAGACGCAGAGAAAAAGCTCAGTAAGGGCTGACTCAGAGTGTCGTAGTGGACGGTCTTCTCCGGGTAGACACAGAGAGGGCGGAGAGCACAGAGAACTGCCGGCGCAAACACGGGACTTGTTTAGGTGGCGCAGGCGGTGCCGCCTGTTCTGGAACCTGGCCCCTCAGCGGCATGCAAGGACGGCAACACTTTCGCCCATTCACCGCCCCAGGTGAGAGCTCCGGAGCGAGCGAAGGCGAGCACCGCCTGCCCCACCTTCGTTGGCGCGAACATTCGTGTCCCCGGCGTTGACACTCCGAACTCCCGATGTCGTGGAATTTGTGGTGAGCCCCGAACCACCCGCGATTACCGAGATTCCGGCAGCGAGTGCCTGACTCAAACGCACCGGCTCCGCGCAGTTGCCCGTTCGAATCCGCAGCGAGCGATCGCGCGTTCCCGCTTCTACCATGAGGGCCACGCCGGGCTTCAATCCCAGCCGTTTCATCTCACGTAGAGCCGCTGGGTCGCGGTCCGACACGCTGCTGATCACCGCCGGCATGCCACAGGCCCAGTTGGACAACAACACCTCTTTGCGGGCCGGCAGCGCGCCGTTACGCTCCGGAATCGGGTGACCGTGAGGATCCGTTTCAGGGTCCCCTAATTTTGCCGCGATGCGATCTTCCAGACGTTCGGAGATGAAATGCTCCAGCCGTTCGGCCTCATCGTGGACTTCGTCCCACGGGTAATCCAAGATATCGTGGAGGAAGCGCTCCAGCAACCGATGATGGCGAAGCACCTCCAGAGCGCGCATCTTCCCGGCAGTCGTCAAACGCGCGCCACGGTGCTTTTCATACTTCACAAAAGGTGGCTTTTGTGCGGCCAACTTTTGCAGCATCCCGGTCACCGAAGCGGCACGGATGCCAAGATGCCGGGCGAGAGCGGTGCCGGCTACCAGTTCCTCTTCCGCCCCGCCCAGTTCCAGGATGGCTTTCAGGTAGTCGTCGACCGATTCAGTATTATGAGGCCCCGCTGATTTAGGATGCACTAATATTAGCCTACCCTGCTTCCTCGACTGGAGCAACTTGACACGAAGCGGCATCACAGATATATTTAGGCATGCCTAAAATCGGGTATGGAGTTTTGGCCATGCTGCTCTTCTGCCTTCGCGCCATGGCGCAGGGCGAGACCACCAGCGCCATCGCCGGCTCGGTCACCGACCCCGCCGGCGCCGCGATCCCCGCGGCCACCGTGACCATTACCAGCAGCGACAATGGCATGAAACGCTCCGTCAAAACGGACGACGCAGGGCGCTATGGCTTTCCCCAACTGAAGCCGGGAATCTATTCCGTCAGAGCGGAGGCAAACCGCTTTGAAGCACGTGAGAATCGAGCGGTAACGGCCGGTCTCGGGCTGACCCAAACGGTCGATTTGAAGCTCAACATTGCATCCGCGAGCGAGAGCATCGTGGTGCACGAGCAAGCGCCTCAGCTCAATCCCGAAAATCCCAACACCACCACCACTCTCGCCGCCGCGGCNNCTTTCCAACGGCTACATTGTCGATGGACTGGAGACTAACGATCCGCTGACCAATTTGAACAGCGGCCTTTCCACCAACCTCGTTCTGGGCTTGAACTCCATCGCCGAAGTGACGGTCAATACGGTTTCTTACGCGGTTGACCAGGGCCGTTATGGCGCTTCGCAAGTGAACTATGTCACCAAATCCGGGACCAACCGGTTTCACGGGAACCTATACCAGCTCTGGAACGGGTCGCGGTTCAACGCCGCCGATTTCTTTACCGACGCCACCGCCGGGAATCACAAGCCGCGCTCCACGGTGAATCATTTCGGAGGGAGTCTCGGCGGCCCGATCCGTCGCGACAAANNTTCTACCGGAAGCTGTTTTCGCTTTATGGGAATACCGCAGGGAGTCCGCTGCCCGTTCTCGGCTGTCCGCTCAATAGCGATGGAAGCAGCACAGGCGGCGATCCACCCAACGGAAGCGGGTGCGCCAATCGCCAGAGCGTCTCGCATTCCAGCGACGACCGAGAGCAGGTGCAGACTGCCCGCATCGACTACAACATCGACGCTGCAAACACTGCCTGGTTCCGGTTTCAAGCCGACACCGGTCTGCAAGCCGCTTATACCGACGCCATCAACCCCATCTTCAACGCCGTCTCTTCCCAGCCCCTTTATTCCTTCGCCGCGGGATATACGCACGTCTTCTCGGGGCGCCTGGTGAATTACTTCAACCCCGCGTTTTCCTGGTACGAGAGTCTGTTCGGACCGGCGGACCTGCAGAAGACGCTGGCGGCATTCCCCATCGTGCTTCAGGGCAGCGGCGCCAATGCCCCGTTCACCACGCTTGGCGGGCTCGACAATACCTGGGTACAGGGGCGGCGCGCCGCGCGCTTTTTCATCAACGACAACCTGGTGTGGACGGCCGGCTCGCACGAGCTCCGCTTCGGAACCAACAGCCGCATCTTCCGCCTGAACGATTACGATTTCGGCGAGGGCGTGGTTCCCCTGGTGACCTACACCACGCTGCCGCAGTTCATATCCGGCGTGGCATCCACGGCTTCCGCCACCTTTCCGCTGGCCGATTCGCAGCCGTACCGCTTCCTCAACCTGGACTTTTACGCGCAGGATACCTGGAAAATCACGCGCAGCCTGACGTGGACCTTCGGTCTGCGCGACACCTACAATTCCAACCCCATGAATCCGCATTACGCCGTGGCGCGCCTCGCCGGATCGTTCGACGCCATCTCCCACGATGTGAATCAACCGCTCGACCAGGCGATCCGCACGCAGCAGTCCACCGTCTTTGCCGCCACGCCGGCCGCCATTCTGCAGCCGCGAACGGCGCTCGCCTGGCAGGTCGCGCCGCATACCGTGTTGCGCAGCGGCTTCGGGCTCTTTAGCGACATCCTGCCGGGCAGCGTGGTCGATCTGGTGGGCACGAATCCGCCCTATTCGACCAGTTTCCAGGGTGGGCTGCTCGGCGCGGCGGGAGGAGCGGCGATCGCACCGGGAACTCCCAATAGCGCCATTGATGCCACCGTGGCCGCGAATCAACGCTTCAGCGCGGGCTTCGCACAGAGCCAGCTCTCGTGCGCTTCCCCACTGGCCAATCCCGGATCGTGCCTTCCGCAGGTTGCCATGACGACGGTCCCGGATGGCCGCCTCCACGCGCCCTACTTCATGCAGTGGAGCTTCGCGGTGGAGCATCAGGCCGGCGATGCGCTCAACTTGAAAGCTCAATATGTAGGTACGCGCGCGGTCAACCAGCCGTACCAGACGCAGGTCAACGGGTATCAGACGGTCTGCCCGGGCTGTTTCGCACCGTTCCCTTATGGGCAGCCGCAAGACCCCCGCTTTGGACCCGTGACGCAATTGAGTACCGGCGCAAACAGCCACTATAACGGTCTTCAGTTGACCGCCGACAAGCGCCTGGCGCACGGCCTGCAGGTCCTGACAAACTTCACCTGGAGCCGCTGCATGGACACGGTTTCGAACGGCGGATTCCTGCCGTTTGCCGCAGGCGCCATTCTCTCGCCGCTGCCGGGCGGACTGGCCCGCCAATACGGTCCCTGCGATTACGACGTGCGCCACAATTTCACCGCCGAGTACGTTTATCAATTGCCGGTCAAATTCCGGAATCGCATACTGGCCCGGGCCTTCAACAATTGGCAGATTTCGGGCACGGCATTCTTTCATAGCGGCCTGCCGTTTTCGGTGTTGAGCGCGCCTTATTCGGCCAACGGGGAGGGTGTCGTGCAGGGCAGCGGGCCGCAGTATGCCAGCGTGGTTCCCGGAGTGCCGCTGTACCGGCATAAGGCCATTCCCGGCGTGACTCAGCCGGGAACTATCCAGTGGCTCAACCCCGACGCGTTCGTTTCGGCCGTCGATCCGAGCACCGGCGCCTGTGCCGGCGGAGACAGTCCGAGAAACTGCCAATTCGGCAATCTCGGACGCAACGCCCTGCGCGGTCCCGACTTCGTCTGGAGCGATCTGTATCTCACCAGGTGGTTCGCCTTGACGGAGCGCGTCAAGCTGCGGATAGACGGCCAATTCTTCAACATCTTCAACCACCCGAATTTCGGGCTTCCGGTGCTGGGGTACGCGGGGATTCCGGGCAAGCCATCGACCGAGACCGGATTCGGCGCGCTCAGCTTCGCGACGTCGCCGCCTAGCGGTCTGTTGGGCGTGGGACTGGGCGGGGACAGCTCGCCGCGGATGGTGGCATTCCAGGCGCGGATGGAGTTCTGAGGCCGGTCCACGCGCCAAAGGGCACTTTCGGGTAAGCTGAGAACTCCTGATGTCGCCCCGCAATNNCCACGACATCAGGAGTTCTGAAGCTCGTGTTTGACAGACATACTCCTCGGCCAAAGTCATAGCGGTCCCCAACAGCGTGTTGGCCGAAACACGGCCTTATCGGTAACTCTCACGCGACGGTCAGCCTCTCCTCCCCCTCACCGCCGACGCCCCCGTGCGGTCGCACTCGGACACCGCGATCGCCGCGCGAGCTTTGCGTCGGCCGCGCGACGCGAACGCCACGCTACGACCTGCGCCGAAAATCGGAGAGTTGCCCTCCGGCAGGGCGCCCAAGCCTTCAACGCGTCTCGCGAGCGGTGGCGAACGGCACACTACTGCGCTGACGGGCGAAGGCAAGGGAAGCCCTTCGTCGCCGCCGCTAAAGCCGGCCTATTCTCGGCCGATAAAGACAGTGAAGGAGGTTCCCTTCGTGTCACCGCGAAATATCGCTGTCTGCGCCGGCCGCCGTGGCGGCATCCGGGAGCTCTGGCGCATCTCGAGTGCCTGCCATCCTGTCGAGCAGTTTTTCCGCTGCGATCCCGAGGGCGGCTACTTCGGTTACAGGATCCTCCATCCGACACCGCGGTTCTGCCATCGACGTCGCGTGCTGGAACGCGTGATGGTCCTGTGCCTGATGATTGCCTTCACCATGAGGGCAGGCGAGCGGCCTGGCGAGTGGACCGGGCCTTATCCCGTGTGTGACGGTCACACCGAAGTTTTGAAGCGAGAGCCTATGAATCTGGGCGTCCGGTTCTCGACGTCAAACCCAAGACTGGCCGTTGAGTTTGCGCGCGCCATGACCTTCTGGGCCAGCATCCTCGAAATGAATTGGCACGAGGAAGATAACCGGGCTTGCGCGATTCAAGTTGTCGACGGCGATCCCGGCCTTTTCAGGCCCGCCGAAGCCGCCCGCGCCCAGTTCCCCGGGACGCCTGCATTTCAAGGCTGGATCGCCTTCAATTCAAGAGTCTCCTTACCCTCGAATGATCTCTTTTTGATCGCCGTCCACGAACTGGGGCACGTGCTGGGATTGCCACACAGTTCCAACGTGTCATCGGTCATGTATTTCCTGGCTCTCGATGGTCCGGNNGTGTCGCCCTCACCGTAAATATATTCCGATCGTCATCCCGGCAAGAGTTTCGCGTGCACCTCGCTCGCCAGCCGCTTCTACGGTGCCGATGGCGGAACATCGCGAGCCCCTTGACAAACCGCTCTCCTAAGCGCGCCGGCGCTCCTTCTCTAATCGTTCAGCAAGAAATACCTTGAGCAGCGACTGATAGGGTACGTCCCGTTTATTCGCCAGGACTTTTAGATCCTCGATCATTGAGACAGGCAGCCGCAAAGAAATGGTCCGCAACGAGGGCTTCAGATTCGGGAACTTGCGGCGCTGGGCGGACTGCCAGTCGATGAACTCCGTCGAG
The DNA here is from genome assembly GCA_003164075.1 of Bryobacterales bacterium. The sequence goes on along the minus strand of PLRZ01000166.1, from coordinate 22,118 downwards.
TCGTGTCCGGCCCAGAACTCGCGTTCCTCATCCTCGGACCGAAACTCAGGCACCGGCGTCTCTTTCGTGCTTGGCATAGGCATCTCTCTCCCTTCGGTTCATGTCGCGAACCGAGATTACCCGCAACCGCGAACGGCGGATCGTGAACGCGATGAATAGATACCGGCCGATGCCGGTCTGCCCGAGCGCGTAGTATCGCTTCTCCCGCTTCGAGTGCCGGACATCGCTGCGAACGACCAGAGGCTCATTGAAAAAAGCATCTTCGGCTTCCTCCGGGCTGACACGATGCCCTACCCAGTTCTTATGGGCGTTTCCTTCGTCCCACTCAAACCCGTTGCAAACATCCAACGGGTCCGTTTGTTCCGCCACGATACCAGTATATATCTGACATATACATTCCGCAAAACGGCCCCGCTTCGCTACGGCTCCCCGGGAGGCACGTCCTGTCTCTCTTCCGCCGCGCCCGCTTGCCCTACCGGCGCTTCGATCGGCGGCGCCTCCATCGCGACCGCAGGCGGGGCCATTCCCATCAGCCGCTGCACATACACCGGATATCGACCCAGCATAGTCCCATAGAGCAAATGACCCACCACCGTGGAATGCTCCACATGCAGCAGCGCCACCAGCGGCAGCGCGAATTTGAAGATCCAGCGGAACGAAAGGTAGTACCAGGCGAGTGCGAACACCACGGCCCACAACATCACGCGTCTGCGCGGCACGCGGCCCCGCAACACCGACGAGAACGTGGCGCCCAGCACGCTGTAAATCAACAGGTACAGTGCCAGCCCTCCGCAGGTAGCCCAGGTAAATACCGGCGCCAGTGTGGAGTTGCGGTCGAAGGCCGTGGCCATCAGATTCTCGGGAGTCCAGAAGCTGCGCTGCTGCCACACGGAGCTCACTCCCAGCCACGTCAGCATCCACAAAACGCCCACCGTGCCGCCTTCCAGTCCGGCGAGTAGTGTGGCTAAACGGGCCTTCGCGGTCTGGCTCTCCGTAGCGGCGTCCATAGAATCAGCCTATACTGACGTAAGGCCATAAGGCAAAAGTGCGGAAAATCAGATCATGCTTCGCGTAGCGGTAACGGGTATCGGTGCGGTCAGTCCCAACGGTATCGGACGAGAACCTTTTTGGAAAGCTTCCATCAACGGAGAGAGCGGGGTGAGAAGAATCACCCGCTTCGATCCCGCGGGCTTTGCCGTTCAAGTGGCGGGCCAGATACCCGATGAATTCGACGAGAAAAAGTACGTGGAGGTCAAAGACCGGCCGCATGTATCGCGCTCCGTTCCCCTGGCCGCGGCCAGCGTGGCCGAAGCCGTGGCCGATGCAGGGCTCGATCCCGCTTCCATGACCCGCGACGAATTGCGCCGGATCGGCGTCATCGTGGGTTCCGGCGGCGGCTCGCAGGATTTCACCGAAGAACAGTACCGCCTCTACTACACCGGCCATCTGAAGCAGTGCAGCGTCTACACCATTCCCACATCCACCATCGGCACGCTGGCCAGTGAAGTCTCCATGCGCTTCGGCTTCCGCGGCCTGAGCCATATCGTCTCGACCGGCTGCACCTCTTCCACCGACGCCCTGGGGTACGCGTTTCGCACCATCCGCTCGGGCCACCTGACCACCATCGTGGCCGGCGGCGTGGACGCCCCCATCGCTCCCCTGATCGTGCGCGGTTTTCAGCTCATGCGCATTATGAGCACCCGCTGGAACGACGAGCCGCAGCGCGCTTCGCGGCCCTTCTCCCGCGACCGCGACGGTTTCGTGATCGCCGAAGGCTCCTGGTTCTTCATCCTCGAAGAAATGGAGCAGGCGAAGCGGCGCGGCGTTCACATTTACGGCGAAATCGCCGGCTACGGATCCACCTGTGAAGCTTTTCACCGCGTGCGCCTGGAAGAGTGCGGTGAAGAGCCCGCCCGCGCCATTGGGATGGCCCTCGAGGAAGCTGCCATTCCAGCCAGTGAAGTGCAGTACATCAATTACCACGGCACCTCCACCGAACTGAACGATCGTGTGGAAACCCGCGCCGTGAAGCTGGCTTTCAATGGCCATGCACGGAAATTGGCCGGTTCTTCGCTCAAGAGCCTCATCGGCCATCCGCAGGGCGCTTGCGGCGCGGCCGGAGTGGCCGTAACTCTGCTGGCCATGCGCGACGGGGTGGTGCCCCCCACCATCAATCTGGAGGAGGCCGACCCGAATTGCGACCTCGATTACATTCCCAACCCCGGACGGCATCTGGCCATCGAGAACGCCGTGGCCAACTGCATTGCCTTCGGCAGTAAGAACTCGGCTCTGGTTTTGAAGAGAGTGAATTAGGGCTGAAGCCGGCTGAAGCCCACCGCTGACTGAAGAGGGACTTGCGGAATTCGGTATTGAACCCGCTCCCTGACGGGTGCCCTCCGGGTCCGGCTCGGTAAGTGCTTGCCTTTCAATGTTACCTTTCCGAGTCGCGCGCGCAAGCAAGCGGTTTCCTCGAATTCTGCAAGTTCAGAACTCCTGATGTCGCCCCGCAATTTCAGCCTGGCGGGGAAAATGGGCTGAGCCACTCCTTTCGATGGCGAGAGCTTCGCAGGTGGGGCAGGCGGTGCCGCCTGCCCGCCCGCGCTGGATTAGGCCCGCCGCTCGAAATAGGATCGAGCGAAGGCGAGCACCGCCTGCCCCACCCGCGGGCTCACTGCAAATTCCACGACATCAGGAGTTCTGAAGTTTCGCTGAAGTCCGTCCCACAGCTCGGGAATCGAGGTTTCCCGTTGGCATGGCCCCGGTCAACAGAGGGATGCACAAGGGGGGACCTCAAGAGGGACCTCGCACCCCTCCCGCAAGTCCTTATATCCACTCAAAAGCTGGAATTCCCGGAAATCAGGCAACTATTCCCGACGCAACCTATCGGGTTCCGTCGAACCAGTCGATATAGAAGTCGTGCCACGAATATTGCGACATCGTTATTGCGATCTCAGCACCGTTGCCTGGCCGAAGGGTTGGTAATGCCGCTCGAATGAATTTGCGACAACCTGCTCCGGAACCACACTAACAGTACTGTCTCGCCCGGCACTGCCGAGGCTTGACCGACCTTCAGAACGAGATTTAGGAGATATACAGAATGCACACAGATACAGAACCAAAAGTGAACGGTTCCGCAGCGCCGAATGGCCGTTTGGCCACGAATCGGCTGGCGCCTCAGCGGGCCACGCCGGCGCCGCCCTCAAAAGCATCCGTTCAAGCAGGAGACGATGTCTCCCAGAACCGTGTCGCCGCCAAGAAAATGGCGGAGGAGAAGGCCAGGGCCCGTACGCTGGCTCGGGCGCAGGCTGTTGCGGAGAAGCTGTCGACTGCGACGGAGCAGGTGGCCAGCGCCATTGCCGAAGCAAACAGCGCGGTGGTGGAACTCGAAAAGACCATGCACTCCATCGCTGCCGGCGCCGAGGAGGCTTCTGCCGCCGCTGAAGAATCCCGGGCCGCCATCAATCAGATCGAGAAGGCCTCCGACACGGCCAATGGCCGGGTGGATGCGGCCGTGCAGAAAGTCAACGAACTCAATGTCTTAGCTAAGACTACCCAAGGCGACATCCAGGAACTGGTTAAGGGCGTTAACGAATCGGCAAGGGCTAACCTGGAATCCGCCAAGATGGTAGGTGAGCTCGAGCGGCAGTCGGAAGAGATCGGCAAGATTGTTCACGCGGTAGCCCGCATTGCCGACCAAACCAACCTTCTCGCCTTGAATGCGGCGATTGAGGCCGCGCGAGCGGGAGAGCACGGCAAAGGTTTCGCCGTGGTCGCCGACGAGGTCCGCAACCTGGCGGAGATGAGCGAGAAGAGCGCTCGTGGAATTCAGGAAGTCGTCAATGAGATCCAGAGCCAAGTCAAGGTCGTCGCCACCGATACCGAGGCGGCAGGTAAGAAGAACCTGGACGAGATCGAAAAAGCCAAGGTAGTAACTAAGGATCTGGTAAAGGTGACCACGGACTTTGAAGCGATCCAGGTCGCGTGCGTCGAAATTCGAAAGAATGGGCAGGAATCGCTCACCGGAGCCAAGAAATTTCTGAAGGGCGCGGAAGAGATCGCGGCTGCCGCCGAAGAAGCCACTTCGGCATGTCAGGAGGCGCAGAAGTCCGTGCAGGAGCAATCCAAGGCGTACGCCGAAATGAACGATGCGGCTCGCTCACTGGCAGAGATGGCGGAATCCTTGAAGACCTCCACCAATGCACAGAAATCGGCCGAAGAACTTGCCGCCACGGCGGAGGAGCTGTCCACCAACGCGGAAGAGGTAAAGACGTCGTCGGCTCAGATCTCCACGGCGATCGATCAGATCAACAAAGCGGCAAGTGCCCAGGCCAAGGCCGCTGAAGCGTCGAATGTGGTCTCGGCACAGCTCTTGCAGGCCGCGAAAATAATGGGAGCAAACGCGGATTCGAGCGCGCAGAAGGCCGTGGCGATTGCGGAATTGCTGAACAGCAACAAACAAAACGTGGACCAGTTGATCGGCAACATCGGCAAAGCGGCCGACGCATCCCTCGAATCGGCCAAAAGCGTCCTTGAATTGGAAGAGCGCACGCGCCGGATCGACAAGATTGTGGATGCCATCGTGATGGTCACGGTGCAGACCAAGATGCTGGCAGTCAACGGCAACGTGGAAGCTGCCCGGGCCGGCGAGTATGGCAGGGGCTTTTCCGTGGTTGCGGGCGACATTCGTTCACTGGCAAACGAGAGCAGTGAGAATGCCGACAAGATCAAGGATCTGGTGAGAAACGTCCAAACCCAGATCTCGAAGGTCGCCAGCGATATCCAAATAGCGGGCAACAAGGCGCGTCAGGAAGTCGAGAAAGCCAAGGTATCCACCACGAACCTCGATCTGATCGTCAAGGATTGCGAGCTCATCGTGGCCGGCATCAAGGACGTGTCGAAGGGCTCAATGGAATCCTTGGCCGCTCTGGAGCAGGCGGGCAAGGCCAGCCAGCAGATTGCCAGCGCCGCCGAAGAAACCGGCCGAGCCAGCACCGAAGGCGCCGGCGCCGCCGAGCAGGCTCTCAAGGCGGCTCAGGAGATCGCGCAAGCCATTGAGGACATCGCCTCGCAGGCCGACGAATTGCAGAACGGGTAAGCTCTCGATTCCTATTCGATGGAGAAAAACCCTTATGCAGAATCCAACAGCGCAAGAACTTACCGCTTCGAAGGAAGAGAGCCAGCTCGTCACGTTTTTACTGAAGGACGAAGAGTTCGGCTTCGACATTATGTCGGTGCAGGAGATCATTCGCCTGCCCAAGATGGCCAAAGTACCGCGGACGCCCCCCTACGTGGAAGGGATCGCCAACCTTCGGGGTGTGGTGCTTCCGATCATCGACATGCGTACGCGCTTCGGCATGGAACGCACTGAAGAGACGGATCGTACCAGGGTCCTCGTCATCGACATTGACGGTGTCAAGACGGGGCTCCGCGTGGACCGTGTCAAACAGGTGACCCGCGTGCTTCGCAGCGACGTCGACCCGCCGCCGCCCGCCATTCGTGGAACCACGGCCCACTACCTGGAGGGCGTGGTGAAGCTGGACAATGGCCAGCGCATCATCATGGCTTTGAACGCCGCACAGGTCTGCCAGATCGATTCGACACGTCGCAAAACCGGCGCGGCAGCTACGGCAGTCGCCGGTCCGCAGGCAACCGAAGCCGCCGGTGCAGCCGGCAACGTGACCGATGCCATTGCCCAGATGGTGACATTTCGGATCGCTAAGGAGGAATTCGCGTTCGAAATGAAACACGTCCGCGAGATCCTTCGCGTGCAAGCCCCCAAGCAGGTGCCGGACGTACCCGACTACGTGTTGGGTGTTTTGACCGTACGCGGCAAGATTCTGCCTGTCGTGGACCTTCGCCGTCTGTTGCACCAGCAGTCGCTGGCCGATGAGTTTGCAGGCGGCAGCCGCGACATCCGCGACCATTATGAGCGCTGGGGCAAACAAATTGCGTCCGGCCCCTTGGACTTGTCCGCGCCGGAGCGTCTCCGGGCATGGATCAGCGCCACCAACAGTTCGAGCCAGGTCCTGATGGAGACCCTCTCGAAGCTGCGCGCGCTGAATGAGAAGGCAATCCGGCAGGTACAGGGCCATGCTCCATCCGAGGAAATCGTGGCGACGGTATCGGCAATCGCTGCCGGCCTGCATGAGTTCGAAGGCGAGGTGGCGGCCAACATCCAGGAAGACCAACGCATCATCGTAGTGGATGCGGGAGGCTTCGTTCTGGGATTGGTCGTCGACCATGTGAACGAAGTCCTGAACGTATCGCGTAAGCTCCTGGACCCGCCTCCGATGGTCAGTTCCGAGGGTGGAGTGGAGTTGGAGGCTGTAGCCAAGCTGGATGACGGCAACCGCCTGATCATGCTGCTCGACGTGGCGAACCTGATGCGGGATCGGAAGCTGCGCGAGATTGAGACAGGGTCCTCTGCCAGGGTGTCGGCCGATACCAAAATGGCCGCCGAGAAGGCAGGCGACCTTGCCCAGGAACTGACCGAGGTCCAACTGGTCACGTTCATGCTCAGCGGCGAGGAGTACGGTGTACCTATTTCCCAGATCCAGGAGATTGACAGGCTTTCCAAAGTGACAAAGGTTCCCAAAGCCGCCCGTTTCATCGAGGGCGTAACGAACCTGCGCGGCGAGGTGATACCGGTCCTGGATACCCGGAAGCGGTTTGACCTGGAGGCCAAGGTGGCCGATGACAGAACCAGGATCATGATCGTGGAGTTGGGCGGCGTCAAAACGGGTCTGATCGTAGATTCCGTGCGGGAGGTTCTCAGCCTGCGCAAGAAGGACATTGCGCCTCCGCCGGAAGCGATCCATTCCGGGATCGACCAACGGTTCATCTCCGGGATTGGGAAGGTGGACTCCGGGAAACGCATGGTGGTTCTCCTCAATGTGGAGAAGATCCTCTCGAGAACCGAGCAGGTTGAACTGGCCGACGCGCCGGCGAAGTAGACTCACGGGCCGGAGTTGCCATCCGGGTAGCCCGGCCCTTATTAAGACCATGGGCTATTAAGTAAAGACTATGAGCTCAATTCGAGTGCTGGTGGCCGATGACTCGGCCCTCATGCGCCAAACTCTAAAACGGATTATCTCCGCCGAGCCCGACCTGGAGCTTGCCGGGACGGCACGCGACGGCGAGGACGCCGTGGCCAAGGCGAGAGACCTTCGGCCCGATGTCGTAACCATGGACATCAACATGCCGAAGCTCGACGGCATCACGGCGTTGCAGATGATTCTGGAAGAGAAGATATGTCCGGTCGTCATGGTCTCCTCTCTCACACAGCGCGGCGCCATGACCACGTTCGAATGCCTGGAGCTGGGGGCGTTCGATTTCGTCGCCAAGCCCGACGGTACGGTCTCCGCAAACCTGGGGGCGGTGGCGGAGGAACTGGTGGCAAAGTTGCGTGCCGCCGCCAGTTCGGGGGTGCTACAGCGGTTACACAAGAACCGTGCGCGGCGCCTGGCCTCCCGGGAACGGGTAGAAACTCCCGTCCGGCGGTGGACACCAACTGGCCCGGTCGCGGTGGCGATCGGGATTTCCACCGGTGGACCGGCCACCTTGGGCGAGGTGTTACCGCTTCTGCCCCCGGATTTGCAGGCCAGCGTTTTTCTGGTTCAGCACATGCCCGCGACATTCGTGGGCGCCTTTGCCCGGAGGTTGAACGACAACTGTCCGTTGAAAGTGGTAGAGGGTCGTGCGGGCATGGTTGTCGAACCGGGCACTTGCTACGTTGCCCCCGGCGGATTGCACCTTTGTCCGTATCGCAAGTCGAGCGGTGAAATCGTACTGCGCACTCCCTCCCAGCCGCAAACCCTCTTTGTCCCTTCGGTTAGCGTAATGATGAAAGCCGTGCTGGAGGCCTACGGTCAAAGAACTGTCGGTGTACTGATGACGGGGATCGGAGACGATGGGGCCGACCAGATGGTCGAAATCCGTCAGGCCGGCGGATCGACCATTGCGGAAAGCGAAGAGACCGCCGTGGTATTCGGAATGCCGCGCGAGGCCATCGAGCGCGGGGGTGCGGACGTCGTGGTTCCGCATTACGAAGTGGCCGGCAAAATCGTACAGGCAGTGGGGAAGGTAGGTGGAAAGAGATGATCGAACTACGCGAATGTGTTGACAAACTGACCAGCGCCGATGAGGCGGACCGCATGTACGCCGCCGAAGACATTGGGTACGCCAACCAGGCTGCCGGCGTTGAACCGCTTCTCGCCAGGTTGTTGGAGGAACCGTCCCGCGCCGTACGCGAAGCAATTTTTGGCGCGCTGCGCCAGATCGAACACGATAAGGTAATCGAAGGGGCCTTGAAGCTGCTGGACAGCGACGATTCCTTCCTGCGCAATCAAGCGGTGGAGATCCTGCGGGCGCGCGGCGCCAGAGCAATCCCCTACCTGGACCGGGCTTTCCGCGAGGAAAACAGCGACCGGCGAAAGTTCGTGATTGACGTTCTGGGAAGGCTGGGCGATTCGGGCACATCCGAGATCTACGCTCGCGCATTGAAGGATACGGACCTTAACGTAGTCATTACGGCGGTCGAGAGCCTCGGCAATACACGACAGACGAAGTTTCGGGCGACCGTGGAGGAATTGATCTCCGCGGGCAGCCACCCGATGCTGATCTGCGCGTCTCTCGAGGCGCTCGCGCAGATCGGCGACGCGTCCTCAATCGATGCGGTCCGCGCGCGCGTGGGCCCGGCGGGGGAATTGCCCGGGTACCTGCGGCCTGCCTATCTCAAGCTTCTTGGGGCCAAGGGACGCCAAGAGGATGTCGCTGAAGTTGCGGAAATGATCGGCAGGGATGGGCTCGAAGCATCTGTGCTGAATGCGTTCACCGCGCTACGAAACCGCTACGGCAACCTCAAACTCCCGGATGGCCTGTCTCGGCCGCTCCGCGATGTCGTTTCCAGGAAGAACTCGCCGCTTCTGGCTTACCAGGCCGTTCGGTTGCTGGGCGGTCTCCTCCATGAACCGGCGGTCTTCGACTTTGTGGAACGTTGCCTGGAAGATCCGGAAAAATCGATCCGCATTGGAGCCGGGCAGTCGCTGCGCGAAGCCGGCAGCGAAGAGGCGGATGCCGCCCTGCGCCGGCGCTTGGGCAGTGAGACCGACGAAGACGTCTTACAGGCGTGGCGCGGGAAGAGCGCGGAATGATGGAGCTCTCTACCGATCACTTCAATAAGCTGAGCCAGCAGATCTATGTCCGCCTGGGACTGCAATTCGAAGAGAAAAAATCGTATTTTCTCCAAAAACGCGTTGAAAAGCGGATGGACGTTCTGGGCTTTCAAGATCCCCAGGAATACGTCTTTCTCCTCTGCTATGCGGATCCCGAAGGCACAGAAATGCAGGCGCTCGCCAATCTGATCACCACCAACGAGACCTACATGTTCCGGGAGTTCGAGCAACTGGAAGCGTTCGCGAACTGCTGCCTTCCGGAGGTGCTCTCAGCAAAACAGACCCGTGGCGAGCAGAAAATCCGCATCTGGTCCGCGGGTTGTTCGTCCGGCGAAGAGCCCTACACCCTCGCCATCATTCTTCAGGAAGTCTTTCCCCAATCGCAGTACTGGGACTGCGAAATCGTGGCCACCGATATCGACCAGAACGTGCTGGCGCAGGCGGCGGATGCACACTACTGGTGGCGTTCCGTCCGCGAAGTGCCGCCCCCATACCTGGAAAAACACTTCATTCAGGAGGGCGAACGCTACACAGTCCGGCCCAACATCGCGTCAATGGTGCGGTTTCAGCATTTGAATCTGTATGACCGGATGGCCATGCGTGCGATGCGGAATTTCGATTTCATTTTCTGCCGCAATGTCCTGATCTATTTCGATGACGCGTCCCGTAAGAGTGCGGTCGACCATTTCTACAACTCGCTCAACCGCGGAGGTTATCTCTTTCTAGGCCATTCCGAGTCGGTTGGCCGGATCTCCAGCGCGTTCAAGCTTAGGAGGATGGATGCCCACCTCGTGTATGTCAAGGAGTAAGGAAGCATGAAAAAGAAAATTCTGGTAGTGGACGATTCCGAATTCGTCCGGACTTACCACTCCCACATCCTCGCGCAGGCGAGTTTCGATGTGCTTACCGCGGTTGACGGAAACGACGGACTGGAAAAACTATATGCGCATCCCTGCGATCTCATTCTTACCGACATCAACATGGGACACATGGACGGATACGAGTTTATCCGCCGCGTTCGGGCCGAACCGCAGTACCAGGACCTGCCGATCATCATCGTATCCACGGAAGGTGACAAGAGCGACAAGATGAGAGGGTTCGAAGCAGGCGCGAACCTGTATATCGTAAAACCTTCGGAACCGGCGACGATGATCGAGAACATCCGGCTGGTTTTGACGCTTGAATGACATCGGAGGGCCACCCTAGTGCCATACAGGATTCAAAACACGACAGAGGGTTTGATGCTGGAACTGAGCGGTGGCGTGACCGTACGTCACGCCGCTGAACTCGGCAAGTGCCTGGCGTCCTCCCTGGCCAGCGGGGCCACGGTTGTAGTCCGGACGCAGGGACTGGAGGATATCGACACCAGTATTCTGCAGATGCTGGTTTCGCTTCGCAAGACCACCCCGGCTTTCGTTCTGGAGAACCCATCCGAGACATTTGTAAATGCGGTGGACCGCTGCGCATTACGGGGCGAACTCCTGGCGGAGTCGAAGGACGCCTTGTGAAGAGAATCATGACCGTCGACGATTCCCCCAGCCTTCGCCAGATGGTGGCGCTTACGCTGGAGAACGCCGGCTACGAAGTAGTCGAGGCCCGCGATGGCCGCGATGCCATCGCCAAGCTGGGCGGACGTGAATTTCATCTCTTCGTGACAGATCTGAATATGCCCGGGATGGATGGCTTCGAGCTAACCCGTAAGCTGAGAAGCATGCCTGAATACCGGTTCGTTCCCATCGTCCTGTTGACGACTGAATCCAACCAGGAAAAGAAGATGCAGGGCAAGGCCGCCGGTGCGACGGGGTGGATCGTGAAGCCGTTTCAGCCCGCGGATCTGTTGACGACAGTGAAGAGGGTCATGCGATGAAGGACCCGCGATGAGCGTCGACATCATGGAACAGATGCGGACGGCCTTCCGGCCGGAGGCTCTGGAACTTCTGACCGAGCAGGACGCGGCGCTCCTGGCGCTCGAATCCGACCCGGGAAATGGCGAATTCGTGCATCGTGTATTCCGCGCGATCCACACGATTAAGGGTTCCGGGGCAACGGCGGGATTCGCCCGCCTGGCGGCCGTGGCCCACAAAGTGGAGGAGGCATTCGACCTGGCCCGATCCGGCAAGTTGGCCATAACCGGGGACCTGGTGGATTGCGGTCTGAAAGCCGGCGATGTCCTGCGCGCCATCCTCGGTGCGCAGGACCCTGACGCCGAGTGTGCGGGCGAGCAAGCTGTCACGGAAGCTCTGGCGGCCCTTCTTCCGAAGCCCGTGTCTAGCCCGGCGGCGCCAACCGTCGCCACCGCCGGTCGCTCGATCGCACCGGCAAGTAGCGCATTCGAAGTGCTGCTTCGGCCTCACCGGGACCTGTTCTTCTCCGGCACCGACCCGATCACGCTGCTCGATGAACTGCGTGGATTAGGCCAGGCTCACATTACCGGCCACAGCGACGGAGTGCCGCTTTTCTACGATCTGGAGCCGGAATCCTGCTACCTGTGGTGGGAAGTCATGCTGGTCACGGATCGCGGTGAGGAAGCCATTCGCGGAGTGTTCAGCTTCGTCGAAGACGAGTGCGATGTGTCGATACGCCTGGTCGAGGATCAATCGTCAGCCGTCGCGCTGCTGGGGACGGTACCGGCCGAGTTTCTGACATTGTTCACGACCGAGTGCCAGGAGCATTTGGAGACGATTGAGAGCCAGGCGCTTGACCTCGAAGGAGACAATTCTTCACGCGAAAGCCTGGACGCGCTGTTTCGAGCCGTACACAGCATAAAAGGTAATGCCGGCCTTCTAATCGGGCAGGCGGGCGCATCTCTTGCCAGCAGCCATCCCCTGCCGGTATTGGCCCGCATCGCTCATGCTCTCGAGTCGGCACTCGACAGTCACCGTCAGACTGGCGGCAGTCCTGTTGAGTCCGCCACCGTGACGCTGGTTCTGGAATCGCGGGATGCGATGCAGGGCCTCCTCGAAAATCTGTCAGGCCAGTCGCATGGCTTCGTCTTGCCGGTGCACCTGCTGGAGCAACTCGGGCTCCACGACGGAGCAGCGGCGGGTTCGCCATCTTCCGCCGGCGCCTCAGCGTTCCGGAATACGGCGACACAGTGCCTCGACCTGTTCGAGAACTGCCTTCTGCAGTTGGAAAAAGAGGCTCCCGGCGCGCCAATTTTCAAGGCCTACCAGCGCGGGCTGAAAACTCTTGCCTCGGCGGCGGCTTATCAGCAGCGATCCGACCTGGACGAGCCGGTTGCCGCACAGTTGCGAATCCTCGCGGCCGCCATCGAAGCCGGCAACCGCGTTACTCCGGAAGACAGAACGCAACTACGCGATTCTTTTCGCGCGACGCGGTCGAAAATCGACGGACTCCCGTCGACCCCGCCGGCCGGCGAGAAGGCCGCGGGGAACGCTGCCAGGTCCGCGCCTGCATCCTCCACGACCATTCGTATCGATCAGGAAAAGCTGGATCGGCTGATGCGAGTGGTGGGTGAACTGCTGGTCGCGAGGGGCGCTATTCCCACACTGGTGGAGAAGCTCTCGGCGGGAGAGGATCGCGCGGCGATTACGCGGGCGCTCAAGGAAGCCGGGGCCGGGATCTCCCACATTGCCGAGGAGTTGCAGGCTAGTGTGATGGCCATCCGTATGCTGCCGGTGAAGACCGTCTTTCAGCGCTTTCCCCGGCTGGTGCGTGACCTGGCTCGCAGCCTTGGAAAAGAAGTGCAGCTCGTGGTTGAAGGCGAAACCGTCGAGTTGGACAAGACCATCGTGGACCAGATCGGCGATCCGTTGGTTCATCTGGTGAGGAACGCTGTCGACCACGGCCTGGAGCGCCCGGAAGAGCGAACCGAACGTGGCAAACAGCCATGCGGACGGTTGACGCTGCGGGCGAGCAACGACGCGGGCAACGTGATCATTGAGGTCGAAGACGATGGCCGCGGGTTGGACCCGGAGGCGCTCAAGCGCAAAGCCGTCGAAAGAGGTCTCATCACCCGCGAAGCCGCGCTCGCGATGCCGCACGCCGAAGCGTGCCGGCTGGCCTTTTTGCCGGGACTGAGCACGGCGGAAAAGGTGACCGACGTTTCCGGCCGCGGCGTTGGCATGGACGTGGTGGGCAACAACATCCGGAGCCTGCAAGGCGCGGTGGACATACGCAGCAGCCCCGGTACGGGAACCGTCATCTCCATCAAGTTACCGACCAGCCTGATCGTTTCCAAAGGCATTCTGCTGGAGGCGGGAGGGCAGGAGTATATCCTTCCGCTCAGTTCGATCCGCGACATGGTGAAGGTCCCGGCCGCCGAGGTCCACGATTACCATGGGCTCTCGATCGCGCAGGTTCGCGGCGAAATCTATTCCCTGTTCTCGTTGGCGGAGATGTTCGGCCTGCCGGTGAGATCCGCGGAGGAAGTGCCGATCGCCGTCATCGAGTCGGGAAAGGTGCGATATGGCCTGATTGCGGATCGATTCGTCAGTGAAGTGGAGGTCCTGGTTAAACCATTGGCAGGCGGTCTGGAACACAGCAAGGAGTTTCACGGAGCCGCGATTATGGGCGATGGGCGCGTGGTACTGGTCATCAACCCTCTCGAATGTCATCGGCTGGAGGGCGTGGGCGCCCCATGACCGGCTGGCTACAAAATCTCGCCGTCAAGTGCTGGCAGGCGGCATGGCCGAAACGCCTGCGCCCAAGTGCCGCTCTGGCGCCCGATCGGGTGCGCGAACTCAGGAGCCGGCTGGAAGCGGAAAAATCCGCGCTCTTCGGTTTCACCGCGGCCATGGAGGAAGAATTCCTGGGACTGGGAACGCTTCTCGGGAAGATCACGTCCCTGGCCCGCGAGGTGAGGAGGCGGTCCGACGAGATCACGGCCGCCGCCACCGGGCGGACTGAAGACGCGGCGATTCAATTTGCCTTCCAATTGCTCAAGAAGGCGGAAGACCTGGTTCACGCCAGCCGCGAGCAATACAACAACGTGTCGGTCGTCTTCGAGAAGATGCACGTCGAGGTCATACGGATCGCGCGCGAACGGAGCGCCTTGGTGCGAACCCTCTCGCCACTGGAAATGACCAACAGCCAGTTTCGAATCCAGGCCTGTGCCTTTGACGAGGGCACGCGCGCGAAGTTCTTCGCGTTGGCGGATAGTATCGGGAGCATTGTTCGGGATGTTCACAACGCGGTTGGCCAGCGCTTCGAGGAGCTCGAGCGTACCGGTGAAGAGACCGGAACGGCCGTCACCAGACTAACGAGCCTCGCAACCGAACAAAAGGCCAAAACGGAGAGGATGCTCACCGAAACCAGGATCGACCTTTCGACGCTCAACGATGCGTTGCAGTCCTCCGAAGCCGCGGCCCAATCGATATCGCAGGCGGGGTTGAAGATTTCCGGTGGTGTCGGAAAAGCCATCGTGGCACTGCAGTGCCAGGACATGGCCCGGCAAAAATTCCAGCACATCGGCTTGGCTATCGATGAGATGGTGGGACATCTGGCGTCCGGGTCCGTGAATGGGTTCACAGGCGCCGGGGAAACCGACTGCCGGCACTTCCTGGCTGACGCGGGCCGCGTGCAGCTCATGCAACTGCGGGCGGTATTCGAGCAACTGGACGAGGCCGGGCGCCAGGTGGCTGGTGGACTGGCGGAAATAGAGTCGGAGGCCAAGGCCCTGGCCGCCCAGGCATTGCACTCCGGCGGCGCAACCTTGGATGGCGAGATCATTGGGCAGGCGATCGAGAGTCTCCATGCGGTGATCGAGGTGATCGAGAACGCGGCTGTCAGCATGCGGAGTGCGGTCGACCTGGTACAAAAGCTCAAGTCCACATTCAACGACTGTACGTCGCAGATCCTGGGGCTTGCCCTGAAGCTGCGGATGGTGGCTCTCAACGCGCAAATCTTCGCCGCCCACGTGAGCACCGGCGCCTCGCTGGAAGTGGTCGCCAGCAACACCCGGAGGGTCGCGGATGAAGCCATGCAGCAACTGGACGAGATATCGTCCCGCGTGACGGACGTGGTCGATTCGGTCGTGGTTCTGGAACAGCGGCTCAGGGACTACAGCGAACTGGCGATGGTGGAGCAGAGTCTTCTGTCCAACGAATCGGCCGAATCGGAAAACAAACTGCGCGCGCTGGAACAGAGTCTGCGGAGCGCGCTTGGCGCCATTACATCGCTGGAGCGAGAGCTTTCGGAAACTCTACACCGCACAGCCGGGTCCATTCGCTTTCCCGAGGCGGCATCGAAGGCCGGCGCCCGCGCCACGGCGATGTTCGAACAAATAGCCCTTCAATACTCCGATTCAAGCAGTGGCTCTGCAGGCGCTTCCCACCACAAGGTGCGGGAATTGAATCGCAACTATACGATGGCCCATGAGCGCGTGGTCCACGAAGCAGTCAGCGGTCGATCGACCGCACTGGACATCGATCCCGCAGTAGAGCCGGACGACCCTTTTACGGAGCAAGACGACATCCTGGCAGCAGGGTCTGAGGAGCCGGAGCCAATTCCCAACGGCGAAGTTTGCGATGAGGAACTTGCGGGCAACGTGGAGCTGTTCTGAACGCCGCGCAGATCGAGAGAAAGTACAGAATGAAAGCACGGGATATCGGCGCGCGCCCGGCGGCATTCCGGGGAAGCCGCGATTGAGAACGATCCCGTCGGAGTGAACCATGACGACAACCACTACTCACAGTGAGAAGGAACTGGCCAAGCTGCCGGTCGCAAGACTTCAGGACGTGCTCCTGGCTCGTCTGGTGGTGCGCGAAGAGGCTGCGCGCCTGGGATTTGCCGCTCACGCCCTGACGCAGATTGCCACTGCCGTATCGGAGATCGCACGAAATGTGGTGCAGCATTCCGGCTGTTCCGGACACCTCAGCGTCTTCGAGATCGCAGACGGCGGGCGCATCGGTCTGAGGATTTCCGTGGATGACGGCGGCATCGGCATCGGCGACGTCGATCGCGTGCTCGCCGGCACGGCTCCTGGCGCGGGGATACCCGGCTGCCGAAAACTGATGGATGAGTTCGCGATCCGTTCGCCAGCGGGCACGGGAATTTCAGTCACGATGGTGAAATGGCTCCCACGCGCTTAAGGGGCGCCTGCGACTCGCGGCCGGCGCGAGCTTCAGAACTCCCTGATGTCGTGGAATTTGCAGTGAGCCCGAAGGTGGGGCAGGCGGTGCTCGCCTGCCCCACCCGCGAAGCTCTCGCCATCGAAAGGAANNCATTTTCCCCGCCAGTTTGAAATTGCGAGGCGACATCAGGAGTTCTGACTCTAAACCGCGGATTAGGAAGGCAGAAAAAAGTAAACCGGCGGGTGCTCGGAGGTTTCACCCGCCGGTCCGTTCCGCGGAAAGCCAAAAGGCCCACGGAACAAGCTTGACAATTAATATGACGTTACATTCCGGATAAAGGTTGCTAATTGGTAAACCAGTCCCGGGCGGGTCTCACAAGTGCTTTGTTTGCCTCACTGCACTCCCATCGCCAGCCGGATCGCGTCGGCGATTCGGGCACTAAAAGTTTCCACTTGTTCCGCATCCGGGCCTTCTACCATCACTCGCGCCAGCGGTTCTGTCCCGGAAAAGCGAACCAGCACACGTCCAGTCCCGGCGAAGGCCGTTTCCACGTGCTCGATGGCACGCGCCACCGACGGTACCTCCGTCAGTCCCTTNNTCGCCGGTTGTGGCGAACTCGCGCAGGATCACGTGGCCCGATTGTTCCCCGCCCAGCGACGCGCCCAGCCGCACCATTTCTTCCAGCACATATTTATCGCCCACGGGCATGCGCACCATGCGGATACCGGCGCGCTCCAGCGCTTTCTCCAGCCCCAGATTGGACATCACCGTGGCCACCAGGGTGTCCTCTTTCAAATGTCCGGCGGCTTTCATGGCGCGCGCCAGCACCAGCAGCATGGCGTCGCCATTCATCACCTTGCCGCTCCGGGCCACGAGGATGGCGCGGTCGGCATCGCCATCGAAAGCCACGCCAAAGCCGGCGCCCGCGGCCAGCACCGCTTCCTGCAGCCTTTCCAGGTGCAAGGCTCCGCAATGCAGATTGATATTGCGTCCATTGGGCTCGGCGCAAAGGGTAGTCACTTCCGCGCCCAGTCGGCGGAACAGCTCCGGAGCGAGCCGGTAAGCTGCGCCATTGCCGCAATCCATCGCCAGTTTGACGCCTTCCAGTCGCATGGTCGCCAGCGAGACCAGGAAGTCCAGATACTTCCGGTCCCACTCGCTCTCCGCCCGCAGCGGCGCCGGTTTCGGAGTGACGCCCGCTTTCCGCAGCCGCAGAATCTCCTCTTCGACGAGGGCCTCTTCCGCATCCGGCAGTTTAAAGCCGTTGTGGCCGAACACCTTGAGCCCGTTGTCCTGGTAGGGATTGTGGGATGCGGAAATCATCACGCCGGCCAGAAACGGCCCCGTGCGGGTCAGATAGGCCACCCCCGGAGTGGTGATCGTTCCGGCATAGCGCACCCGCGCTCCGGCTTGCTCCAGCCCGCCGGCCACCAGTTCGGCGATCCACGTGCCGGACTCGCGGGTGTCGGCGCCGATCAGAATCTCGGGGCTCGATTGTGCCCGCACGGCATCGTGGCCCAGCGCCAGACCGAACGCGTAGACGGTTTCCGGGTCCAGCGGATATTCTCCCGCCACACCGCGAATACCATCCGTACCGAACAGTTGTTTTCCCACTCTTGCTCTTTTCTCCGTCGCGCCACTTTTCCGGGCGCGCTATTTTTTCCCGATAGTCACCGACACCGTCACGCGCGACACCCCCGCAAAACGAACGTACGGATCGTCCACGAACGTGTTCACCGGATAGTCGAACGAGCCTGCCCGCGCCGGCACATCCACCTGATCTGTCAGCACCGCCTGGACCAGCGATACGCGGCTGGCGGGACCCGCAATCGCCACCGAATCGGGGATCACCGTGAAGTTCACCACCTCATAGCCATCCCTCGTTCGGAAACGAGGAATCACCTTCACGGTGCGTTCCGCGCGCCGCTCAAAGTGAAACCGCACTTCCGCCGGAATGGCCCGCACCAGGTGTACGCCGCGCACCAGTTTGACGCTGCCGTCGCCGATAGGGAACGTCCGATCTCCCGGCTGCACCGTCGACATATCCAGAATCACTTCGGGACGCGCGCCGCCATCGCCTACGCCGCGCAGTTCCCCGGAGGGTCCGCGCAACTCCAGTTTCACGGTACTCACCGGATCGGAGCTGATCTCCAGGTCATCGGGCAGGTTCCGGTATTCCACGCTCACCGTGGCGAAAGTGGAAAGCTCGGGTTCATTGGCCACCACCCCCCAGACCACCAGCGCGATGGCCAGCGAAAGCAGCTTCCAGCCGATGTTCTGAGTCACCAGCCCGAGCAGCCGTTTGCCCCATTTCATGGCTGGTTCACCCGTTCGGAGGGCCGCGTCTCCGCCACTCTCGACGCGTCGGCGGGGGCCGGAACGCTGGACGAAGCCAGCGGAATATCGGCGGGGCTCTCATCGATCCGGATCGAACCGGGGTGCCGCGCTTCGAAATGGCGATTGATGCGCTCGCGGACCTCGGCCAGCGACAGCCCCTGTACCAACTCGCCGAACGCGCCCACGGAAATCCGTCCGGTCTCCTCGGAAACCACGATGGAGAGGCAATCCGTCTCTTCGGTGATCCCGATGGCCGCGCGGTGGCGCGTCCCCAAGTCGCGCGCCAGTGCCGGGGCGGTGGTTAACGGCAGGAAGCAGGCTGCCGCCGCCACGCGATCCTTCTGCACAATCACGGCGCCGTCGTGCAGGGGCAGCCCCGGCGCAAAAATGGACAACAGAAGATCGCGGGTGATGCGTGCTTCCAGGGTGACTCCGCTTTCGATGAAGGTGCGCAGTCCGATATCGCGCTCCAGCACGATGAGCGCCCCTACCCTCTGCGGCGCCATCACTTCTACCGCCATGAGGATTTCATTCACCGACTCAGGAGCGCGGTACCCGGCGCCGAATCCCAGCCAGCGCTTTCGCCCCAGCCGCGCCAGGGTGCGGCGGAGCTCCGATTGAAATAGTACGATGATCGCCAGGCCGATCAATGGCACCAGGAAAGACAGCACCGCGCGCAAGGCCTCCAGGCCGGCCCAAACCGATATCCCATAGAGCCCCACCAGCATGAAAATACCGAGGAGGATGTGGCCCGCGCGGGTCCCGCGCACCACCATCAGGGCCTGATATACCAGGAACGCCACCACGAGGATATCCACCACGCCGGTGGGCGTCAAAGTCGGCAATAACGGCAGGAATCGAAGGAACTGGGCCATGGAGCGCTTTGTGCTGGGGAAAATCCTGCCCAGCTAACCATCTTAGCGTAGGGCGTCCATGGCGCGTTGGCTGCCTGCATGCTGCCTCGGGCCGCAATCTGAAGGGGAAGCTCCTGAGGCTCCAAACATCCTGAGGCCACCCGGCGTTCGCGAGCCGCCGAGGGAGCGGACTGAGCTGCCACTTTCGCTCGAACAGAACGAATTTGGCCACTCTCGCCATGGAGCGGTGACGGGGCGAATTATTGCCGCGGGAGTTCAAAAATCAGACTTCGAACTCACGATCTCGTGGGAGTTGTGGGAAGCCCGAGGTGGGGCAGGCGGTGCTCGCCTGCCCGCCCGCACTGAACCAGGCCCGCTGCGCAAACCGGATAGAGGGCCGGCGAGCACCGCCTGCCCCACCTGCGGATCTCTCGTTATGGAGCTTTTTCCTGCCCCCGCCTCTTTGCGTTATCCCCCCGCGCCATCGCATGATGAAATGGATGGCGGATCTCGAAGCGGCAGTGGCAATCGTGCGGGCACGCTCCCCGGAGGAGTCCATTCTCTTGATCCGCCGCACCGAACGCATCGGCGATCCCTGGTCGGGACACTGGTCGCTCCCCGGCGGCCGGCGCGATCCGCAGGATCCCGACCTGCTCCACACCGCGCTGCGGGAGCTCGCCGAAGAGTGCGCCGTCCTGCTCACCCCCGGCCAGTTGGAAGCCGCGCTTCCGGCCGCCAGCGTCGGCCGCCTGCTGGGACCGCGCATGCTGGTGGCTCCCTTCGTCTTCTCCGTCGACCACGAATTGCCAACCGTGGCCAATCCCGAAGAGGCCGTGGAAACCCTCTGGCTACCGGTGCGCGTGCTGCGCGATCCCTCCCGCCACGCGGTGCGGTCCGTACCCGGCATGCCGCCCGACAGGCAATTCCCCGGCATCGATCTGCACGGCGTGCCGCTATGGGGCTTCACCTACAAACTGGTCACGGATTGGTTAGGAGTGAAATGATGCGGCTCTTCCTGGTTGGCATGCAAGATACGAGGGTGAGCTAACGGCCAACAGCCATCCCCTGCCGCCCGTACCAGAAGCCCACCCTATCCACGCTCCGAGGATCTGCTACCATTTCCATAGGGGGCGCCGTCAAAGTCTAAGACTACGGGTGTGACGCGATTCGTTGCCTCCACCTCCCGGCAAAAACATGAAAATGAGAAAAACACTACTAGCCGCCCTGGTGGTTGCAGTCGCAGCCGTTCTAGCGCCGCTTTATGGTCCCGGAATTCTGGCGCGCGCGGCTACGCCCGCGGGCGACGATCTCGATCCCGCCGTGAAAGCGGTAACGCAAGCCTATGCGCTGGTGGAGCAGAACGCCGCCGAGCCGATTAGCACGGAAAACAGTTTCTATGACGGCGCCATACCGGGCATGCTGCACGCCCTGGATCCGCATTCCAACTTTATCAAGTCCACGGAATACAAAGAAATGATGCGCAAGCAGCAGGCGCATTACTACGGCGTGGGCATGCANNGTGGCCGATATGCTACGCGGCCCGCGCGGGACACAGGTAAAGGTCAGCGTGAAACGCGAGGGCGCTACCGAGCCTTACACCACTACGGTAACGCGCGATGCCATCGAAACCACTGCCGTGGATGTTTTCTGGCTCAAGCCCGGCGTGGCCTTCCTGGGAGTGAGCAGTTTCGAATATTCCAGTATCGAGCGCGACGTGCAGGCAGGGCTGAAGGCTCTCGACGAGTCCAAGGTCAACTCGCTGGTGCTGGATCTGCGCGGGAACATGGGCGGGTTGGTGAACGAAGCCGTGTTCCTGGCGGGGCGGTTCCTGCGCGACGGCCAGGTGATAGTTTCCCAGCACGGACGGATCGCGGGAGCGGACGAGGTGTATAAAGCCAAGGCCAAAGATCCCAAGGATCCGGCGCTCAAGTACCCCATCGTGGTGCTGGTGAATCGCGAATCCGCGTCGGCGTCGGAGATTGTGTCGGGCGCCTTGCAGGATCACGACCGCGCCCTGGTGATGGGCGAGACTACATTTGGCAAGGGACTGGTGCAGGAGCAAGTCCAGCTTGATGACGGCTCCGCGCTGCTGCTCACCATTGCCCACTATTACACCCCGAGCGGCCGGCTGATTCAGCGCGACTACTCCCATTCCTCGATGATGGAGTATTATTCGGCCAGGCCGAAGGGTGACGCACCCGCTCCCACGGACGATGTAAAGTCCACCGACAGCGGCCGCAAAGTATACGGCGGCGGGGGCATCACTCCCGACGAGAAGTACCCGCCGTTGCGCGCTAATCTCTTCCAGCGCCGCGTGCTCTACCTTGGAACCGGCGCTGTGCAGGACGTGTTCTGGCACTTCTCGGAATTTTACTTTGGCCCCAAGAAACCGGCCGTTTCGAGCGAAACCTGGACGCCGGATACCGATACCTTGAACCGCTTTAAGGAATTCCTGAGATCCAAGCAGGTGACTTTTACGGACGCGGAATTCGCGGCCAATCAGGATTGGATGCGCGACCNNGGAAGTGCTGGCGGCCATCGATAACATGCCGAAAGCGGAGTCTCTGCTCAAGGAATCGAATCGCGCCTACGCCATGCGCGCGGCGAAGTAGAGGCGCCCCGCGAGTTTCTGCCGCGAAACTCACTTCAGGTGGCAAGTAACGCTTGCTGGCGCGCTGAGCCGCGACCATAGGGGCAATGCCGCATACTTTTGTCGATAG
>PLRZ01000747.1 GCA_003164075.1 Bryobacterales bacterium | reverse complement strand
TGAAAGAGCCGGCGAGATGCCGGAAGACCTGGAGGCGCCGCCGCTTGAGGTAGCGCAGCGCGCGCTCCACGAACTGCGGGTGCATCAGATCGAGCTGGAGATGCAGAACGAGGAGTTGCGCCGGACGCAGGAGGAGCTGGAAGTCTCGCGGATGCGGTATTTCGACCTGTACGATCTGGCTCCAGTGGGCTATTTCACGCTCAACGAAAAAGGTTTGATTTTGGAGGCCAATCTAACTGCCGCCAAACTGCTTGGCGTGGCAAGAGGCGCTCTGGTAAAGCAGCCCTTATCCCGCTTTATCCTCCCCGCGGATCAGGACATCCACTACCTGCACCGCAAACAGCTTTTGGCAACAGGCGCGCCACAGTCGTGGGAACTGCGGCTGCTGAGAAAGGACGCCGGACCCTTCTGGGCGCAGGTGGAGGCAACCACTGCTCCGGGCGTCGACGGGGCTCGCGTGTGCCGCGTCGTGGTGAGCGACATCACCGAACGCAAGTTGGAGGCGGAGAAAAGAGCGAAGGTGGAGACCCAATACCGGCAACTGCAGAAAGCCGAAGGGCTGGGGCGCATGGCCGGGGCCATCGCCCACCACTTCAATAACCATCTGGCCGCGGTGATGGGGAACCTGGAACTGGCCATTGGCGACTTGCCGCGGGGCGCGGGACCCGACGAACGACTGACCGACGCCTTGCATGCGGCTCGCGAGGCGGCGGAGGTGAGCAAATTGATGCTGACCTACCTCGGGCAAACGCAAGCCCGGCATGAGCCGCTGGATCTCTCCGAGATCTGCCGCCGGAGCGTCCGCCTGCTCCGGGCCGCCATGCCAATAGACAGAGCCCTGGATGCCACCTTACCATTTCTCGGTCCGGGCATCAGCGCGAATGCGACTGAGGTACAACAGATCCTCACCAACCTGGTGACCAATGCCTGGGAGGCGGGCGGTGACGGCAGGAGCGCCGTGCACCTGAACGTCAAGACGGTTTCCCCGGCGGAGATTCCCGCAGGGCGTCGCTTTCCCCTGGACTGGTTGCCACGTGATGAGGCCTATGCTTGCCTCGAAGTGATGGATCGGGGTAGCGGGATCGCGGAAAAGGATATCGAAAAGATCTTCGACCCGTTTTTCTCCAGCAAGTATGCGGGAAGGGGCCTGGGCCTATCCGTCGTTCTGGGAATTGTGAGAGCGCACGGAGGGGCCGTCACGGTGGAGACGGAACTGGGCCGGGGGAGTACCTTCCGCATCTTCCTGCCGGTGTCAAACAAAGAGGTCGCCAGCCAGCCGGATGAAGCGCCGAAATCGCCTGAGGTTGCCTGGGGCGGCACAGTGCTGCTGGTTGAAGACGAACCGATCGTGCGCAAGCTCGGCCAAAGCGCACTCACGAGCCTTGGTTTTGCGGTGCTCCTGGCGGGAGATGGCGTCGAGGCTATGGAAGTGTTCCGGCAGCACAAGGATGAAGTCCGCTGCGTGGTTTGCGATGTGACCATGCCGCGCATGGACGGCTGGGAAACATTGGCCGCGCTGCGCAGGTTGGCGCCCGGCCTCCCGTTCGTCCTGGCCAGCGGCTACGACAAAGCCCATGTAATGGCAGGCGATCATCCGGAACTCCCTGAGGCATTTCTGAGTAAGCCGTATCGACTCCACGAACTTGGCGATGCCATCCGCAGCGCCCTGGCCGGCAAGGAGTAACGGAGCGGCTCCTCGGATACGCGCGCTGCCTGTCCGGGTGTCTAACCGCTTTGGGGATTTCGTGGCCCAGGCGCGGAATACGCTCCCTGCCTGTCCTCCGACGAGTCCCGGGGGCACGGCGGGAAGAAGCGTTGGCCGTCCACGCCCCCGGCGGAGTGAAATGCCACTGCCACGATAGAAAAAAAGGTACGATCAGAGTCATGAGTGCGCAAGATGCCCATTCAGAGCCGGCTATCAACCCGTCCGCGTATTCGGCCGCCTCTCTCGAACAAGACTCGGGGAAAGCTCTCCGCCGGCGGGCGGAGGCGCTAGCCGGCGAAAGATCCGGCGAGATGCCGGAAAACGTAGAGGTTTTATCGCCCGAGGCAGCGCGGCGCAACCTCCATGAACTGCGAGTTCATCAGATCGAATTGGAGATGCAAAACGAGGAGTTGCGCCGCACCCAACAGGAACTGGAAGCCTCGCGGGAGCGGTATTTCGACCTGTACGATCTGGCGCCGGTGGGCTATTTCACGCTTAGCGAACAAGGGTTGATTCTGGAGGCAAACCTAACGGCCGCCAAGTTGTTTGGCGTGGCAAGAGGTGTTTTGGTCAAGCAACCCCTATCGCGCTTTATCCTCCCCGAAGACCAGGACATCCATTACCGGCACCGCAAAGCGCTCTTGGAAACGGGCGCCCCGCAGTCGTGGGCCTTGCGGGTCCTAAAAAAGGATGCCGTACCGGTCTGGGTGCGGGTGGATGCCACCACGGCACAGGGCGCCGATGGGGCCTCCGTATGGCGCGCCGTGGTGAGCGATATCACGGAAAGCAAGCGGGCGGAGCGAGCGCTCAAGACCACCAATGCCGAACTTCAGGAATTTGCTTATGCACTTGCGCACGACCTCCAGGAACCTCTGCGCATGGTGGTGAACTTCTCTCAGCTACTGGCAGAGGAGTACGCCGGAACGCTGGGCGAACATGCGGACAAATATATCGCTTATTCCGTGGAGGGCGCTTTGAGAATTGAGGCTCTCCAGCAAGGTTTACTCAACTATTTGGAGGCTACCGAACGGGACCGCGACCGCTTATCGCCGGTTGATTGCAACCACGTGCTGTCACAGGCGCTATTATCCCTCCAAACGGTCATTCAACAGAGCGGGGCTGCGGTCACTTCCGATCCGTTGCCGACCGCGGTGGCCAATGAGGCGATGCTGCTGCACCTTTTCCAGAACCTGATTGGCAATTCGATCAAGTACAAGGGCGAGGCGGCGCCCGCAATTCATATTTCC
>PLRZ01000490.1 GCA_003164075.1 Bryobacterales bacterium | reverse complement strand
CGCTTACAGTAGCGGGGCTGTGCTGGATTTACACCAGCTTCCCGAACACCAGAGGAATTTCTACTATCATCAAAGTGTACACTAATTTCAGAGCAGTTATGTGCAAGCCAATTTACCGCGTGGCGCGGGTCGTACTAGCGATCGCCATAACCGGCCTGCTGTATTCGGTTGACGGGGCGGACGGCAAGCCGGACAAGAAAAAGTCCCAGGCCGCCTACCAACAGGGTGTGGGCGCCGACCAGGCGGGCCGGCGCGAGGAAGCCATCGCTGCGTATACCGAGGCGATCGAGGCCGATAGCGGCAACGCCGCGGCGTTGCGCGCGCGCGGCAAGGACTATTTCAAAGCCGGCAACCGGGAAAAAGCGGCCGCCGACTTCGAAACGGCCGTGGTGGTACAACCGGGCGACGCGCAATCCTACTTCGCCCGCGGCCAGTTCTTCAACGATACCGGCCAGCCGGAGCGGGCCGCGCAGGATTTCACCACCGCCCTCAGTCTGAAGCTGGAACGCACCGAAGTCTACACCGCGCGCGGCCTGGCGTATTCGGCCACCAAACACTACGACAAGGCCATCGACGACTTCACGCAAGCCATCAAACTGCGGCTGGACAATTTCGAGCCTTACAAAGGCCGAGGCATGGCGTATTCCGCGGTGGGAAAATACCGCGACGCCATTGACGATTTCACCGCGGCATTGAGCCGTAAGCCGGACTACGAAGAGGTCTTGGTGGAACGCGCGCTGGCCTATACGGGATTAGCCGATTTCGCTCACGCCGACCAGGATCTGACCGCGGCACTCAAACTGAACGGGGAAGACGGTCGCGCCTGGCGAGTCCGCGGCGCCGTGCGGGAGCGCCTGGGCAACGACGCGGGCGCCATCGCCGACTACGGCGAAGCCATCAAGCGCGATCCCAACGATGCACGCCTGTTTCTGGCGCGCGGCGCGGTGTATGCGCGGGTGCAAAAATTCCAGGAATCTCTCGACGATCGCGACAAGGCGGTACAACTGGCCCCCAACGATGCGGAAGCCTACGTGGCGCGCGGCAGTTCTTACCATTTTCTGGGGCAGCACGAGAAGGGCCTCGCCGACCGTACCACCGCCATTTCTCTGGACCCGGCCAGCGCGATTGCCTGGACTGCGCGAGGCAACGCTTTCTTCCTGCTGAACCGGTTCGCGGAAGCCGCGTCCGACCTGAAGCAGGCCGTCCAGTTGGACCCGGGCAATCGCCAGTTACAGGAATTGCTCAACCTCGCCGAAGCCAGGTTGAACCAGATAGCTTCCGATGCGATTGTTAAGCCGCCGCCCGCAGACACCGTTTCCGTAACCCTGCCCGGAACGGCAGTGGCTCCGCCGGTTCCCGAGACGAAGCCGGCGCTACCTATCGAACCGCCTGCCGAAGTTAAGGCCGAAGTGAAAGTGGAGATCAAGCCCGAACCGGCGAAGGTATCCCCGCCGCCGGCAGCGCAGGCAACGCCGTCGAAACCTCCCGTGCCTTCAACGCCCCCCGCGGTCAAGCCCGCACAGGCGAAAGTATCGCCGCCTTCGGCCACGCCGGCAGTCAAGGCGCCTGTGCCGACAACGCCGTCGAAACCTTTCGTCCCTTCAACGTCGCCCGCGGTCAAGCCCACGCAGGCGAAGGTGTCCCCGCCTTCGGCCACGCCGGCAGCCAAGGCGCCTGTGCCGACAACGCCGTCGAAACCTTTCGTCCCTTCAACGTCGCCCGCGGTCAAGCCCACACAGGCGAAAGTATCGCCGCCTTCGGCCACTCCGGCAGCCCTGGCGCTTGTGCCGGCAGCGCCGCCGAAACCTTTCGTCCCTTCAACGCCCCCCGCGGTGAAGCCCACACAGGCGAAAGTATCGCCGCCTTCGGCCACGCCGGCAGCGCCGTCGAAGCCTTCCGTGCCCGCCGTTGCCGCTGGTGAAGCCGCGTTGAGTTACAGGCGCGGGTTTGCGCTTCTCCAGGAAGACCATCTCGACGAGGCCATCGAGCAGCTCGACGAGGCGCTGAAGCGGGATCCCACCATGTCGCTGGCGTACAACGCGCGCGGCTACGCGCACTATCGGCAGAAGCAATACGGCGACGCGCTGGCCGACTTCAACATCGCGATTCTGCTCAACCCGGCGTACGCCAACGCGTACTTCAATCGGAGCTACGCCCATCGTGCCCTTGGAGAGACGGCCGCGGCGGATGCCGATGCCGCTAAAGCGCGCGAACTTACGGCCAAAAGCGGAAAGTAGGCGAGTAGCGCCCATGGGCTGCATGCATGGCTGTGACAAAAATGAAAAAGGGGCGGCTTGTACAAACGCCGCCCCTTGATTTCGATTCGACCGCTGTTTACCAGCGGCTCTTCTGCCGTCCGCCGCCGCCACCACCGCCGCCGTTGCCGCGGAATCCGCCGCCACCGCCGCCGGTGCGCTGTTCTTTCGGCTTGGCTTCGTTGACGTTCAACGCACGCCCGTCGAGGTCTCTGCCGTTCAAAGCGGCAATCGCGCGTTCGGCTTCGCCGTCCACACTCATTTCCACGAATCCGAAGCCCCTGGCGCGTCCCGTTTCCCGGTCTGTTACGACGTTCACGCGGTCAACCGTGCCATAGGCCTCGAACATGGATCGAACCGCATCTTCGGTGGCCCCGAAGCTGAGGTTTCCTACAAATATATTTTTCACTTAAGTCTCTTTCTGGAATTTGCAGAGCAGCGAATCGCGGGCAGGATAGGGCGGTTGGTCCGGACTATGCGAAAGCCTGAATCAGCGGAACTGACAAACTACACTCATATGATTGCACGAACCGGCGGACGATTCAACGAATAAATCATCCGCCGCGTGCGTTAACGTGTCATTTCGGTCTTTTGGTTCAACTCGTCCGATTCGATCATATATTGGCACTCGACGCCGCGGTTGGGGCGGAGGCCGTTGATCCGCATGAACCGCGAATGGCCCGGCGACTCGGGACACTCCACCAGCATCAGCAACTCGCCCGCCGCGAACCGTTCGAGCCTTCGCGATGCAACCATCTTCGCGTTGAAGTTTTCCGTGACCCTGCGTGTATTATTCACCGGCGCCTCCTGAATGTTTCGCATCACATCTCCGCAAGAGCGGCCCTGCCGCTTTCCACCGCGGTGGCCTGATCTTTGCGGCGGATCGCTCTTACCATGGATTTCACGTGCGGGATTGCCCGTGCCGCGCGTTCATAAACCGGCACCAGGACGGTCCCCTTGCTGGAAGGGTCGGTGCGATAAGCCTGATACTTTGGGCGGGCCATCTGGTGAATCTCATAGAGGCATTCGCTGCCTAACTCTACCTGATCTTCCCAGCCAACTTTGCCAGTGGACTGAAGAGACCATAAAATGCCGCGCAAAAGAACCTTTGTGCTGTCATAGAGCATAGAAACACCTACTCCTGTAAACTTGACGTGTCCGGTGCCTTTCGGCGTCGGGGTAAATCGCCTGCGGGGGCCTGGATTGAGGGGACTATAGTTTCAGTGTAGCATACGTGTTACACTCTAAGCCTGGATTTGATGCTCCGCCGATCCAAGGCCGACCTGTCTGGCAGCTCCTGCTAAATCGCGTCCCCCTGGCAATTAGCCTTCTTCAAATCAAGAAAGGACATCGAGAGGATGAAGAACATCTTTGTAGGTAACCTCAGTTTTGGCGCGACGGAGGATTCCCTCCGCTCGCTATTTGCGGCTTACGGGACGGTTGAGCGGGCGAGCATCGTTACGGATCGCGATACGGGCCAACCCCGGGGCTTTGGCTTTGTCGAAATGACCAATGACGCCGAGGGCGATAAGGCGATCGCCGGANNTTTGGCCGCAAGCGCTGGTAGGCCCGCGATTTCCTGCAACCTTGACAAAACTGCGACGCGGCTAGCTGTTATACTTGTGCCACCCTTAACCGATGCTGTTTGGCGCCCACCGTTTTCTGGCCGCGCCATTGATAGCCGGTCGCGGGAGTGCGGGTCCGGAAGGAACCGATCGTGAGTCAGGCGTTTACGTTCATTGATGCTGCGGGGAACCAGGCGCAGTATACCGTCTACGAGAAGGACCACCGCAACGAGTTCTACTGGTCTACCGACCATGGAGATCACGGCGTGGCGCTTTCTTACGGGCAGGCTCAAGATCGGGCAAGAGCGGTTTTAAAGGCTAGCATGGCGGCACGACGAAGGTCGGGTCTTCGCTGACCGCTTTTCAGTTTTTCCGGAACCTTCCAGGTAGAAGTGTGGAAAGCGGACGACGCGACGATGAATCTGACTGACCGAACTGCCAGTGCGCAGGCCGAAGGTCCCGTGGCCGGCGACCCCTTGAAGATCCTCCTCTATTGCCCCGACAACGGCGTGACGCAGAATTTCATGCCGCACCTGTGGATGTTTTTGCTGCAGTCCCTCACTCCAGCCAGACATCAGGTGCTCCTGATCGATGGCAACACCCAGCCCATGACCGATTCCGAGCTGGTGCAGTACGTCGTCGACAACCGCATCGGCCTGGTGGGAATCGGCGCGATGACCCGCATGATTGCCAAGGCGTACCGGGTGGCGGACGCCGTTCGCGCCGCCGNNGATGCATTCGGACAGGACAAGAAGCCGAGTCTCGACAACTATCCGGCCATCCCGTGGGAGTCGCTCGACATCAACCAGTTCAACCGCATCCCTTCGGCCATGGCGAGAATCCTGCGGCACTACGGGTGGGAGTGGGAAACGTTCCACATTATTCCCATCGAGTCCGGACGCGGCTGCCCGTACGGCTGCGAATTCTGCACGGTGACCGGCTTCTTCGGCGACTCCATCCGCTTCCGCTCGAACCGGAGCATCGTCGACGAACTGCTGCGTCTGAAAGTCCGCGCGGCGGGCTCGCGGGGCAAGATCGCGGTCTTCTTCGTGGACGACAACTTCGCCATCAACGTGAAGCGGACCAAATCGCTGCTGCGCGACATCATCGCCGCCGGGGCGGTGGTCAACTGGGTGGCGCAGATCAGCGCCAATCTGCTGCGCGACGAGGAGTTGGTGGACCTGATCGCCGCATCGGGCGGCAAGTGGATTTTCATCGGCATGGAATCGCTCGACCCGGCGAACCTGGCCAGCGTCAACAAGAGTTTCAATAAGCCGGGCGAATATGCCCAGGTATTGGAACGGCTGGCGCGACGGCACGTCTACGCCATCACGTCCTTCATCTTCGGGCTGGACAACGATACCGCGGGAGTATCCGGGCGCACGCTGGAACAGGTCCGCAAGTGGCCGCCCGGGCTGCCGGTTTTCGGGCAGATCACACCCTTCCCGGCGACTCCTTTATACGACCGGCTGGCGAAGGAAGGGCGTCTGACGCGGCCCAAGCACTGGCTGGAGTTCGCGCCGTTCCGCATGGCGCACACTCCCCTGAAGATGAGCGTCGCGCAAGTACAATCGGAAGTCCACGATGCCTGGTTGAACTCCTACAGCGCCGCGGCGACCAGCAGGGCCATCGACTATATTGCGAACGAGCCGGCCGCGTATAAGATCAGCCACCTGCTGGCGCGGATCTTCTTCCGCGGGATTTATTTCCCGCCGAAGGGCACGTGGGGCTGGCTGAAAGCGATCGCGGCCAACCGGGGGCCGATCTACCGGGTGGTGAAAGATTGCTTTACCAACTGGCATGGCGCGGCGGGCGCGCCGGCGCCCGTCCCGGAGGCGGGTGTTCCGGAAATTGCCGGCACGGGCGGAGATTAGATCAAGGACCGTCGTTCCTGACATACTGGAAGTCTCGCCCAATGAGGAGCCTCCATGACGGTCCACGCACACTTTGACGGCACGGCCATCATCCCCGATGAACCACTCGACATGCCACCGAATCAGGCATTAATCGTGCAGATCGAGCGGGTGGAACCGCGTGAGCAAGGGGAGGAGCCGGCATTAGCCTGGCTCGCGGCTAATGCGGTCGAGAACGACACCCTGCCGACGGATCTCGCCGATCGGCATGACCAGTACCTCTACGGCAGTCCCCGGAACGACAGGCCGCGGTAGTGGCAGCCTACTTCGCCGATACCTCGTTCTGGATGGCGCTTTCGCGCAAGCGAGATCAGCACAACCAGCAACATCGTGACGACTGAGGCGGTGCTTTGGGAGTGGCTGAATGGCCTCTCCAACGCGAGCACTCGCCGCGTTGCAGCCGAGGGTTACCGCCGAGCCCATGCGGACGCAGGCATCGAAGTGGTTCCATTTCAGCCCGAACTGATCGAGTCCGCCGTGCAACTCTATGGGACGAGGCCCGACAAGGATTGGAGCCTGACCGATTGCCTGTCATTTGTGGCTATGGAGCGGCGCCGTCTGACTGAGGCGCTGACCACCGATGGCCATTTTGAACAAGCGGGTCTGAAGGCGATGATGCTCGTGCAGCCGCTGAATCACACAGCATGATGCGACGCAACAGCAGGCGAGTCTTCCAGGGCGCGAGCCGGCCACTTACCCCTGGGGGCTTCCCATGGCCTTCTTGATAAACTCCCAGACCTTGGGGTTGGCAAACGGGGCCGTCTGCTCTTTCATACCGCCCGGCCAATTCCCGCGGTCTGCCCACGCCTTGCCTAAGCCGCGACTAACTTCCGGATCTCGCCCCGTGAAGGCCTCCACCAGCTTCCGCCAACGCACGGCCAGAGCCTGCGCCTTTTCGGATCGAGGGTCCTCGTCGAGGGCCGCTTCCACGTCACGGAACAGCTCGCTCCAGGCGCGCGATACTTCGGCCTGCATCTCCGGATTCCATTCTTGACGGCGCTCAGCCAGTTTGGCCTGCGCCTCTTCGCTGTAATACTTCTTCGTGAACTCGTTATTCTCTTGCATTTCGATCACCTCAATGATTTTGGCTAGTACTTGAACGCCGGCCGGTTCGCCGGATGCGATCGCCTGTTCGGCGTCCTCTATGGCGTGGATGGCCTGGTCCAGACAGCGCCGCTTCTCTTCCAGCGCCAGGCGCTGCGAACGCAATACCTCCGGGAGCCGGCGCGCTTCCCGGTCGAGCAGAGTCTTGATCTCTTTTAGCGGGAGACCCAGGAATTTCAGCGCTACAATCTGCTCCAGGCGTTCCAGATCGCGCAGGCTGTAGAGACGGTATCCGGACTCCGCACGCTTGGGCCGCAGCACCGCCAGGCGGTCGTAATGATGCAGCGCTCGCACCGTCACACCCGCCAGGTCGGCGAATTCCGTCACGCGGTATTTCTCGTTCATTCAGCCTCCGCCCTCTCATTGAGGATCGACCCTGACGTTGCGTCAGAGTCAAGAGCTATTTTATTAGCCCACATTTCCGATCGGTTTGTTGCGAAATTGTGGCACAGGCACTCTTGCCGGCCGCGTCGACACTCATGTCGCGATCAGTCTCCGAACTCCTGATGTCGGCCAGGAATTCCGGGTGGCTTAAGAAGATGACTTGCGCCATGACGTGGCGCAGACACTCGTGTCTGCGGCGCCGAGACTCAGACCTCCTGAGGTGG
>PLRZ01000617.1:6216-11910 GCA_003164075.1 Bryobacterales bacterium | reverse complement strand
AGATCGAGTCCCATTTCGGCCAGTTCGCGCAGCGAGACGGGGCGCACGCCGCTCTCGCTCATATCCATTTCGACCAGGTTCTCCCAGGTCGATTGCATGCGCTCCATCTCGAACGGTTCGATTTTCACAGTGACCTTTCGAAGCAATATTCGGCGATATACAAATCTTCCACGCCCAGTCCCGTGAAGTCGCACACGGTGATGTCGTCGGGGCTGACGGCTGACGGCGCCAGGCAGAACTCGCCGATTTCACGGGCGCGTTTCCACTCCGAAGGGACGTGCTGCAACTCTCCCAGCTTCTCGCATTGGCGGCGCGAATCGACCAGGAGCAAGGCGGCGCGCCGAAGAATACCGGAGTCCAACTCCTGCTTGCCGGGCGCGTCGGAGCCCACTGCCGAAATGTGCGTCCCCGCTTGCAGGTCGCCGGCCATCAGGAGGGCCGCGCGCGACGCCGTCGCGGTCACGATCAGGCGAGTCCGCTGGGCAATTTCGCGGGGCGACGCGGCGATTTCCACCTTGGCGCCCGGCAGCAGCGTTCGCAGATCGCGCCGGCAGTCTTCGGCCCGCGCGGGATCGCGGCCCCAGATCCAAATCTCCTCGAGATCGAGGATGGCCGCATGCATCTGCGCCTGCAGGCGCGCCTGGACGCCGGTCCCCACCGTTCCCAGGGCGCGGTCTTTCCGGCCGAGTTCGCGCGCCACCATGGCCGCCGCCGCGGCGGTGCGGACGTCGGTGAGATGGCCGGCATCGGCCAGCAGGGCCACCGGTTCGCCGGTCTCGGCAGACATCAGCAGCATCATGCCATTGCCGGTCGGGAGGCCGCGCCGCACGTTGGCGGGGAACGTGGACGCCACCTTCATCGCGAAGTACCGTCCACCGCGCCGGTAGCTCGATTTCATGTGAACTTCGGCCTGCTCCGCGGCGATATCGAGATGCATCGGCATGGGCGTTTCACATTCGCCGCGGAATTGCGCGATGANNGAGAATTCGCACGGGAGGCCTTGTCTTATCGCGCGGACTCGCCTGGCGGGATGCGGTCGAGCGGCCAATCGACGTAGCGGATCCGTTCGCGGCGCCAGGTGTACGTGATGTGCAGATTGCCGTCGCTCCCCTGGATCATGGCAGGGTAGGAATACTCGCCGGGCTCGCTTTCGAGGGCCTGGAACGGAGTCCAACGGTCGCCATCGCGGCTCACCGCGAGATTCAGCGGACTGCGTTCGGCGGCGGTGTGATTGTAGATCAGGACGAAGCGGCCGTCGCGCAGGCGCACCACGTCGATGCCGGCGTTGGGATTGGGCAGGTCGATAGGGTGGGCGGCGGTCCAGGTGACTCCGGAATCGGCGGAATCGGCGACGCAGATGCGGCCCATTTGGGAACGCGCGTAGACCCGCAGATGGCTGCCCCCCATGGGGACCACCACGGGCTGGATGATGCCGCTCGCCGGTACGGTGATGGGGCCGTGGCGGGTCCACGTCTTCCCGTTGTCGCTGCTGCGTTCGATCCAGGCGGCCCAGGATTGATAACTCTCCACCGAAGTTCCGCTGACGATTGCGCCATCGGGCAGCACCAGCGGCTTGGCGCGAATGGGGCCGTAGATGCCGGCGGGAAGATGCTCGGGCGCGGACCAGGAAGCGGCGTCATCGCGGCTGAAGAGGCGGCCGGCGGTCCACTGCTGCGGGCTGGGGCCGAATTTGTAGTAGAGCCACAGAAGTCCGTCGGCGGAATGGAACAGTACGGGGTTCCAGGCGGCGATGTTGGGTTCGCGCACCAGCACCGCGGCGGCCTGCCAGTGGCCATTGGTGCGGCGCGCACCCCAGATTGCGACGTCGGAGCTGCCTTCCGCCTTGCCGCCGAACCATGCGGCCAGGAACTCTCCGGGGCGCAATTCAACCACGGTCGACGCGTGGCAGGACGGCGTCGGCATGGGGTCGGCAACGAACTCGGCGGTCTGCGCCAGAAGCGGCATGGCGAGCAGGAACAGGGCTGCGATTCGCACGAGGCTCCATTCTAACGCGCAGACCCNNCCCTCGAAATAGCCCCCCGGCCGCACGCTCGTGCCAAGATGAAATGGCGTGCGCCTGCCCATCGATCCGCTGATTCCCGACATCCTGCAACATCTGCGCTCCGCCAATAATCTGGTGCTGGAAGCCGAGCCCGGGGCGGGGAAGACCACCCGCGTTCCCCCCGCGCTGCTCACGCTCGACGATCGCGAGGTGCTGGTGCTCGAGCCGCGCCGGCTGGCCGCCCGGTTGGCCGCCCGCTACGTGGCGGCGGAACGCGGCGAGCCTCTCGGCGGCACCGTGGGTTACCAGGTGCGCTTCGAGGAGGTCGCCGGCCCCGCGACGCGCCTGCGATTCCTGACCGAAGGCGTGCTCACCCGCCGCCTGCTCTCCGACCCCGATCTGAAATGCGCCGGCTGCGTGGTGCTCGACGAGTTTCACGAGCGCCACCTGGAGGGCGACCTGGCACTGGCTCTGCTCCGCCGCCTGCAGCGCACGCGCCGCCCCGACTTGCGGTTGGTGGTGATGTCGGCCACGCTCGATGCCGCGCCCGTGGCCGAGTACCTCGGCGGCGCGCGCGCGATGCGCTCGGAAGGCCGCCAGTTCCCCTTGGAAATCGAGTACACGCCGCACTCCGCGGCGCCCCTCGAAGAGCAGGTGGCCGCCGCTTTGGGACGTTTGGCCGCGCGGTCCGGAAAGGGCCACGTGCTGGTCTTCCTGCCGGGCGCCGGAGAAATCCGCAGGGCGCAAACCGCCTGCGCCGCGCTGGCCCATCGCCACGGCTGGCTGCTGCTGCCTCTCCACGGCGATCAGTCGCCCGACGAGCAGGACCGCGCCGTGGGGCCCAGCGACTGCCGCAAAATCATCCTCTCCACCAACGTGGCCGAAAGCTCCATCACCATCGAAGGCGTCAGCGCGGTGATCGATAGCGGCGTGGCGCGCGTGGCCAGCCATTCGCCGTGGTCGGGATTGCCGGTGCTGCAGGTGTCGCGCATCAGCCAGGCTTCGGCCAGCCAGCGTGCGGGCCGCGCCGGACGCACCGGTCCGGGCTGCGCCATCCGTCTCTACCCGCTGGAAGATTTTGTCCGCCGTCCGGCGCACGATACGCCCGAAATCGCGCGCGCCGACCTGGCTCCCGTGGCGCTGCTGCTGGATGCCATGGGCGCGGCTGGCCTGGATTCGCTCGCATGGCTGGACGCGCCGCCGGCCGCCGCAGTGGAGCATGCCGCCGATCTGTTGCGGCAGTTGGGCGCAAAGGGAGCGCTGGCCCGCGAGATGGCGCGCTATCCTTTGCATCCACGGCTATCGCGCCTGGTGGTGGAAGCGCGGCGTCGCGGCGTGGCCGAGGATGGCTGCACGGTGGCCGCCCTGCTGAGTGCCGGCGAGCGTTTGCCGGCGCGGCAGGAGCAGGCCACGCACTCCGATCTGCTGGTGCTGATGGAGTCGCCGTGGGAGCCGCGCACGGCGCAAACGGTGCGGCAGGTGCGGCGCATGGTCGACCCTCCGCGGCAGCGCGGGCATGACGAAGAGGCGCTCTTGATGTCGGTGCTGGCGGCGTTCCCCGACCGCGTGGCGCGGCGCCGTCAGGGTTCCGAATTGCAGCTTGCGGCCGGTGGACCGGCGCAACTGGCGCCTTCGAGCACGGTGACCGCGGCCGAGTTCCTGGTGGCAGTGGAAGCCGAAGATCGCCGCGATCAGAAGGCCCCGCTGGTGCGCATCGCCAGCGGCATCCAACCCGGCTGGCTGCTGGATCTGTTCCCGGAGCGTATCCGCGAGACCGCGCGCGTGGAGTGGAATCGCGCCGCCGAGCGCGTGGAGAGCGTGAGCGCGTTGTGGTTCGACCAGATCCCGATCGAAGAGAGCCGCGGCGCTGCCGACCCGGAAGCCGCCGCCGCGCTGCTGGCCTCGAAAGCCATGGAAGCCGGGCTGGCGCGCTTCGACGATATCGAAATTGTGGAGGCCTTTCTGGGCCGCGCGCGATTCGCCGCGCAACATGGCGCGGTGCCGCTTCCCGATTCCGAAGCGGCGTTGCGCACCCTGGCGACCGGACTCAAGAGTTTTGCCGAACTGGCCGCGGCGGCGCGTGGAGCGGTGGTCCGCACCATGGAACAACAACTGCCGCCGGCCGCCCGCCGGCTGTTGGAAGAGATCGCGCCGGAGCGGATCAAGCTGCCCCGCGGCCGGTCTGTAGTGGTGCATTATCAGGCGGACCAGCCTCCGTGGATCGCGTCGCGCCTGCAGGATTTCTTCGGCATGCGCGCCACTCCCACGGTGGCGCGCGGCGCGGTGCCGGTAGTTGTGCGTCTGCTCGCGCCCAATCAGCGCCCGGNNCACGCGTGGCCGGAGGATCCCCTTTGAGGCGTAGTACGTGAGCGGTCGCTTATAATCAAGCCAATGCTCTTGCGAGAGCGGCCACCGACACCTCCGACGAGGCTCTCATGCCCTTGCTGAAGCGTCTCAAAGCGGCGAGCGACACGACCGAGGTCCGACGGCTGTCCAATCAGATCGAACAAGTGATCTTCCATAAACAATTCAAGCATGCGGGCCGAATCCAAGACGCCGGCTTGCTCGAATCGAAACACTGGATGGAATCCGATCCGAACGTGCCGGCGGGCAAGTGGTGCAAGCGTATCTCGCCGGCGATCTTTACTCGGGATGAACGGAGATCCCGGTGAGCTTCTGTGGGGCAGGCTTCAGCCTGCGGCGGACTTCAGTCCGCCTGCCGCGGATTTCCGGATCAAGTCCCGTAGCCAGACTATTTGCGAAACCGTACCAACCTCAGCGCCCGCTGGCGACCGCGACATCCGTCAACTGACCCTTTTCCAAATGATGCAAAACCGTGGCGTCGTGCGCCGCCGCCGGATCGTGCGTCACCATCACGATAGTCTTACCGAACTCCTTATTAAGTCGCGATAAGATGGTGCGGACGTCCTGCGCGGAGGCCGCATCGAGATTACCGGTCGGCTCGTCCGCCAGAATCAGCGCCGGGTCCGTCACAATGGCGCGCGCGATGGCCACGCGCTGCTCCTGTCCGCCGGAAAGCTGGCGCGGCAGATGATGCATGCGGTCTTCCAGGCCCACCAGCTTCAGCGCCGTGATGGCGTGCTCCCGCCGCTCGGCCTTCTTCAGGTTCGTCAGTTTGAGCGGCAGTTCCACGTTTTCCAGCGCGGTCAGCACCGGAATCAGATTGAACTGCTGGAAGATGAAGCCGATGTTTTCGTTCCGCCAATGCGCGATCTGCGTGTCGGTCATATCGCCCAGAGAATGGCCCAGCACCCGCATCGTCCCCGAACTGGGGCGATCCATGGCCGCGATCAGGTGCAGCAGCGTCGACTTACCCGAACCCGACGGGCCCATCAACACCACAAATTCGCCTTTGTCGATACTCAAGGTGACGTCCTTCAGTGCCACCACGTGAAATTCGTCGCGCACGAATTCCTTGCACAGTCTGTCGGTTTCAATAATCGTTTCGCTCATGGATTTTACGCCTTTGTTCGTACTTTGTCCCCGTCCTTCAGGCCGGCGGGAGCAGCGACGATCACGTCCTCGCCGCCGATGAGTCCCTCGTCGATACGTACGCTTTGATTGCTCACCACGCCCGTCTTCACCGCGCGGCGAATGGCCCGGCCATCGAGCACCACAAACACGGCGCCCTCATGCACCGCCGCCGCCGGCACCATCACCACGGGCTTGGA
>PLRZ01000617.1:4913-6131 GCA_003164075.1 Bryobacterales bacterium | reverse complement strand
GCTGGCCCGAATGCAGCTTGGCGAAATCGTTCTGGCTGATATCGAGCTCTACTTCCAGATCGTCGAGATCGGCGATAGAGACCACATAGCCTTTGGCTCCACGGTCGCCTACGAAACTGGTGGTCACAAATTCGCCCTTCTCCACCGCGCGCTCCAGAATGGTGCCCGTCACCGGCGCGCGTATGACCGTATTATCGAGGTTGGTCTCGGCGTAAGCCAGCGCGCCTTTGGCCTGCTCCACCTGGCCGCGCAGCGAATCGATCTCTTCCTGCCGCGGACCGATCTTCACCAGTTCGTAAGCCTTCTGCAGCGAATTCACGCGGTGCACCGCCGAATCGTTGCGGCCCTGCGCATCGTCCAGCGATTGCTGCGAGCCCAGATTCTCGCGCACCGTATTGCGCGCGCGATCGAGGCTCACTTTGGCGTTCTCCAGGTCGGCCTTGGCGGAATTCAGATTGGCCAACGCCTGCGCGATTTCCTCCGGCCGCGACCCATGCATAGCCTCGTCGAGCTTGGCCTGCAGGTTGATCAACTGCCCGCGCGCCTGCCGCAGATACGCCTGGTACTCGTCGTCTTCCAGGCGGACCAGCACCTGCCCTTCCTTCACGCGGTCGCCCTTGTCCACGCCGATCCAACTCACCTTGCCCACCACTTTGGCGGCCAGTTCGATTTTGTGCGCCGCCACAATGTACCCCGTGGCATTGAGCACCACGCCGTTGGGCGCGTTGGCGGCCGAAACGGAGGTCGCTCGCGCGGTTTCCACCGGCACGGCTGCATTGAGCTTCGCCGCTACCGTTTGCCACGCTCCTACAGCCAACAGCGAGAGCACACCCACGACGATCCAGCCGGTGGCCCACTTCGAGGCGCCCGCGGACCGCCGCTTGGTGCGGTCGATTTGCAGATTCTTCAGATCGGTGTCCANNTCGGCGTCACATGAAAAGCAAAAGCCGTTTCCGAAAAACTGGAGTTGCCGATGGAAGTGGTAACTCCGTTCAACGGCAGCGCCAGCAGGCATCCCAACAGCCCGCCCAGCGCCGACAGGAGCGCCGACTCCATCAGAAAGCTGGTCAGAATGCTGCCTTTGGAGAAGCCCAAAACGCGCAGCGTACCGATTTCCCGCGAGCGCCGCGCCACCGCCGCGTACATGGTATTCATGGCGGCGAAACTGCTGCCAACGGCCATGATGATGGCCACCACCAGTCCGGTATATTCGATGGG
>PLRZ01000617.1:0-4899 GCA_003164075.1 Bryobacterales bacterium | reverse complement strand
ACGCGCTGTAAGTCGGAACTTACCTGGAACAGGTCGCCCCAGACTTCGCTGCTTTGCGCTCCGCCCGAAGCGTCGAACACGCCGACGATCTCCCAATCGCCGCGTCCGAAATGGACCTTCTTCCCGATTTGCGCCTCGGGAGAGCGATCGGCCACCGACTTACCCACCACCACCTCCCGCTGACCCTGCTGGAACCAGCGGCCGCGTACGAGGTGTGCGTTGCGCCGCATCTCGATACCCGCCTGCCCGAGCCCGCGCACCGTGAGGTTGGTTCCACTGGCGTCGGAAGGGCTATCGAGAATCATCACCGTGACCACTTCCATGGATGCCAGGGGCTGGCCGTCGTGCCCCGTGGCAATGCCGGCCTTGAATTTCAGGTTCTGAAACTGACTACGTGTAAAGAGGCTCACCAACTCGGAATCCGACCCCTTGCGCAACACCAGCACATGCAGTGGATCGCCGGACACCGAGAGCGTGCTGCGCAGTCCGTTGACCAGCGCCAGGATGGCCAGCAGCACCGCCACCGTGAGCGCGATGCCCAGGGCCGTCATGATGGTGGTAGTCTTGCGCACTACCAGATTCCGAAGATTGTAGGCGAATGGTATGGACATAGCGTTAATCCGTGCTCCGCAGAGCCTCTACGATGCTGGTGCGCGAGGCATTCAGCGCCGGTACCAGCGAACTTATCAAGCCGATCGCGCCGGCGGTCGCGATACACGCCAGCGCTACCGGCAGTTCGATAGCCTGAATTGGCGGCAGATAGGCGCCGAACGGGCTCTTGACCACCACCCGCATCAGCAGCGTCGAGATGAGATATCCGATGGCGCCGCCGGCAATCGAAATGGCGCAGGCTTCTCCCAGAATCATGCCCAGGATGCTGGAGGGCGTGAAGCCCAGCGTCTTGAGGATGCCGACTTCGCGCACCCGTTCCCGTACCGACATAGCCATGGTGTTAGCCGAAACCAACAAGATAGTAAACATCACCGCCGCGGAGATGCCGATCAGGAACATCTTGATGTTACCCAACAATGCCAGGAAGGCCACCGCGAACGCCTGGGCGGACTCCGTCTTAGTCTGCGCCGTGGAGTTGGCGAACAGGGCGTCGATGGCTTTGGCGATGCGCGCGGAGTTAGCCGGGTTGTCGATCAGGATGTAGTACATGATTACGTTGCCGCGCCGCCCCTCGTTCAGCGTTTGTTCCAGGTATTCGTTGTTGAAATACATGATCTGGCTGGAGCGCGGGCTGTCGAAGATGCCCCGCACGGTGAACTCGTAGTTACCCGGGAAGACAGTGCCGGAAATATTGATCCTGTCGCCCACCTGGAAATGGAATATGTTGGCTAAGTCGCGGCCCACCACGCAGGCGGTGCGTTCCCGCTCGAAAGCCTTCCGCTGATCCTCGGGGATGCTATATTCCCCGAATATTCGGAACAGCTTTTCGGGCTCGACGGCGAAGCGGGCGAAGTTATTCTTGGGATCGCGATCGTCCTTATAGACGCCGCCGAACCAGTTAGCCACCGAGATGCTCTCGACTCCCGGTACGTGTTCGATCTGGGCCTGATAGCCGCGCGGAATGAAGACCGTGAAAGAGACGCGGTTGCGGGTGACCAGCCGCAGCGCCTGGGCGGGCGTGGGATTGCTCAGGTAGAAGGCGTGAAACATGGCGATCATGACGCCCAGCAGGCACATGGAGATTCCGATGCTGGCGACGGTCAGGATGGTCCGGCGCCTGTTGCGCCAGCAGTTTTTGAGGACCAGTGGAAGATACCGTAACATTGCGGCTCCCTTTACAACGGTTCTACGTTACCAGGGGGAAGGGCGCGAAACCCCGGATTGGCGACGAACCGGCGGTTTGGCGGATAAGCGGCGGGATTGCCGCGACAGGTGGCGATTTCCATGTCCCCAGATTAGGACTGCGCGGTGCGGAATTCGCCGATTAATCGGCGAACGCCGGGAGGCTACCGGCGAATGGGGGAAGACGTTTCAGGCGCCGAGCCCTTCGGCTAGCTAGCCTGAAGACAAGGGCGGTACGCTTCGCTCTGTCCATCTTCGCCATGTTCTCGAGCCGCCATCGCGCGGCGGGCGGTGCTTCCGCGCCGGGAAGGTCCAGCAATGGCCATTCGGGCTCGCCCCGCTTGATGGACATCGGAAAACGCCGATGAGCCGCGGGCATGTTTCCAACGATTGTTCCGATCAGCGCCTCGCAGGTTTTCAGCAGTTCGTCCAGCGTGACGGTTTTATTCGCCATGCCCTCGAAGCCTCTACCGAATTCCTCCGCGGTGTCGAGACGGGCCGGGGCAAGTACATTCGACACGGGCCGGTCGTGGCTTAGGAGGTAGACGATGAAGGTCTTGCGCAACTCATCGCCGAGGCCTTCGCTCTCCAGCAAGTCCCGCGTGTCGAACAGGCCGCGCGGATGCTGGCGGTCCCGCGGTGCCACGATCTTACCGGCATAGAGGTCGGGAAGCTGACCATCTGGATTTCAGCGAACCCGAACCTGTCTTCCACTGGGGGTGAGCCGCCAGCATGACCGGCGAGCTGCGGATTCCGGATTCGATATTGCCGGCGATCCGCCGCATGGCTGCGTTAATTTCCAGGAGCGATGCACGCCGATCCGCCACCGGCACATAAGTCAGCTCGATATCCACCGTAACCGCTATCGTCCCCAATTCGCGGCGTCGGAGCACAGTGCTATTCTCTGCCTGTATCGGTCGCCGCACCCCTCCCCGTCGGGCGTGTGACATCACCCGTCCAGCAATTGACACCAACGCCCTGCGGTCTTAAGATGATTACGTGAATTCAACAATTGCCGCACCGGTTGACTGGGTAGAGGCTGTTGGAAAACTGCGGTTTCCATCGAAGACGGACCATCGCGTTCAAAAATTAATGGACCGACACAATGAATGGCTTTTGCAGGAAGCCGAAAGGGAGGAACTGGAGGCGTTGGTTGAATTGAGCGAGCAACTGTCTCTCGTCCGCGGCGGGGCATTGCAGATTCTAGGCAAGCAGCCGTCGTGAGCGTCTCGGAAGCCCTGTCGCGTACAGTTCGGGCCCGCGCTGGCGGACGATGCCAGTATTGCCTCATGCACGAGAGCCTCCAGGGAGCCACCTTTCACATCGAACACATCATCCCACAGTGCAAGGGCGGGGTCTCCGATTTGGAGAATCTTGCGCTGGCGTGCCCCGGATGCAACCTGCATAAAGCCGGCAGGATTACGGAGATCGAACGGGGTGCCATAGCGACCCTTGCCGACTTGTCGGTCGTAATCTTGCTGGCGGTCTCCGGGTGGCGGGCGCCAGCCTCTGGCCGATGCCACCATAGACCGTTATACGGGCAAGTTGAATATGGCGTTCTCAGGTCGGCGGGCGTATCAGTCGTCACCCTTGCTGGTCCGCAGCAGAGCATACTTCGACGGCGCCGTCGAGCCATCTGAAGGGACGTCACTGCAGCGGGTGAGCTTATTTCGACCCGGGCTGCTTGGGTTGATAGCGAATCTTCTTTGCCTGAATCTGCGGCAGGACGTCGTCGTGCTTTTGCCCTTTAGATGATATCTTTTAGATGAATCTGGCCGTCCTCGTACTGCACGTGAAGGCGCCACCCAGAGATTTTGTCGATATCGGCCCGGTATACAGGTTCTTTGTAGCCAACCACGCGATGAAGACGTGTCTTCGGGAATTTCCGTGTGCGGTGACACTCATGATCTTCCAGTTCTGCCAGTGCTTCAAGAAACCCGATCTTCAGCTCCGCCGGAAGCGTCTTCTCAGCCTGGTAGATCACCCCCCAGGCGTCCAGGAGAGCGCTGGTGCGAGCCACTATAAAGACCTGCCGTTCCTTTGGATCTGGCTGCGATATAGGTCACTGGCAACGGACCGATACGCTCGATCCAGTTCTTCGTGGTGGACCGCCCGAAAGAGAGTTACTAGTGTTCGCGCGAAGACGGGATCCTCGTCAACCGCCGCGATGAGCCGTATGTCTCGTCCGACCCACAAGGAATACAGGGATGAGGAGAAGCCACCCTTTAGCTGAATCGCCTGTGGGCGCCTCGCTCGCGCGAAAAAGCCGCCTCGGTTATTCCGGAGCAGGTCATAGCTGCGACGGAGCGCTATGGCGACGCGTGCACGATCCTCAGAATTCAATCGATTCAGGTCGTTGCGGAACTCCGGCGTCGTCTGTTCAGTAATCGCCATCGGTTCCGCGGCTGTAGCCATACCATCTCTCCACACTCAGCATATCGCAATGGCGCGTCGAACATGACCGGCATCTCACACAACAGGAGATCGGCGGGCGCAAGCCGACTTGGGGATAATGTCAGACTGGGTTTGCTTCGCCGCACTATTGCCTTGATATCTACGGACACTACGGAAAGATCACCTCGAATCACGGCCTTCGTGGAAGTCTCATTCAGCCTCGCAATCACCCCCGAAAAAACAACCGCGCCGCCGGGCGTGAACCCAGCGGCGCGAGAGAATCGAACAGAACTTACTTAATCCCCGAACGACCCGACTTCTTCCCGTTCCTCCACCGCCTTCGGCGCCGGCTTGATGCTAGCCAAAGGAGCAGCGGGCTTGATCTCGCCCAGCGACACCAGGTCTGCCCGGGGTTCTTCCTTGAGCACGTGTTGGCG
Organism: Bryobacterales bacterium; assembly: GCA_003164075.1. The sequence goes on along the minus strand of PLRZ01000617.1, from coordinate 274 downwards.
ATACAGTTTCATCATCCGCTCGTTCTCTTCCTGCGCCTTGATCTTGGAGGCGCGCGCGCGGATCTTCTCTTCGGTGGAGTTCTTGGCGATGCCCAGGCGATCCAGATCGTGCTGGATTTCGTTGGTCACGATCGATTCGCGCAGTACCAGCGAGTGCTCCTTACTATTCAGTTGCACCGACTTACCGCCGGCGAAGATCTCATGCCGCCCGTTCTCCTCGTACCACTTGGTGAGCGTGGCCCTCATGTGCATCTTTTCGATAATGTTGCGCCAG
>PLRZ01000736.1 GCA_003164075.1 Bryobacterales bacterium | reverse complement strand
TACCGACCGGCGACCGCCCTGGTCACCTCTTCGGATCCCGACCGGCGCAATTTCGGGCGCGGTCGGCACCAAGTTTCCGTCTACACCGAGAATCTGCCCCACCTTCTCGCCGAAGTAGCTGAATTAATTGGAGTTCGTGCCAGTCGCCGATACCGGCCGCTACGTCAGGCCGTCTAACTTTCCAAAATCGCCGATAGACAGCAAAAGGGCCGGATGGTTTAAAACCGTCCGGCCCTTTTGCGACTTCAGCCTGGGTCTTACTTGCCGTGTCCGCCACCGCCGCCGGCGCCACCGCCAGTACCGGCAGAGCCGTGCCCGCTGGATGCCGAAGATGCCGCCCCAGCCGTACTGGACCCGGAAGATGCACCCCGAGAGGCGCCAACGCCCGACCCCACCGAACCTGACGAAACCGAAGAGGCCGTTCCGGTCGATGTACCCGACATCGGCGAATAGGTGCGGCCAGCGCTAGCACCGCCGCCGTAATTGCCGTAATTGTACATCATCGGTTGGTAGAAATACTGGTAGGCAGCCATCGGGCTGTAGTAGCACACGGAGTAATAAGGGTTGCACATTCTCCCTGACATCGGGATGTAGGTGTACATATCGAAGTAGGGGTTGTAGCTCCATCCGCTGCTGCTGGGCTTGGAATAGTTGTCGTTGCTGTATTTCGCGCCGGAGATGTTGGCCAAGGCCATTGCCTCGGCGCGGCGCCGGCTCCAGTTGTCCAGAGCGTCGGTCTGTTCCAGGTCGAATTTCTCGGTGGCCGTCGCTCCGCCCGCCAGCGCCAGCATCCTGCCAGTTCCAACCATCACGCTTTGGTCGCCGATCTGCACCGTGGCCGAACCGTGAAACACCTTCAGCCGCGCCGGATCGCTATCGAAGCGATATACCCCGACCTTGGAGAGATTTACGACACCGTCTTTCAACGCGATGTTCACGTTGTAGTCCTGGCTGGTCTGGTCCACTTCCAGCACCGCCGACCCCGCCTGGAGTTCCACCCGCGTGTCGATCAGCCGGTTGGCCAGCATCTTGAGCGTGCCGTTTTCCCCCAAGCGGAGCATGAAGCCCGGAGGCAACATGAGTTCCACGCGGCCATCCTCGGTGCGGAGGACGGAGCCCTCTTTCACCTCGGGAAAATGAGTGACCGACTGCTGTACTTCTTCATTATTGATGAGGACCTTGCCTTCCATTCCGGCAATGACCCCCGATTTGGCTGAGATGATCGGTTGGGCGGATGCCGATACAACTATGGCAAGCCCTAAAATAGGGACGGTCAAGCAACACAGGACAGGGCGCATGGGAACCTCGCTTAATCTCCATTTATAGCTTGCAGACTTACGGCGCCGAAGTCAACCGGCTTGCGGTTACTCTTTCGACACATGGGCACGGTCACCACTTCACTTCCAGCAGCGATTCCCCGGCGATTTTCCCGCCCACGCGGACCACCAGAGGCACCCGGCCGGCGGGCAGCTCCCAGGTAAGGCCCGCATTTACCTGACGGGCGGGGGCGCCGCGAAACGTGCCGAGCAACCCGGCGAGCAATCCGGTATGGACCTTTTTCGCGGGAGGTTCGAGATAGAGCATGCGCAGCTTCCGCCCCCCCAGTGCCGCCGTAACATTGTTTAAATCTGCGTTTTCCGGCAGCCCTTCGATCCAGAACGTGATCGCCGACCCTTTGGCGGTGTCGAGCTCCCCGGGTTTCCAGGTGGTTCCGTCGCAGACCTTGCCCAAACGCACGCGTCCCACGACCAACGGCAGATCGAGGGCGATGGATTGGGGGTTGCTCCGCGGGCCGCCGGCCAGACGCACGCGGACTTCGTGCCATCCCGGGCGGGTCAACGGGGGAAGCTTGAAGTTGACCTGCCAGAAATGTTCGTGCAGCTCGGTCACAGACAAGGGCCGCGCGCCGAAACCCGAGACTTCCGGTTGCACGTTGTCCACGGTGAGCGCCAGCGGGGAATCGAACCAGATGGAGACGTAGTCGTCCTGGTCGGAGCGGAAATTCAGCCCGAAGTTGTGCATGTGCAGGGCGGAGTGCAGGGGGGGCGAATCGCCGGGACCCTCGGGCTCTTCCCAGCGGCGGTAGCAGGCCACGCAGGCGCTGAAATCGAGCACCGAGCGCAGTTCCACGCGGGCGAATCCGGCCACCCGGCACATGCCCAGAAGCGCCGGCAGACTGGGGCCGAACCAGTTGTCGGTCTGGCCGCCCATTTCGTCCGTCTCGAAAAATTCCAGGATGGGACGCCGCAGGATGCCGGCGGGATACTGCCCCTCGCGCAGCACGAAGGAATCGACGGCCGCCAGTTCGGTGGCCAGGGCGCAGACGCGTTCGAGCGCCAGCAGGGGATGCTTCAGGTGGTACAGCACGCCCATAAAGAGGACAATGTCGAACCGGCCGACGCGCTGGGGCGTCAGGTCGTACATGTCGAGCTGGCGGTAGTCCACGCGCGAATTGTAAGCCGCGTGCATCTGGCGGAAGCGCGGGTTATCCCAGCAGTCGACGGCCATGACCTCGGCGCCGCGGCGCTCGAGTTCGAAGCTGAACCAGCCGTCCCAGCAGCCGATATCGAGAACGCGTTTGCCCTTGAGGTCGGCCGGGATGGGGAATTGCGCCAGGCGGTTTTTGAGACCCGGCAGGTTGCAGACGCCCTCGATGAGCGATCCGTCGGGCAGTTCGAAGCTGTGCCACCAGCCCTTTTCGATGCGCTCGGCATCCCAATCGCGGACGTAGTCAAAGCCCGATGGCGGCATCAGGGGGTCCGTCCGTGAGTGTGGCGCAGGCGCCCCTGCCTGCCGGGTCGAGACTCAGAGCTCCCGATGTCGCCCCGCAATTTCGGGCGGCTTACGAAAATGCGCTGACCCATTCCTTGCTCGGTGGGGCAGGCGGTGCTCGCCTGCCCTTTATCCTGTTTAGGCAGCGGGCTTGGTTCAGCGAGGACGGGCGGGCAGGCGAGCACCGCCTGCCCCCCCTCCGGGCTCATCCCAAATTCCACGCCATCGGGAGTTCGGAGTAGTCT
>PLRZ01000237.1 GCA_003164075.1 Bryobacterales bacterium | reverse complement strand
GCTGGGACTGCTGCTGGGCGCCGGTTTCAGCGTCAAATCGACCTTTGCGCTGCTTCTGTGGGTTCCCCTGCTGGCTGCTGTTCTTCTCGGCCGGCATCGCCGCCGCCTTACGGTGATCCGGCTGCTGCAGATTTATGGAACAGCCGTGATTCTGCCCGCTCTTTCTTTTCTCTGTGTTCCCAACGCACCCATGTTCCAGGTAAACAACCTGCTGGTGCACCATACTAATTTCTTTCCTCCGGCGGCCTTTCTTCTGGCTCATCCATTCGTTAACTTTCCCGAGAACGGGCGCCTTGTGTGGCAGTATGCGAACTGCTACGTGACGCTGCCAGTGGCCTGCGCCGGGATGGTATCCGCAATTTACCTTGTGGCGCGCCGCCGGCGTGAGGCCATGCTGCTTTCGCTCGCGATTGCGGTCCCGCTGCTGATCGAGATCTTCCTCCTGTGGTTCCTTCACAGCCGGTACGTCTTTGCTTTCGTGTGGCCGATTGTTGCGCTGACGGCTCTGGCTCTGGGGGATCTCCGGCGCCGCTCGGTCGCGCTGGCGCTGACTGCCGCAATCGCGGCGCCGGCGTTGATGGCGTCGTGCGTCATGCTGCGGAACCCGCGTAATCAACTGCACGCCATCGAAGTGGACGAGTTCCTCAGTTCCGGGCCATATTCGGGTTACGGGATTGCGGAGGCAGTGGCGTACCTGAAGAAAGAGAGCGGCGCAATGCCGGTCACGGTCCTCACCGATCCGCTCTTCGGAACCCCGGCGGATGCCATCCACGCCTATCTGAATCTGTGGCGCGGCGATCGCGTTTACGATGCCTGGTGGCTGCAATTGTCCGATCGCCAACCGATCCTCCCGGCGGGCCCCACGGAGGTAATGAAATCGCAATATGAACGGGTCTCCGCGGGAGCCGTAGATTTTTCCCGCCTTACAAGGGTCTACTATGTCACCGACACGAACTACAACAAGCCGGCCGCCGTGTTGAAACGGGATCCCGGGGTCAGACTCGAGGCCCGCTTCGTGAAGAATAACGGTTTGGACTACGTTGACGTATACCGTCTCCGGTAAGCAGGGACGGCGNNATTCCACGACGTCAGGAGTTCTGGACTTAGGGACTGTCGTTGTATTCAGCGAGACTCAACAGGTCCACACCCCGGCAGCGCCGGCCGGCCTTCTCTATTCCCCAGCCAGTCCGCGGGCCGCGTATCGCTTCCAGGTCGCCGGGTCCGCCAGCATTTTCACGAAGAGTCCGCCAACCACCGACCTCGCCTGGAAACCCTGCTGTTTTGCCGTGATGGTGTCGTACCAGTCAGTCAGCGGGACCCGGCTTGCCGAGTCGTTGGCGAACTGGTAGGACGGCGCCACCAGCGCCTCGAAGCCGGCCGAATCTTCGGCGAGCGTCGCGGTCCANNAACAGATTGAGGCCCAGTAGCTTGTCCCATACCAGGTTGTAAGTCTGGCTCCACGTACCGGCCTGATCGAAGGCCAGCTTGTAGTGGTCGCCTTCGGAGGCGAGCCCGATCCACTTCCCGGCGAAGTCGTGCGCGGTTTTGCGGTAGACCGCGGCGTCGGCCTTTCGCCCGGTCATCTCGCAGAGAAGGCCGTAGGAGCCCAGCGCGAGAATCGCCTTGATGGACAGGTTGGCGTTGTGTGCCAGGTGTCCGGCGAAATCGTCCGTGGAAAGCTGGTTGGCGGGGTCGAGGCCCTTTTCCTTCAGGTATTCGGCCCACTTGGTAATCTGCGGCCAATACTTTTCCGCATAATCGGCTTTGCCTTCCACGCGGGCCAGCGCCGCCAGCATGATCAGCATATTGCCGCTCTCTTCCACCGGCATCTGGTTCTCTTCCGTGCGCTCTCCACCGCCGTAGACCTGTCCGTTGGCTTGCGGATAGGTGCCCAGGTCGTGCGGCGCGAAGGGCCACTTCCAACGCGCCATTCGCGCGTAGTCCAGCACGGGTTGAAGCTGCGCCTGGAGCAAACGGGGGTTGAAAAACAGCGTGAAAGGCGAACTGGGATAGATCACGTCGACCGTGGCAATGCAGCCGTTGCTGAAGTTCTCTTTGGGAAAATACATCGCCGTGCCGTCGACATCGGCCACCAGTTTGTGGGCTGCCAGCGTCTGCCGGTATGCCAGCGCCGCCAGCCGGGCGTACTTTTCGCCGCCCACCCTGCGCAGGTCGGCCATCAACTCCGTGTCGAAGGCGGTACTGCGCGCCGCGAGCGAGTCGTGTTCCTTGCGGGCGGCGCGGACCAGGTCGGCCGCATCGGCGCCGTTACGCCGCCACCAGGCCCTTTCCTTGCGCTGGAAGTACTCGATGGCGAACTCGTCGTCGTATGCCAGCATCAGGTAACGGGAGACCGGCCGGGCGCCGACCTTGCCGAATTGGATACTTGCGGCGAGCGCCAGGCTGGTGCCCCGGCGGGGCGCCGGATGGTCCGAAAAATCGTCGGAGTCCGGTAGTTTGCCGCCGCTCTGAAAGCCGCGGACCGCGTCGGAGTGCATCGCGCCGGCGAAGGAAACGCCCTCCGGACGGTCCGCGGCGAGATACAGATAGCCCCAATCGATCCGCAGATCGTCACCGCGCTTGGCCAGTACCGCCTGCTCGCGGGAGCCCATGCGGAGCAGGGCTTGCCCGTCCAGTTGGTAGCGGGCCCAGGTAACCGGCTGGTCCGGCGTGTTGACCACCAGGTCGGATCCGGCATCGAAGTAGATGGCCACGTCGTGTTCGGCGCCGTCCGTCGAAGAGAGTTGCCATTCCAGATACGTGAGAGGCCGCGAGAGTACCTCGAGGCTGTCCGGCAGCGCGGGGGTCAGAAACGTCAGAACCAGTTGAACGCCCGCTCCGGTGAAGGTGTAGAGGGTGCGTGTTGGCAGCACTTCCACGCTCGATTGGACCAGTAATTTGGCTTCGTTCCGCTCGCGTCCCATCACCTGATACGTCACGCCATCGATCCGGGCCAGCGCTGTCAGGCTGTTCGGCTTGCCGGTCCAGTGGACCGTGCCCGCGTCGTTCAGGCGGTCGGTGTTCGACCAGATGCTGAAGTAGGGATCGTGTGCGATGAGCGGTACGGCCGGCGGCCGCATCGGCTGCAGGGGTTGTGCGCTGCTGGCGGCAGCGAAGACGAATATGGCGCAGAAGACTTGTTTACACATGGTTGGATCCGGAACAGTGATCACCTGACAAACAGTGTGGGACCGCGCGGACAGGCCGTCAAGCGGCGTTGGCGGAAGAGGCGTCAGGATCTGTCTTGCGCGGCGGCGAAAGGGCAGCCGCGCACCGCCTGCCCCACCGCCGGGCTCACCACAAGTTCGACGACATCGGGAGTTCGGCGATCAGAGCCGCGACCGTTAGGGAGCGTACGGTCGACGGCTCATCCCAAACTCCACGAGCTCGAAACCCGGGTCGACACCGGGTCGGCCTGCGCCACGCGGTTCACTCCCCTTATGTCCGGCCAGCCGCCTCTACTTGCGCGGTCCACGCCTCCAAGGTCGTATGAATCGCGCGACCGCGAAACGCGGCACGCAGCGTTCGCAAATCCGCCAGTTTCCGGCAGCCGATGGCATACCGCCGGAACCGCGGCTCTTGCTCCAGCGATTCGTCCGGCAGGTAGACCGGTTCGCGGCGGAAATTCACCAGCGCCAGCCCGCGCGTCAGNNCTTATTGCCGCACTCCGGACAGAACTTGGTGCCGGCTTCCACGCTGGTACCGCACCGCGAGCATTCGCCTTTAGACCGCAGCGGCTTGCCGCATTCCGGGCAGAATTTGGAGCCTTGCGTCCGCGCCCCGCAACTGGAACACAGTGCGGTCGCTTCCGAGGTGAGGTCCATGCCCTTGGTGAGGTCCTGCTGCTGCACTTTGGCCCGCATCTGCTCCACTTGCGCCTGCACCTGCGCGGACGCCATCTCGGTCTCCACGTCGGGCGCGCAATCGAAGCACAGCATGCGTTTGGCGTTCCAGCAGGTGGTCTGGCAGACCCAGTGAGTGCACTTGGGACATTGGCGGAAATTCGGTTTGGCTTCCTCAATGGCTTCCCGAAACGCCTTGTCGTGCCCCGGCCCCTGGACCGCGCGTTCGATCTCGTAAGTAGATCCGCCCACGTTGCCCAGCACGCCTCCGAACAGGCTGCCGAGCGTGCGCGCCGCGCTGGCGGCCAGGCCGATTGCCGAAGGCTGAAATCCGGACATGAATCCGTTGTGGCAGCGATCGCAAAAGAATTCGAACTGATTTCCCTTGTCGGTGGAGTGATCGGTATGGTTTCTGGTGAACTGAATCAGGCTCATGGCTCTCCCTGGGTTCCCTCGCGCTCGTCCGAGGCAAGGTACGAAAATGAGGATACCACTGGAACGGCCCCGTGTGGTTAGCGCGTGGCTGCCGGTCGCGCCCCACGGAAGTTCGTCGCGGCACATCGCCACCACAGACAATGTGAAGCTATTCTTGCGTCGTTCCCTGGCTGAGCCGGCGCGCCTGCTTGTACATGTGGAGCAGCATGACTACCGGCGTCTTGGCGAAAATGCCGTGGGTCAACTGCGGCGCCATGTGCACCAGCGTTCCGGCCTGCGCGTCAAAGGTATCTTCGCCCAACGTGAGGCGCGCTTCGCCGCTGTGGATGTAGATGCCGGCCGCCATCGGCGCGGTGTGCGCGGACAGTTCCTCGCCGGCCGCGAACCCGAACGCCAGGATCTTGACGTGATCGTCGTCATATAGAGTGCGGCTCAGGATCCCGTTGTTGGGGATCCGGATTTCGTCGCTGAGATTGCGGATCAGGGTGTAGTTCACCGTTCCAGTGTCGCTCACTACCCGATCCGCGGCAGTGACCGTGGTCACAACCGGCGGCTAGACTCTTATGGGAAAAGAGGAAAAAAGAATTGTCGATCCTACATGGGATGAGCACTAGTGTCCGGTAAAGTTCTTTGCAGATCGC
>PLRZ01000257.1 GCA_003164075.1 Bryobacterales bacterium | reverse complement strand
ACGCCCGCCATCACATCGTCCAGGTTGATGCCCCATCCGCCGGGCAGGGCCTCCAGTTGGCGCACCGGCGGCGGCTTCCAGATATCGAACAGGCGGAACAGCGCCAGGGCCGCCAGATAGCTCTTCCAGTTGTATGCCCGGGCGCCGGCCATGGCGATCCACAGGCCGATTACCTCGTCGATGACGACGAATTGGGGATCNNGCGAGAATCGCGAATTGCCACTGGTTAAAGCCGGCGAATTCGTGCAAGACGATGCCGATGGCGAGGGCGGCCAGCGAGCCGGCCGTGCCGGGGGCCTTGGGCGAGTACCCGCAGCCGAACCAGGTGGAAATGAGATTGGCTAGTTTAACGCGCATGGGAAGGGGATTTCACCACGGAGACACGGAGACACAGAGAAAAACCAAAAAGGGCTGACGAGAGTCTTGGGGGCCGCCTCGGTTTTATCGGGACAGACACAGAGGTATTGGAGATCACAGAGATTAGACTCCGAACTCCTGAGGCTGGCCCGCAATTTCGAGTAGTAGGTGGGGCAGGCGGTGCTCACCTGCCNNCCTGCCCCACCTTCGAGCCGCCGAACGCTCCTACCCATGAATCCATCACCACGTAGACCCGGCAAAACCAACGCATCATGGCGGATTGCGGCATCAGGCTCCTCCTGGGACGCCGGCTTTGGGCCGGTCAAAAAGGCGGCGCGCTTTGGCCGCGGTAACGGCATCGGCCAGGCGCTGCGCCTCGGCGCGCACCACCCGCCGGCCGAGCGGCGTCATGCGGTAATAGCGGCGGCGTTCATCGTCCATCTCGGGGTCGGGCCGCACGTCGGACTCTTCCACCATCCCGGCGGATAGCATGCGCTTGAGGCACCCGTAGAGTGTGCCGGGGCCGAGTTGCAGCGCGTCGTTGGTCTGCTGCGCGACGTCCTGCATGATGCCGTACCCGTGACGCTCGTCGTCCGCCAGCGCCAGCAGGATGTGGAAGACCGGCGGCGTGAGAGGAAGCAGATCTTGAGGCGATTGAGGCTTGTTCATCAATACATCCGTTACGGATATATTAACGCCGCCGGCGGGCGGGCGTCAAGAGGGAATCGACGCAATCTACGCCGAGAGCAGAGCCAGACCGCGGACCATCGAATAGTCGTCGCGATTGTTGGTAATCAAGGGGACTTGATAATGGAGGGCGCTGGCCGCCATCCAGGCATCGGCAGTTTGAATCGGGTGTCCTTGTCTCTTTGCATCGAATGAGACTTCGGCCCACTTGAGACACAGTTCGCGGCTCACGGGCAAAACCGTGTAGCGTGCCAGGTGCCGTGCCAGGTCGAGTTTTCGCGCTGGTCCCCATCCGCGCTCAAGCGGCCAGCGCTCGAGTTCCGCGAGCGTCATGAATGAGATCCCGAGCAGGCGGCCCGCGATGTGTTTGCGAAAAGAGAATGCCCGCGTATCACCCTTGAAGATCATCGACACCACGTCGGTATCGACAATGGCGGCGTTCATTGCGTATCGCGCGTGCCGATGCCATCGCGACGCCACGCGCGCAACATTGCGGAGAACTCTTCCACAGACTCGTCCTCGGGCGACGGCCCGCCGATCAACGCTTCGAAGTCCTCTACGGGCGAGATGCCCTGTTGGGCAGCTAGCTCCTCAAAAGAAAGGGACTCCAGCGGATGCAAGGGCAGCGACGAGTCTTGGCGGGCGCTCTTTTCCACGAGTCCAGGATAGCAGGAAGCGGGGATGGCAACGGGCCACGAATCGCCTGCACGCCGCGCCCAACCGCCTCGTCACCCAATCGTCCTCATGGATTTCCGCCTCATCGGCCTTCTCATTCGCCTGCGCTATCGCCTGCTCTGGGCGAACGTGCGCTCTCGCAAACAGCAGCGTCGCGCTGCTTCGATCTGGTCTTCGCCGACGCTATACCTGGAAAATACGAAGCCCGCGAGGATGCGCTCGCGGTCGTGAAGCTGGGCGGCTTTTAAGTGATCGACGACATGCTGCCGCAGACAAACTGGCCTGAAGGGCACGCAAATAAGGTTCCGGCCTTAATGAGACGTTTGGCTTCTCGCCCGGATTTCTCAATTGTTCCGCCCTCTTGGTCCAGCGGTATAACGATCACAGTTAGAAGGCGGTAACTCACGTCAAACGCTGAAGACCGCTTGCTAGCGCGCGCGGCTCGGAAAACGCGGCGATGATTCCACGGGACTTGTTGCCGAGCCGCGACCGTAAGGGACCGTAAGGGAGCGACCCGTACGTTAGCGTCCTTCTGAAATGACCGGCTTAGTAAGAATTATCAACTATTCCGATGAGTCTCCTCGCTACGGCTGGCGGCAAACTCCTCCGCGCAATAGGGGCAATCTCTCAAAAATCGAGAGTGCCGATGGCGGTTTCGATGGCGGCGCCCACTGCGTCCAACTCACCTGTCAGACGACTGTGAAGACGATCGGGCGCGTACTGCGCGATGGTCGCCGCTGGTTTAGCCATGTCGCCCCGATGAATGGCCTGGTACATGAAATCGTCGGCCAGACGGCAGCAAAGTTGCACCACCGCTACCAGGGGTTCGCCGGAACCGGCATCGTGGTGGTGGCCGGCCACCTCCTGGAACTGGGCGGGCAGGTTCCATGCCTTGGCCAGCAACATTCCGGCCTGGCAATGGGTCATGCCAAACGCCGCTTGTTCGGCGGCCAGAATCTCCGCCGTGTTTTCGTGCGCGGCGCAAGCCAAACGGCTGTACGGTTCCTGGTGCGCGGCCAGAAGTCCGCTGCGGCCCAGATCGTGCATCAGGGCGGCCACGTGAGATGCTTCCGGCTCCAGGTTGAAGGCAGGGGCAAGGTGCCGAGCCAGGGTGGCCGTGGCGATACTGTGTATCCAGAAGCGGCGCACAATCGGTGTTCGCGGACCGCCCTGCATCAGGCTCCGCATGGCCAGGGTCGCGGCCAACGATTTAGTCCGTTCGACTCCCAGCAGAGCGATCGCGTGGGCTGGACGGGAAACCGTTTGTTGGACACCGAACAGCGGGGAGTTCACAATCGCCAAAATTTCCGAAGCCATACTAGGATCGGCTTCCACCAGAGCGGAGACCTCCTCGAGGCTTACGTCGTCCCGGTCAAAGAGCCGGAGCAGTCTGATTACGACAGGCCGAAAGGGCGGCAATTTGGCCAGTTCTCCGAGTTCCGCCGTCTCGACGTGAGTGGTCTGGAGAATCTCCGTTCCTCGAACGGCTTCGTCCCCGCGCCGTTCGCCTTCGCCCGCGGGAGCAGTCACAACCGCCAGCCGCACTGAGGGCGGCTTTGCTTGTGGGATACTCTCTCGAGTCCACAGCCACGACAACTTCCAGCGTCGCGGCAGTCTCAGAGGCATCGGGGCCACCCCAGCGGAACACCCGCCAAAATTATCGATTGTCGGCACCTCCGGTCACGCAACCCGCTTGAAATACGCTTCCCGCGGGCGGCAAAGGTCTTCGTCATGCAAAATGGACTCAACTTTTCTCACGCGACGCAAGCGCAGCTCCTCGCGACGCAATTCCAGCCAAAGCGCCGCTGCGATCGCTATTACCCCAAACTGCAGGGCACCAAAGACTACGATTCCTTGTAAAGCAAGCATAGATAGTAACCCCTTTTTTGTTCCAAACAAATAGTACTGAAACGAACCGTGGCCCACAATACCGAGCTTGGTGAGTAGCTCCCCGTTGATTGTGGTATGAAAGTACTGAAGGTTCCGGTAGCACTAGAGGCGTAGGGAATACCGTCTTGGGTACGTGCAGGACTGGCCGGAATCCCTAAAACCGCCGATGATTGCGTAAGCAGGTTATGGGCCGGACTGAAGTCATCCACGGAGACCGCCGTAGCGACAGACGCTACCAGTATGAAATGGAGTTGCGATTCAGCTACCGGCGGGGCAGTACCATGCTGTTTGGTTCGGGCCGCACGGTCGATTTGAGCCGCGGCGCGGTCCGTTTCGTAGCCGACAATCCTCCTCCCGACGGCGCGGACGTGGAGCTTCGGATTGCCTGGCCTTATCTCTTGCAGAACGTATGCCCCCTGGAATTGGTAGTCCGCGGCGCCACGGTTACGGCCGAAGGGAGAGGAACAGTTTTGACTATGAGCGACTATGAGTTCCGTACGTGCGGCCAGAGGTCGTTCGATCAGGCCGTCTCCGGCGCGGGCGGGCCAGGCATCCTGGCGTGAAATCGGCATCGCTACTCTTATAGTCCGGAGTATCCCAGGGTCAACTAATGCTCCCTTACTATTACAGTGTTAGTAAGCGTGGCGAACCCGGACAACCTTCAGAACTCCTGACGTCGTGGAATTTGGGATGAGCCCGTTTTCGTGGCGCAGGCA
>PLRZ01000443.1 GCA_003164075.1 Bryobacterales bacterium | reverse complement strand
CGCGTGGCGGGCTCGTCGAAGGTGGAACTGATCACTTCGCCGCGCACGCTGCGCTGCATGTCGGTGACTTCTTCGGGACGCTCGTCGATCAGCAGTACAATCAGCGTCACCTCGGGATGATTGGTGGTGACCGAATTGGCGATACTTTGCAGAAGCATCGTCTTACCGGTGCGGGGCGGGGAAACGATCAGCCCGCGCTGTCCCTTGCCGACGGGAGTCAGCAGGTCCATCACGCGGCCCGAATAGTTGTCGCGCACGGTCTCCAGCTTGAGGCGCTCATTGGGATAGAGCGGCGTCAGGTTGTCGAAGAAGATCTTATTGCGCGCTTCCTCGGGCGGCTCGAAATTGATGGCGTCCACCTTGATCAGCGCGAAATACCGCTCGCCTTCCTTGGGCGGACGGATCTGGCCGGAGATGGTATCGCCGGTGCGCAGATCGAACCGGCGGATCTGCGAGGGCGACACGTAGACATCGTCGGGACCGGGCAGGTAGTTGTACTCGGGCGCGCGCAGGAATCCGAAGCCGTCAGGCAGGCACTCCAGGACGCCTTCGGAGAAGATCAGTCCGCTTTTTTCGGCTTGCGTCTGCAGAATCTTGAAGATCAGTTCCTGTTTACGCAGACCGGCGGCGCCGGCGATCCCCATATCCTTGGCCACCTGGTTGAGCTTCTGGATGCTCATGTCTTTGAGTTCCACCAGGTCGAGCGTGGGGGTGCCGTTCTTGACGGCCTGCGCGGCTTGCTGCTTGCGACGCTGATGGCCGGGATGGCCGATGATGTCCGGCGGAATGGGTGGGGCGGCGGGAGGTTCCGCGGCTTTGACCTCGGGCGGCTTGGGTTCGATTGGCTTCGTTTCGGTCGCCGCTGGCTTCGTTTCGGTCGCCGCTGGCTTCGATTCGGCCGCCGCCGGCTTGGGCTCGATGGCCGGTTTCGGCTCGGCTGGTTTCACCTCGGCGGGCTTGGTCTCGGCCGGCTTGGGCTCCGGCGCCACGGCCGCTTGCGCTGCCGCCTGGGCAGCCGCCTGCGCCGCCGCCTTGGCGGTTCGTTCGGCGCGTTCCGCACGGTCAGTGTGCGACTTCTCGCTGGCGGCCGGCTTTTCCGACTTCTCGGGTTTTTCCGGCTTTTCCGGCTTCTCCATGTCAGCGGACGCGGCGGGCGCCGGGTTCTCGCGGACGGAATGTTTTTCGGTGGGCTTTTCCAACTTCTCGGGTTTTTCCTGCGGCAGGGCGTTGCCTACCGTGGTTGAAGTGTTGTCGCTATTGCTTGCCAAATTTCCCTCACTCCCCGGCCAGTGACGGCCGAGAACGGCAGCGGTTCCACGCCTTCCTCGCGGATGGCGCGCAAACCGCGGCTTTCTTCAGATTGATTTAACTTATCGGTCTTCGTGGCGACTACTAGATACTCTCTGCCCCGATCGTCGAGCCACCGTTTCAGGTCCAGATCTTTCTCCATCCATCCGCGGCGGGTATCGAGAATCAGGCAGGACAGTCTCAGGGTCTCTCTCTTCTCCAAATACTCTTCGATCAGCTTCTTCCAGCTCTGTTGGAACCCCATGGGAACCCGGGCATATCCATATCCGGGAAGGTCGACGAAGTAAAACGCGCCATCGACCCGGTAAAAATTGATGGTTTGTGTGCGGCCCGGGGTGCTGCTGATAAAGGCCAGCTCTTTGCGCCCAATCAGAGCGTTCAGCAAGCTGGACTTTCCTACGTTACTTCTCCCTAAAAACGAGATCTCCGGCAACCGGTCGGCGGGAAACATCCCCGGCTGGCCGGCGCTTACTACGAATTCCGCTTTCAATCCAAAACCACCATGGCGGCTGGCGCCGAACTTCCGGCCACCAGCCTCCTCAATGCGCCCGGCTCTCTTCCACCGCCGACTGATACCCGAGTTCGGTACCGGGCGTCAACGGGATCGCCACTAATTCGCGCTCCAGGGCGATCTTCAGAACTTCATCCATGGAATCCACGAAGTTCAGCTTCATGGACAGTTTGATGGCATCCGGAATGTCGGGGAGATCCTTCTCATTCTCCCGCGGCATGATTGCTTCCAGAATGCCATGACGATGCGCCGCCATCAACTTCTCTTTCAACCCGCCGATTCCCAGTACCTTGCCGCGCAGGGTAATCTCGCCGGTCATGCAGACGTCGCCGCGCACCGGAATGCGGGTCAACGCGCTACAGATGGTGGTGGCGAGCGTAATGCCGGCCGAGGGGCCGTCCTTGGGGATGGCGCCTTCGGGAATATGGACGTGCACGTCGAGATTGCGGTAGAAATCGCGCGGAAGTCCGAACGTGTGCGCCCGCGAGCGGATGTAGCTCATGGCGGCTTGCACCGATTCCTGCATCACATCGCCCAGCTTGCCGGTGATGGTCAGCTTGCCTTTGCCTTCCATCAGGGTGCATTCCACCGTGAGGATCTGGCCGCCTACCTCGGTCCACGCCAAGCCGGTGGCGGCGCCCACTTCGTTCTTCTTGTCGAGGCTCTGGTCGCGGAATTTCCACGGGCCCAGCAGGTCGGGCAGCTTTTCCTCGTTGATCTCCAACTTGGGGAGCGCCTTCTTGTCCTTAGTGCCCTGATGGTTCACTAGCTGCCGCGCGGCCTTGCGGCAGACGTTGCCGATCTCGCGTTCCAGATTGCGTACGCCGGCTTCCCGGGTGTAATGCTGGATCAACCCGTTCACACCGGAATCCGCGAAGGCGATCTCCGCTCCGGTGAGGCCGGTCTGCTCCATCTGCTTTTTTACCAGAAACCGCTTGGCGATTTCCATCTTCTCGAGCTCCGTGTACCCCGAGAGCCGGATCACTTCCATGCGGTCCTGCAGCGCCGCCGGAACGGTGTGCAGCACGTTGGCCGTGGCTATGAAGAAGACCTGGCTCAGGTCGTACTCCACGTCCAGGTAATGATCCACGAACATGAAATTCTGTTCCGGGTCGAGCACTTCGAGCAGCGCGGCCGAAGGATCGCCGCGGAAATCCATGGACATCTTGTCCACTTCGTCCAGCATGAAGATGGGATTGCGCGTGCCGGCCTTTTTCATCATCTGGATAATCTGGCCGGGCAGCGCCCCAATATACGTGCGGCGGTGGCCGCGAATCTCCGCTTCATCCCGCACGCCGCCGAGCGACATGCGTACGAACTTGCGTCCGGTAGCTTTCCCGATGGACATGCCGAGCGAAGTTTTGCCCACTCCGGGAGGTCCCACGAAGCACAGGATGGAGCCCTTGGGGTTCTTCACCAGGCGCCGCACCGCCAGGAATTCGAGGATGCGTTCCTTGATCTTCTCCAGGCCGTAATGGTCCGATTCGAGCACCCCTTCGGCAAATTTGAGGTCGCGGATTTCCTTGGACTTTTTCTTCCACGGCACCGCCAGCAGCCAATCGAGATAGTTGCGGGAGACCGTGGATTCAGCCGACATGGGCGGCATGTTTTCCAACCGCTTCAACTCGGCCATGGCCTTTTCCTGGGCATCGGCGGTCATACCGGCAATCTCGATGCGCTTTTTCAGCTCGTCGATTTCGCTCTTTTCGCCGCGGCCCANNTCGTTGAGGTAATACTCTTTTTGCGCCTTCTCCATCTGGCGCTTCACACGGCCCTGAATGGTGCGGTCCACATTCAGCTTTTCGATTTCGATGTCGAGCATTTCGGCCACGCGGGTCAGCCGGTCGATGGGATCGAAGATTTCGAGGAGTTCCTGCTTCTCTTCGAGCGT
>PLRZ01000207.1 GCA_003164075.1 Bryobacterales bacterium | reverse complement strand
CCCTGAGGGCACAACGATTCCGCTCGCGCAGTACGATGTCGCTGGGTCATAGATATTACCCGGACCATTGACCCCGGCGGCACAATATGAATCCCCAACGGGCAAGGCGACTCCGCTCATGCAGTATGATGCCGCTGGGTCATAGAGGTAACCCGGCCCACGGGCCCCGGGGGAGCAATACAAATCCCCTGAGGGCACAACGATTCCGCCCGCGCAGTACGATGTCGCTGGGTCATAGATATTACCCGGCCCATTGACCCCGGCGGCACAATATAAATCCCCAAAGGGCAAAGCGACTCCGCTCACGCAGGTCGAAGTCGCCGGGTCGTAGAGGTAGCCTGGCCCATTGAGACCGGGGGGACAGTACAAATCGCCGAAAGGCACAACGACTCCGCTTGCGCAGGAGGAAGTCGTTGGGTCGTAGATGTTACCCAGCCCATTGGCCCCGGCGGCACAGTACAAATCGCCGAAAGGCACCTGCACTTGCATTGTGCCTGTCACATTGTAAAACGTTCTGTTGGGTCCTGGACCGTTGAAGTTACTCGCCGGCGGGTAGGCCGCGACACTGCCGGGGGCACCATCACCTGAAACGTAATAGCCATTCGCGCTCGCTCCGCTTCCGGTCGTAATGGAAGGCGAGGTAGGAAAACTGCCGGCCCATCCGCCGCCACCCCCACCGTTAGCGTTCAAGGTTAGGAAGTATGTGCCGGCCGGAAGACTCGCGAGGTTGAACAAAGACGTATCCTTGTAGTCGCCGTAATTGTTTGGCAGTAGCAGTGTGGTCTCAGCGATTTCGTTTGCTGCCGTTGTGCCAGGTCCGATCTGGGTTGTCAGATAGGCTGTTACCGTACTCCCAGACCCCGTAATGGTCGCTGAAATAGATACCCTCGTCGCGCTGGCCTGAGTCCAACTAACTGCGAGAGCCTGGTAGCCAGGACCGATCGCGAGCGGGAGAGTGTTCGCCCCTGTCACCGAAACAATTGCCCCTGTCACCGAAACAGTTGTTTGCGCATCTACTATAACCGCTGCCGACCACCCATAAAGAGCAAAGACGGCAGGGGCAAGCATGAAGCTTCTCAGTAAGGCAGTCTTTCTCGCTGCGCGCGGTGCGCAAAGAGCAAATCTGGCCATCGTCAGCGGGACGATGTGTGAACCGCACTCGCCACGCAACGTGTGAAACACAAAATCTCCATTTTCGGCCCCCAAGACGGGTCCGTAACCGGCCCAATCAGTCAAATTATACTAGACCTCACCCCTGGTGGTGGCACCGGATTCGCCCACGTTGATGTCGGCGTGGCGCCGGTTATACAGTCCGGTCGTCTTTGCGTTCGAATGTCCGGCAATGCGTTGCTGACACGCCCGCAAGCAGCCTCCCATAATCCGGCGTGATGTTGCGTTATGTAAACCCCGACCGGAGCGCACGACGCCGCGTCTCCCTGTTGTACTGCCCGGCGTGACTCACACGCCGTTACACTTGCCCAGCAGGCCCTGACGTACAACAATCACATTGGTGTTACTCATCTTTAGCGCCGGGGTGCTTTATGGAAGAAACCGTCCGCTGGAACATCAAAGTCTCGAAGGAAACTGACTTGCCACTGCGCACCTTTTGGGGCTCCCAGGGCATGAAAAAGGGCGACCTCTCGAAATTCATCGAAGAAGCTGTCCGCTGGCGCGTGTTTCATCGCACCGTGCAGGATATCAAGCAGCGCAACGCCGAGACGGACCCGAACGAGTTGCAGAGCCTCATTGACGGCGCCGTACGCGAGGTTCGCGTGGAGTGTCGCGCTCAAGCGACGGCTGACAAAGCCTGATGCGTGTGGCGCTCGACACCAATATTCCCATATCCGCACTTGTGGTCCAATTGGGGCGCCCGGCCGCGATCTACGGCGCATGCCATGAGGGATATTTCAAGCTCCTGACCTGCACCGCGCAACTCGGCGAGTCGCGCGCCACGTTGCGTATGCCTGCGATAGCCCGGCGGGGAAAATGGCCTGAGCCATTCCTTTCGATGGCTCACTGCGAATTCCACGACATCGGGATCTCTGACGTTGGACGCCGAAGCATCGGCGGAATCGGGAACCTGCCCGAGAGGGATCAATTGGCCGGGGCGTCCTGTTTATTTGCGAGAACCGGGCGCAGGTTGACGAGCTGCTTCAGCATGTTGAACCAGAAGGGCGCGCCCAGGCTCAGCAGGGCGGCGGTAAGGAGGACACCTGGAATCTGTGGCAAGCTGGGTTGGTCCGGCTTCCATCCGAAGTTCCGCACGTCGAACGACGCCTTGGTGAGAATCGTGCGTATGGCAGCGGCATCTTGCATGCGTTGGTCCATAAGGGCCTTATCGAACGCAGACAGCGCGGCGGACTGTTGGGCACTGGTAACGTGCGCGATGAGCCAGGAGCGTGCGGCATTCTCTGAGTCGATCCCGGACGGCGTGGTGTCAGCCGTGGCTCCTGAATCGGCGATCCCCTTGGTGACGGCGTCGGTATACATCTTGGTGACCACGTCCTGCGGCCCATTGGGCAGCACCTTGCCGGCGAGGTCCACCATCTGTGTTGCGGAGCCGGCGACGGACTGGCGGAAGGCGCCGTTGGTGTAGAGTTCGCTGAGCAGGGTCACCGTGTTGAGGCCTGTTCCGAGCGCGAGCGCGAGCGCGAACGCGACTGTCCACAAGCGGATGTAGGTGGTGAACCGTGCCGAGACGCGATCCATGGTGGCGTTGAACCATGCTTCGAGTTTTCCGGCCTCGGCCTCGATCGAATTCACCGTGTCCTCGAGCAGCGGCACCGCGCCGGCGATGGGAAGCGCGGCCAGCGCGGGTGAGCCGATGAGCAGCGTGAGGCGGCGACCGGCGGCGAGATTCTGCGCGGCGAGCAGGGCGTCGATCTCGGCGGGCAGGCCGGCAATGGCCGCGTACGCGGGCTTCGTCGAGAGGTCCTTCAGGATGGCGACGAGTTCGTCGGGACCTACTGCTGTTGCCAGCCGGAAGCGGTCCGCCAGCCACTGCGGTTTCAGCGAGAAGATCGAATCTGAAATCAGAGGATGGGTAAGCACATCTTTGGCGGCCATTGAGGCGTTCTTCGCCTGATTCAGCAGCGGACAGCCCGGAAGGTTCTTGAACATGGTCTCCAGACCCCACCTCAGGTTGGCGCCGCGATGGCTCAATAAGGACGAGATCATTTGCGTGAAGATGGTGATTATCAGGCTGGCGCCGAGCATCACTACGGCGAAACCGATTAGCGTGTCGAGGTAGGCGAGCATGTGGAGTCCTCTCCGTTCTCCGAGATGATAGCGCAGATCGGCCGTGCCGGGAGAATGATCCAACGGCTTAGTTAGCTTGCTGTCATGAAACTGCCTTCAAGTGGTAAGGACCGCTTGCTTGCGCGCGCGGCTCGGAAAACGCCGCGATGATTCCACGGGACTTGTTACTGAGCCGCGACCGCCAGGGAGCGGTCTTGCCGATTGGGACAGCAGTGAGGTACGATGAACGCCACTATAGGACATCCGATGCGGCCTTTCATACTTTTTCTAGGTTTCGCAGCAGTTCTTCTCGGGCAGGGCGGCGGCTCCGTACAGTTCCGGGATTGGACCCCACCGCCCGCCACCGCCAAACCGGTCACGACCTGCAGCCAACTGCTCAGCCTAACCGGCTTCGATCTCTCCGTCGTCAGTGCGGCCCTGGTTCCACCCTCTACCAGCGCTCCCGAACATTGCCAAGTGTTTCTCATGGCGCAGCCCGAGATCAACATCGAAGTCAATCTCCCGACCGGCTGGAACGGCCGCTTCTATATGTTCGGCAACGGCGGATGGGCTGGCGAATCGTTCGATGCTCCCAACAGAGTCGCCAACCACGCGCGGGCGCTTCGCGCCGGATTTGCCACCGCCTCGACCGACACTGGCCACTCGGCCGCGCTCGAACCCGACGCCAGCTTCGCGCTGAGCCGCCAGAAGCTCCTCGATTACGGCTTCCGTTCGCTGCACGTTACCGTGCTGGCTGCCAAGCGTCTTGTGCACAGTTACTATGGCGCGAATCCGTCCAAGTCTTACTATGACGGTTGTTCGCAAGGAGGTCGCCAGGGCCTCACGATTGCCCAACGCTTTCCCGATGATTTCGATGGAATCATTGCCGGCTCTCCCGCGCTCTATAACACAGGAAACATGCTTGCGCGCGCCTACTGGATGAAGGTTTTGAGCGCCAATCCATTCCCTGCCGCCAAACTCGGCCTGCTTGCGGCAACTGTTTACGAAAAGTGCGACGCCAAAGACGGTCTCAAGGACGGACTGATTGACGATCCCCTGCATTGCGGTTTCAAAGCGACACAAGACCTCCCGCGCTGCGCGGACGGAAAAGACCAGCCCGATTGTTTCACCGCTGCCGAAATCGCCGCTGCCGATCGCATATACAGCGACGTCTTCCGTCAGGGTAAACGTTTCTTTCCCGGCTGGCCGGTGGGCGCGGAAGTTGCCGGTCCGAACGGACAGAGCGGCTGGTTGGGCCAGGTGATCAGCGCGCCAAACGGCGGGAATGTCTGGGCGAATTACGCCCGGAGCTTTCTCCGCTACTTGGCGATGCCTGGCGCCGATCCGAACCAATCGATGGCGGATTTCGATATCGACAAAGACATTCCGCGTCTGGCATTCCTTCATGAGGCGATCGATGCTACCGACCCGGATCTCTCAATATTTCGCCAGCGGGGCGGCAAGCTCATCATGTATTTCGGCTGGGCCGACCCTCAACTCAATCCGCGCGTGGCGGTTGAATATTACGACGAGGTGACGAATCGCATGGGTGATTCCACTCCGGACTTTTTCCGCCTCTTCATGGTGCCTGGCATGTTCCATTGCGGTGGCGGGGTAGGAACCAGCACCTTCGATGTCGCCACACCGCTGTTGCATTGGGTGGAATCGGGCGATGCTCCGAAAACCATCCCTGCGAGTCGAGTCTCGAGCGGAACCGCGGTTCGCACGCGGCCGCTCTGCCCATATCCTCTAGTGGCGCGCTACAAAGGCAGCGGCAGCATCGACGACGCAGCGAACTTCAGTTGTGCGGCGCGGTGATCCGCGGAACCTGGCTAGAGGGAACGCAACGATACCGGATCATTGGGTCGCGGCCGCCCCTCCCAGCGTCCCGTTGCCAGTCCATACCCGCCAACGTGTTACGATGTGGGCGATGTCGCCCGCACATCGTCCCCCTTGG
>PLRZ01000242.1 GCA_003164075.1 Bryobacterales bacterium | reverse complement strand
CCCACCTTACTCTGGCCGCGATATACTGCCGCATGCATCGTCGCTGGCACAGATGCTGGCACAGATATCGGTTCAGAATCGGCAGTCGGCAATGAACTCCCCCAGAGACCGTGCGGCCAGTAGACTACGGCTTCTCAACCGGAACAGTTCCGGCAGCCTGACCCACGGGTGACGCAAACTAGACGCTAAGATTCCTATTGTATCGAAACGCCCGTCCGAACGCAGTACTGCATTGAAATCATTAGCCATGGTCTCCCCGGCCAGGTCGGTCACGGCTTTGACGCAAAAGAAGGGCAGTCCGAGGGTCTGGGCGCGTTGGGCCACGCCGGCAGCCTCCATTTCGACGGCGATGGCGCCGGTGGAGTAGAGGCGGCTCTTTTCGTCGGCGGTATTGGCGACGCGGTCGATGGAGCAGATGGGGCCCAGATGGTGCGGCCCGTTCGCCACGGGCGAGTGCGGGGCGAAGGCGCGGCCGCCGTCGAAGATGGTGGTGGCGACGACGATATCGGCGATGGCGAGCGAGGGATCGAGCGCGCCGCAGAATCCCATGCTGACGATGGCGTCGGGGTGGAAGCTCGCCAGGGCGGAGTCGACGGCGGCAGCGGCTCGCTTGGGGCCGGCCCCGTTGGCAACGAGCAGGACTTCGTGAGGGCCGAGGAGTCCAGCGCGGGACCAGTGGGCCTGGACGCCTGGTTTGCGCATCTGCCGGCAATGGAGAAAAAGGCCGCGGAACTCCGCGGGATCCGATGCTACAAAGAGAAGCTTCATGTTGGTGTTGCTGCGATGAGGTATGCAACCAGTGTAACGGCGACGGCCTCAAAACATCACGATGTACTGTGACGCTCCCTGTACGGGGCCCTGACGGGGTGCCCTCCGGGCGCAGAAGAAGTGGCCCTGCGGGCAGCTCAAACAGCCAACGTTGGTCGTTTTGCGAGAGGGTGGAGTGTCTCTTGGCGGTTTTGCCAACGATCGCTCTTTCAGACCGTCAGAACTCCTGAAGTCGTGGAATTTGTAGTGAGCCCGCAGGTGGGGCAGGCGGTGCTCGCCTGCCCTCGATCCTATTCGAACAGCGCGCCTAATTCAATTCAGTGCGGGCGGGCAGGCGAGNNCACGGCAAATTCCACGACATCAGGAGTTCTGAACGTTGGTCGTTTCGCGAGAGGGTGGAGTGTCTCTTGGCGGCTTTGCCAACGATCGTTCTTTCAGACCGTTGACGATGTAGCCCCAGACACTTGTCAGCCAGCTTCAGATCGGCGCCAAGGTTGGTCCTCCACTACCATGTCTGCGTACAACCAGGCGTGAATGCGAACCGACTCGGAAACTCAGTCTCGCGCACCGGGCCGGCATGACGGCCCCATCCGGTCCTCCGCACACCCGGCCGGCAAGTTAGACTGGAGTTTCGCATGCTCGCCTATCAGTTGGGACTGCTCCTGCTCCTGCTACCGGTCTGCAGTTTCGCGCCGGGTTTTTTCTTCGTCCGCAAGCTGCCGTGGAACCCGCTCGAGAAGCTTTGCGGTTCTATCGGGCTGTCGTTGATCCTGTTGTACCTGGCCTCATGGGGAATTTACTGCGTGGGGGCTCGCGGCGATCGCATGCCGGTTCACGCCGCGCCGTTTGCGGCGGTGTCGCTTCTCTGCGTGGCGATGGGGGCCGTCTGCTGGAAAGATATCGGGAGGCTCCTGCGGGCGGCGCCGGTGAGGCACGCTCTGGCGGGATTTGGTTTCCTGCTGTTGTGGACTGCCCTGCTGATGGCCACGATCCGAAACTACTCCGGCGCAGCGTGGTTTGGGGACTGGTTGGAGCACTTTCAACGGAGCCTGTTCTTCCTGCGGCATTTTCCCGCCGGCACGACAATTATGCCCGGGTATGCCCTACCTGCCCGGCCGCCCATGATGAACGTGCTGGCAGCGTTTTTCCTGGCGCAAACCGCCGACCGCTTCGAACTCTTTCAGGAAGTTTTTGTCTTTCTGAACCTGCTGCTCTTCCTGCCGTGCTACCTGATGATGCCCGCGCTCGGCAGAAGGGCGAAACGGCGCACCTGGCTGCTGGTGTTGCTGTACGCCGCGAGCCCGCTGGTGATGCAGAACACCACTTACACGTGGACCAAGGCGGCCGCGGCGTTCTACGTCGTATTGGCCCTGTGGCTCTACCTGGCCGGATGGAGGAAGCGGGACCTGGTGCGCACCACCGCCGCCTTTGTAGCTCTGGCCGCCGGGTTGCTGGTCCACTACTCGGCCGGCCCCTATGTGGTAATTCTGACCCTGCACTATCTCACGCTGGTTTTCCCGCGGCGGCCCAATAAGTGGCGGGAACTGGCGGGGATTGCGGCAATCTGCGGGCTGCTGGTGGGTACCTGGCTGTGCTGGTCGCTGGCGGTGTATGGCCCGCGCATCACGTTCCTTTCGAACTCCACGGTGACTTCCAGCCAGCAATATGGCGGCAGCACGCTGGAGAAGATCGCCAGCAACGTGTTCGACACCATCGTGCCCTTGGCGGTGCGCGACCCGGACATGCTGGGGCGCTTCGGCGGGCAGCGAACCAGCGCTTACGTTCGCGATTGGTTTTTCGTGTTCTACCAGCTCAATGCGATCTTCGGTATGGGGCTGGTGGGCGGGCCTTTGGTGGTGTGGCTGGCGTATCGTGCTCTGCGCCGGAAGCGCCCGCCGGCAGCCGCCCAGCCACGGGCGAAACCCAAGCGGCCGGCCGCGAAGGTCCCGCCGGAGAGAGTCCCGGTCACGCCGCAGCAGCTTTTCTGGCGGATTTTGATCGCGGCCGGGTTAGTGTTGGGTATCGCGGTGGTGGGCGAGCGCGACGCTCTGGGAGTGGGGCACCTCACCCTGCTTTCGCTCCAGGTGGTGGGCTTGTCGATGCTGGCGGCGGTGGTCCCGTGGCGGCGCGGAACTCTGGCGATGGTGATTCTGGCCGGGTGCGCGGTGGATTTTTCGTTCGGAGTCCTGCTGCAGGCGCATGTGGAGAGCCTGGAGAACGATGCCCAGGGCGCCGTTTTCCCGGGGATGGTATTCACCGGCACGTCCATTCAGTCGGCGCAGGCGGGACCCGATGCACTCTCGCTCTCCGCCTGGAATAACTGGTTCGAAAAACACCAGGTTGAGGTTTACGACAGGTGGTTTCGCGATCTCAATCGGCAGTATGGCCACCTTCCGGAGTTTCAGGCGATGCTGCCGAGTTACAAAGAAACGGTGGAGAAGGTTCTGGCGGACGACGCCACCACCTGGCAGGGCTGGTTTGGACATCACGACGGGGAAGTGGTTTTCCTGGGCGATCACGCGGCCGGCTGGTCAGCCGCGGCGATGGCGTTGCTGGTCATGCTCTTTCTGGGGCTGGCAGGCAGGGTTTACTGGCGAAGCGGCTGACACGCTGCACTCCCGATGCCGCCCTGCCGTTTGTGTCTGGCGGGGAGAATGGGCATTAACCCACCAAGCCGTCGTGGCGCTTTGGCGCCGCTTGCCCATCCGAGTATGCCAAACAGCCGCGGGAAGAAACCAACGGATTCTCGGCGGTTGGGGTCCGAGCCTCGTGTATTGGGTCGAAGACGTAGACTTCCCGATGAGCGATGGGGTTGGAAGGGCGGGCTTGAGGTCGAGGTTGTCCGAACCGGCTGGTGTCGCTTTCCATGAACCCGTTCAACGGCTCGGCGGTCCCCGGAATTGTAGGGTCCAAAATAAGGCCTAAGACAAGGAAACGGCGACTATCCGATTTCGGATTGTCGTCATAACCGCTTTAGAATGTGTGGTGCGGGGGAGGGGACTTGAACCCCTACGGGATTGCTCCCGCTAGCACCTCAAGCTGAAATTCACTGTATCGCGGAGTATCGCCGGCGCCTAATTCACTGATTCTGTTCAGCGGCTGTTTCGCCCAGTATCGCCGGTTTTCCTGAAACCACTACAATTCCACTACAGTCAAATCCACCGGTAAGCCGATTCGATTGAAGGCGCGACGCCGTGAGGTCCGCGCCATTGCGGGCGCAGTTTGGGGGGAACGCAAAGCCTCGGCATGGTCGCCGGTGCACCGATAGGGATTGAGTCCGCGCCACCAGAGCAGGGCCGAGACGACATAGGCGCCCGTGCCGGAAATCAGCAGCGAGTAGCGCAGCATGTTGTCGTCGTGAAAAACGTGGTCTGTCAGCAAGGCGATGGCCGTGGTTCCGGCGCCCAGGCCGATGATATTGACTACGAACAAATACATGGCGCTAACCTGGGCGCGCATTTCATTGGGCACCATCTGCTGGAGCGCGGCGGGGGCGACGCCATACATCGCAGCCATCAGAAAGGCAAAAGGGACCAGCAGGGCCACCGCCAACCTTGCCGTCGGCATCAGCGGATAGAGGGCGGCTACGGGCAAAATCAGCAACGTGACGATGAGGCCGACGCGGAAATGTGCATCGCGATAACCACGGCGGGCGAGAAAATCGCAGAACCAGCCGCCGGAGAGAATGCCCAAGCTGCTGCAGACGGTCACGACCGAGCCAAAAACCAGGCCGGCATGTGCAGCGCTCCAACCGTAGGTGCGCATCAAAAAAGTGGGATGGCAGGCAAAGGTGGCGCGCTGCTGCTTGATGTCGGTGGGGCGGGCACTTCGCCTTCTGACTATTCCGGGAAACAGTGCAACCGCCTCGGAGTTCTCACGGAAGGCGGGAATCAGCCACCGGTGTATCGCCCAACACGGTGACCCGGATTTCCCGCTTTCAGAGCGCGGTGCTCACCAGGTCCACAGGCGATATCAACTGGACCGAGATAGCTCACGCTTCCGGCTGGTATGACCAGATGCATATGATTCGCGACTTCCGTGTTTTTGCCGGAGAGACGCCGAGCCGAGCGATGAAACAGATCGCGCCCGAACACCTGATCCGTTTTTGCGGGATCTGAGTTCCGGATCAACTCAGGGCGATCAATCTTTCGAAACCGGGAAGCTGCCGAATCGGGTCGTAAGCCGGGGAAACCCTGGCCGACGCGAGATAAGGCTCGCCTTCCTGTGCGGCGAGCAACAGCCAGTCCATGGCGTCTGCATAGTTCTTCAGCGCGATCTCCAGCCACGCGATCGCGATAGCCGGGATATAGCCGGATTCGCGACGTTTTCTGAGAACCCGCAGCGCACTCAAAGCTTCGCATTCACGTCCCGCATGCGCCGCTATAAAGCCCCGCATAGCGAGTTCCACCGCCTGCGGCGTCTCGGGCCGATTCGTTTTCTCCGAGCGGCGCATCGCCTCTTCCGTTCGGCCCAGCTCGATAAGAG
>PLRZ01000342.1 GCA_003164075.1 Bryobacterales bacterium | reverse complement strand
GAACCATAGGTGAATTTGGCTCCCCATCGTGGACACGTTTCGAACTTTGGCGGTGAATCCGTTCGTGGCCGTCTTCGAAACCCGGACGGGGAGGCCGGGAGCAAGAGAAATGGCGGATGCGCCTCGATAGCATTAGCCAGCAGCGCTTAGGTCAGGTAGTCAGGTGAATGAATACGATCAGGACACTCCACTCACTTTTGAAGTTACCGACATCCACACATGCGCAGTTGAGAGGTTCAAGCATAACGCGAGGCGGAGCGCGAGGCCGCCCGGCCAAAGGCCTCGCTCATTTCGGCCAAGACTGCACCTCGCGAATGATGGGCAACAAAATCTCCACCGGGTCAGCCGTCTCCACGTCGGCGACAGACGCCGTCTGGTCCGTCAGCAGCCGTGGTAGACGGCTCTGCGTCACATGCATCGGCGCGAACGACAAATTCATGTCTGAGCACAATGCCTCCCCTGCAGCTTTCGCCATTGCGTACTCGGTCATCCCCATAGGCCTCACTTCGACAAAAACCGACGAGGGATAATACACCGATAACCGCGGCTGGCGAGCGCGGAGCGCCTGCGCCAGTTCCCAGAATCCATCGACATAAACTGTCAGAAACTCCTTAAATCGCGCCGAAACAAAAAGGCTCGACTGAGCCCGGAAAATCGGCGGCGTCGCAAAGTAGTACATGTGAGTGGGGACCTCCGGGAGCAGAGCGAGTTGCTCACCAACCGGCTTCAACGCATCATACTTAAGCGTTTCGCACGCCCCGCCAGCCGCGCGAATCTCGCCAGCGACCTTCTCCGCATCGGCTCTCCCGCGCTGCCAGGTAACAATCGCGCGCCCGCCGCCCTTCGCGATCAGCTTGGCCGTCAGCTCGCCCAACCCTCGCGATCCTCCTATGATTAGAGCCACAGTGCCGCCAAACTCCTCCGCTCCCACCACCCCCGCGAGTGACTCCATCGTCGGCTGGGCCACCGGCACCCTCCGCGCAACGCTGTTCACAGTTCCCGTCCAACCCCCACCCGCGATCTCATGGTTCACTGTCCGGAACCGCGTATCCGCATCCATCACCCGAAATCCCAGGAACTCCTCCGCGTCATCATCGGCACATCTGCTTACCGCGAGATCGCTATAAATCGAATGAAGCCCAGGAAAGATCATCCCGACCAAGTGAGTAGTCGCCGCCAGCGCCGCAACGCGCCCCGTCCCCAGCCACTGTGTGGCCGCCGGAAACATCGCAGCCGCATCCTTAGATCTCATCTGAAACGCCACCCGCCCGCTGCGCCCAGACATCTCCTCAAACTTCACATCCAGAGGCGTCGGCGAGATGACTATGGACGACGGAGACGGCAACGGTCCGCAGCCGTTCGCCAGCGCGACCTACACCACGGCGGGACAACTGTTCCAACTGTCGTATGGAGGGACGACGGAGACGCGGACCTATAATAACCTGTTGCAACTGACCAACCAGTCGGTGCCGGGCTATCTCAACATGACGTACACCTATGCGTCGGGTCAGAACAACGGGCGGACTATCGGATCGGTGGACGGCATCACGGGCGAGAATACGACTTACAGCTACGACGCGTTAAATCGGCTGACGGGGGCGTCGAACTCGCAGTGGAGCGAGACGTACACCTATGACGGATTCGGGAACCTGACATCGAAATTGGGGACCGGGGGCGCGCCGAACGCGGCACCGTCGATGACTGCGTCCTACGACGCGAACAATCACCAGGCGGGCAGCAATTTCGACGGCAACGGGAACAGCGGCGGCACCCGCTACTTCGAGAACCGGATGGTCATGCAGGGCGCCTATCCGCTGTACGCCACGTGGTTCTACGGGTACGATCCCTGGGGCAAGCGGGTGATGACGGGATATGACGAGGACCCGGACAGCNNGGAGTGGCGGTGTTTACGGATCGGCTGGGGAGTGTGCGGGCGAACACGCAAGGGGAGCAGTTTGCGTACTACCCGTATGGGGAAGAGCGGACGAACAGGCCGGATGGGCGGGATAAGTTCGGGACGTACTTCCGGGATGCGGTCGGGCAGGATTACGCGGACCAGCGATACTATTCTGGCAACACCGGGAGCTTCTGGTCGCCTGACCCCTCAATGGACAACGTCGATTATTCCAATCCGACCACGTGGAATGCGTACACGTATGTGAACGGCGACCCGGTCAATGCCAACGATCCCAGTGGCCTCGGCCCGGTCACGCTTCCGCCCGTTGTGCCTGGGACTAACTGCTCGACCGGCTTCATCAACTATGCAGCGGAACTTGGGATGACGGTTCAGCAGCTTTTCGACTCCGATGCCGGCATTCTTGGGGTAATGAGCTATTTTGAACAGGAGGGAAGCGGCACTTCGGCCGACCAGCAGGTCTGGGCGGCGCTGGATTGGACGTTCTTGAATCGATGGAACCTTTCCTCTAGTGACAAGGCATGGTTTTACGGGCCAAACAACATTCCTTCGAGCTTTGCGGCGAGCGTAACGACTGGAAGGACCCGTAGCCAGGTGTTCACAAGCAACGGACAGTTAGCCACTGGGTTCGCTACCGACCTGCTCAATGTCCTCACGGGTTCACCCGCCTCAAGTCAGCGTGAGGGCCTGGCAACCGCCTTCGATGTGGCTCAAGGAACCATTAACGCAGAAAACGGCAACTACATCCCTGGGCTGCTCTATATCACCGATCCCGTTCCCGGCGCCCTCGCATTCGGTTCGAACGGAGCGGTACCGTCGCATAGCAGTTACGTCGTTCAGACGAGAATCGATACGATTGTGGACGGTCCCAACACATGGAACTTCTACTCGGATGTCTACAAACCGCCGCCGGTCGTAAGGCGGCCGCCGCCGCGCCGTCCTCGTCGACCAGGGCAACTACAATGACCAGAATCACGCTGGCCACGGGTGCTATCGCTCTTTGCCTGTGCGGCTCTTGTCTTGGTGCAGCCGCGGAGCATGCCGGTGATGATCCACAGACGATCAACCAGCTTAGGAAGGAGGCCGCGGGAAAGGGCCAACCCACACGGGCCCAGTCTGACGAGACGGGCCGGTTAAATCTAGACCCGATTCCGGGGGCCGACTCTACACCGGCGAGGTGCCCCGAACCGGCCGCCCTCGGTTTTTTCAAACATCAGATCGCTTACCAGAGGACTGAAGAACTTGACCCGTTTAAAGGCTTGCAGGAGTTGCACGCCGATGTTTGGCAGCGCGGCCCGCTCACTGCCTTTTACGTACGCCAAAAGCTAAACGAGTTCGGCCCCGGTGTTCGGCTGACGTATCTGTTGGGCAAAGGCGGCCTGCAGGGTGGCGGGGCCTGTCCGCTCGAAAAGAACTGGCGGGAGTGCGTCGAGGCATTCGCGGATCTTCAATATGCGACGGATGTTGTTGGAACCTGCACAATCACTCTCGACATGAGCGCAATACCCGTTTGGAAGCCGTCTCCCGACGATCCCACAAAGCGACGCATAGCGGACGAACTTCGCAGTGAGATCGAGGCCAAATGGCGGGGAGTTCAGGAGGTCGTCATCCGTGACTTCAATCTGGAGGACAACCAGATCACGATGTATCTGAAAATGCCCGACGGCGACTACTACGAGGGGTGCGGCTTTCACGCGACGAGTGAGCCCCACTGCGAAGGGTGGCACTTGTTTGGGACGTCGCCAATATCGACGAGCGCTCGAAAGTGGATTTTCGACCGGCCCTATCGGTTGAAATGAAAGCAGCTATAGAGGACGCGCACACTTACGCCGCCGCCGACCACGTGCTCATCCGCACCGATGCGAGCCAACAGACGCAATATACCTGCAAAATGCTACCACGTCCAGTTCGGAGCCGTCGACACCCTTCCCCTACGCTTGAAAATGCTGAGCAGTGTAACGCCCGCGGGAATCGGCAATTCCAACCAGTTTCAGTACAATGCCTACGGCGAAATGATGCAGTTCACCACCCCGCTGGGCGGCGGGCTGGGGTGGCAATACCGGACATTCCTTTACACCGCCGGCAACTCCTCCGGGCAGTACCGGGAAGTGCAGACCCGCACCTTGTCGCCGGCCTACAATGGCAGCACCTACACCTGGAGCCTGTCGCTGGCGAGCGGCACCGGCAGCCTTCACGGGAGGGGAACCGTGCAGGACCTGGGCGCCCAATCGGAGAAGGTCTGGACCTTCAACACCAGCACGACGACCCTGGACCCAACACTCCATACCCGGACGCGCTCATGAGCACGCATCGTGGCCGATGTACAATTTCAACAACGTATCGTCCCCATACCCGGTGAGCGTGGCGGCCACCTACCAGTGGGACAATGAAGGGAAGATGACGTCGCTGACGTATCCGGGCGGGAACACGACGCCTACGCCTACGACAACATGGTGAGCGCCGGTCCGCCGGTCCGCTCTTTCTCCCTCGCGTAGCTCAGGAACAGAGCCATTCCCTCATACTCCCGCGGCCCTAGCTCGTGAACAATGTGCCGCGTCAGATATTCGCGCACGAACCCGGGCGAGAAGCCCAGCCGCGCGGATTCCGCGGCCACAATCTCGTCCATGCGCTCCCGGCCGTAGCGGCACGACTCCCGAAACGCCTCCACCACCTCCGGCGTCGCCACTCCCTTGCGGGCCGCCCAGACCGCGAATACCATCGGCAACCCGGTCATCTCCACCCATTCGCCGCCCAAATCGTGGACCTCGTAGGGCAAAAGCGCCGGATCCAGCCGCAGCGCCGGGTCGCCGATGATCAGGGCCGCATCGGCCACCCGCAGCATCGCGTCCAGGTCCGGTGCGTGTGGAATGGCCCGATACTCCGCGCCGTAGCGCCGCTCCAGAATCACGCGCGCCAGTTGCACCGATGTGCGCGAACTGCTGTCCACCGCCAGCGTGCGAATTTCCGCCGCCGGCCGCTGCGACACCAGTAGAATGCTGCGCACCGGACCATGGCAGGCGATCCCCGCGCCGGGAATCACTTCCAGATCCTGCCGGGTCAGTTCGAAACAGGGCACGATGCCGATATCCGCGTCCCCACTGGCCATCCGGTCGGCGCAGACCGAGGGAATCCGGAAATCCAGTTGGAAAAGTCCCCGCTGCGGACCGTGCAGCATGCCCCACACCAACGGAGTGGTGTTGAGGAAACTCACTGCGCAAACCCGCAGCTTGCTGGTGGTGGTCGGGTGCAACCCTCAGTGTAACAAACCACCCGACGGGCGCCCGTTTGTGTTCAAATTCAGGATTGTGTAGGAAGAAGCTACACGCTACAATCGTTTCGGACTCTCAATACCGATTATGCCGCGGCGACTCGCCCGCAAGCTGATCCTTTCCATCACGGTGATTGTTCTCATCGTGGCGGCGGTATCCGGACTGGTCAACGTCACCACCGAGGAAAAGCAACTCCTCAATACCGTGCTCCTGGGGGCCGACCAGCTCTCCAAGGGAATCACCAGCGCCACCTGGCACGCCATGCTCGACGACCATCGCGAGGCGGCCTACCAGGTGATGCAGACCATCGCGCTCAAACAGGGGATCGACCGCATCCGCATGTTCAACAGCGCCGGGCACGTCACGTTCTCCACCAATCGGGAAGATCGTCAGGAGTCCATGGACCAGAAGGCGGTGGACGCCAAAAGGCGCGTCGCCGTCTACCGCGGACCCGACGGCTGGCGCCGGCTGGACATGCGCACGCCGATCTATAACGAGCGCTCCTGCAGCCAGGCGGAATGCCACGCGCATCCCGTCGGCGTCAAGACGCTGGGTGTGCTGGACCTGTCGTTGAACCTGGAAAGCGTGGATCACGAGGTGGCCAGCATGAAATTCCGGGTGCTGCTGGTCACCGGCGTGGAAGTGACGCTCATCAGCCTGTTCATCATCTTCTTCACCCGCCGATTTGTCGGTCAGCCGATCGAGAAGCTGATCGAGGGGACCAAGGCGATCAGCCAGATGGAGCTCGACAAGCCGCTCGATATCGGCGGCAACAGCGAGGAATTGGACGAACTGGCGCACTCTTTCGAGACCATGCGCGACCGCCTGCGCACTGCGCTCGCGGAAATCAACACCTTCACGCAGAGCCTGGAGACCAAGGTGGAGGATCGCACGCAGCAACTCAAAGCGGCCCACCAGAAGTTGTTGGCCAGCGACCGGCTGGCATCGCTGGGGCAACTTTCCGCCAGCGTGGCCCACGAGATCAACAACCCCATCGCCGGCGTGCTGAATCTCTCCATGCTGCTGCAGCGCATGTTGAAAGACGACGGCATCGCCCATGAGCGCATACCGGAATTCCGCAGGTACCTGACCCAGGTGACCAACGAGACCACGCGCGTGGGGCGGATTGTGTCCGACCTGCTGGCTTTCTCGCGCCGCTCCAAGCCGCAACGCGCGCCGGCCGATGTCAACAAAATCGTCCGCATGACGCTCTCGCTGGTGCAGCACAAGATGAAGCTGAGCAGCGTGGAGGTGGAAACCAAACTGGCGGAAGATCTGCCGGCCGTGCCCTGCGACCAGTCGCAGATGCAGCAGGTGGTCTTGAATCTGCTGCTCAATGCGGCCGAGGCCACGCATGGCAAAAGCGAGCGGCGGGTGGCGGTTTCCACCAATACGGGCGGCGGGTTCGTGCGGTTCGTGGTGGCCGACAATGGCGAGGGCATCTTACCCCAGAACATGGCCAAGATCTTTCATCCGTTCTTCACCACCAAGCCGGAAGGCAAGGGCGTGGGGTTGGGGCTGGCGGTCTCCTACGGAATTATCGAGGCGCACGGCGGAGATATCGAAGTCACCAGCAAGGTGGGCGAAGGCACCACGTTCACGGTATCGCTCCCGCTGCAGCCGCGGCCCGGAGTGGAACTGCCGCTGCCGGAGTTGGCCCGGAAGGAATGAAGTACCTGTACGTGGCGTCGTCGCCGGAAGTGAGCCGGGAGGATCGCCGCATAGTCGGCGATAGCGTGGCAGGCGAGTTCGGCCTGCCGGTGCGGGAAATGGAGATCCCGGCTGTGGATTTTGCGTATGACGCCGGCCGGCGGCAGCACGGCTCCATCGCCGTATTGGAAATGGTGGCCCGGCTTTGTCCGGACGATGCGGGGAAGTTGCTGGCGGTGACCGATCGGGACCTTTTCGTTCCGGTGCTGACGTTCGTATTCGGGCACGCGCAATTGGGAGGCCGGGCGGGGGTGATTTCCCTGGCGCGGCTGCGGCAGGAGTTTTACGGGCTCCCGCCCAACCGTGAAGTGTTGAAGGAGCGTGCCGCCAAAGAGGCCCTCCACGAGACCGGACATATGTTCGGACTGGTGCATTGCGCGGACCGGAGTTGCGCCATGTCGCTGGCCACCAACGTCCGGCATATCGACGGCAAGCAGGCCGCTTTTTGCGCCCAATGCGGCGCGTGGCTCAGGCGGGAGCCAAGGAAATGAGAGCATGAATAACCACTGGCAGATCCTGGTAGTTGACGACGAAGAGGTGATGTGCGAATCGCTGGCCGCCTGGTTGCGCGAAGACGGCTACCAGGTGGATACCGCGGCATCGGGCCACGAGGCCATCGAAAAAACGCGGCTGCGCGACTACGCCATTTATTTCGTGGATCTGAAGATGCCCGGCGGGATGGACGGAATCGAAGCCATGATGCAGATCCGCCGCCTGCGTCCGGAAGCCTCCATCATCATCATCACCGCGTACGCCACGGTGGACACGGCCATCACGGCGATGAAGGAAGGGGCCCAGGAATACATCGTCAAGCCCTGCAANNGTGGTCCACGACATCGTCACCAAGAATGCGCGCATGCACGAGATTCTGGAGTTGTGCCGCGAGGTGGCCAGCCTGCGCAGCACCGTGCTGATCCAGGGCGAGAGCGGCACCGGCAAGGAGATGATCGCGCGCGCCATTCACAACTCCGGCGACCGCGCGCCGAAGCCCATGATCTCGGTCTCCTGCGCGGCGCTGGCCGAAACGCTGCTGGAATCGGAGTTGTTCGGCTCCGAGAAAGGCGCATTCACGGGCGCGGACCAGCAGAAGCGCGGCAAATTCGAGATGGCCGACGGCGGCACCATCTTTCTCGACGAGATCGGCGACATTTCACCCAAGCTGCAGGTGGATCTGTTGCGCGTGCTGCAGGAGCGCTGCTTCTACCGCGTGGGCGGATCGCAGGAGGTGCATGTGGATGTCCGCGTGATTGCCGCCACACACGTGAATTTGCAGCAGGCCGTGGCCGACGGCAAATTCCGCGACGATCTCTACTACCGGCTGAACGTGATCGAGATCCGCATCCCGCCGCTGCGCGAGCGGCGCGAGGATATCCCGCTGCTGGCGCGCCATTTCCTGGAGCGCCTGGCGCACGAATTAGGCAAGGATATCCGCGATATTTCCGAGGGCGCGCTGAAGCTGCTGATGGATTACAACTGGCCNNGCCCGCCGGGATGACCCTGCAGGAGATGGAGAAAGTGCTGATCGTGGGCACTCTGCAGAGAACTAACGGCAATATTAAAGAGTCTGCGTCGATTTTGGGGATTGATCGCTCGACGCTGTACGAGAAGATTAAGCGGTACGAAATTCCGCGGTAGGTGGGGTGCCGCGGGCCAAGCCGCTCGCGCAAATTCATTTCGGCGGCCGGGGACTACACGTCCGCGTGACCCCTCATTAGAGGCCGCCGGAACGGATGCCGGGAACTGGAATCGCCGGGCCTGGCTCGGTGGAGCGACCCTGCTATGATGCAATCAATGGCCAGAACTTTGACGGCCGATGACATTCTCCCGCTGGTCGCGTCGTTGACGCCTCGGGAACGCGTACGTTTGCTGCGGTTGATTGCCTTACCGGAGGGCGCGGACGCGCCGGCTTACCGGTCCGTGCCACCCTCGCGCGATGAGTTTTCGACGGACGAAGAGCCGCTTGCCTGGGACGCGGAGGGCTGGGAGGATGTGGGGTGTAGCGTGGGGAGATCCGCTGGTATACCTTTCGGCTTCCCGATAAGCGGCGCCCGGTTCTAATTCTCACACGAAATGATGTCATCGACCGGCTGAACGAGATCATTGTAGTACCTGCGACGCGGACGATTCGAGGATTGACAACTGAGGTAGTCTTGACTGTCGATGACGGGATGCCGACCGCGTGCGCGCTTAATTTCGATCACGTGTCGCTGGCGCAACGGAGCCGAATTGGTCCGGTCCTGTGCGATCTGTTGGAAACTCGATGGGCTGAAGTGCGGGTTGCGTTGCTCACCGCGTGCGGTTTCGGAAGATCAGGCGCCTGAGGCCACGAAGCGCCGTACAATGTGGATAGGATGAGTCTCGATGATTATAAGGTAGTGCTGTATCGGAATCAGCCTGATGGCTGGGTGGCGGAAATTCCCGCCATTCAAGGGTGCTACGCGCTTATGCCGACGCGCGAAGAGGCCTTGGCCGAACTTGCAGGCGTGTTTGAGATGATTGCCGCTGAATACGGGGAGAAGGGGCTATCCTTGCCGGCAGACCGCACTGCGATTGTGAATGCCTAGCGCCAGGGCCGAGGACTTCCGTCGCGCCGCTGTCCAGCTAGGTTTCGAAAGGCGACGTAAGACTGGGAGTCATGAGCGCTGGATTCATCCGGATGGCCGCGCAGTCACGATTCCGATCCACGGCGGCAGTGAAATAGGCCCGCCGCTATTTCAGAGAATCCTGGCCCAAATGGGAGTGAGCGTGGACGAATTCCGTAAGCTGCGGTAGTGTCCTGCGTACCGAAACGAAACCGGCCCCTGGCAAGCTAGACCATCAGAACTCCTGATGTCGTGGAATTTGCAGTGACCCCGGCGGTGAACCAAGCCCGCTGCCTGAACAGGATAGACGGCAGGCGAGCACCGCCTGCCCCACCGAGCAAGGAATGGGTCGGCCCATTTTCTTACGCCATCCGAAATTGCGGGGCGACATCAGGAGTTCGGAAACCCGATGAAAAATGCCGGCTAGTACTACGGTGTCGCGAAACGCTCCGCGGCGCTGGCCGGTACCCTTGCCAGTTTCACAGCGGCCTGCATAGGGGCTTCGTTCCCCAACGCATACCCATTGCCGGCATCCGGGCGATTTGGCAGGACTGCGATACTGGAGGGATGTCCGCTCTCTTCACTCCTCTTACGATTCGCGAAGTGACCTTCCGAAATCGCATCGCGGTTTCGCCCATGTGCCAGTACTCCAGCGAAGACGGGTTCGCTAATGACTGGCACCTGGTTCACCTGGGAAGCCGCGCTGCCGGTGGCGCCGGGCTGGTGATCATGGAGGCCTCGGCGGTGGAAGCCCGCGGCCGCATTTCCCCGCAAGACCAGGGCATCTGGAAGGACGAACACATCGAGTTCCTGGCGCGCATCACCGCCTTTCTACGGCAGCAGGGCGCGGTGGCGGCCATCCAACTGGCCCATGCCGGCCGGAAAGCCAGCACCTACCGCCCTTGGGAGGGCTCCGGCGCAGTTCCCCAGGGAGCCGGCGGCTGGCAACCCGTCGCGCCCAGTCCCGTGGCGTTCCAGCCGGACTATGCAATCCCGGCGGAACTGACGAAGGACGAAATCGTTGGCTTGGCGGGGTCGTTCGCCGCCGCGGCCCGGCGCTCCCTGGACGCCGGCTTTCAGGTGGTGGAACTCCACTTCGCGCATGGCTACCTGATACACGAATTCCTGTCGCCCTTGAGCAACCACCGCGGCGACGAGTACGGCGGGCCGTTCGAAAACCGCATCCGCTTCGCCCTGGAGACGGCCCGCGCGGTGCGTGCCGTGTGGCCCGAGCGCCTGCCGCTGTTCGTGCGCATCTCGGCCAGCGATTGGGTGGAAGGCGGCTGGGATATCGGCGAATCGGTGGAACTGTCGCGGCGCCTGTGCGCCTTGGGGGTGGATTTGATCGACTGCTCGTCGGGCGGTCTCGCGCCGCAGCAGAAAATCCCGCTGGCGCCGGGCTATCAGGTGCCCTTCGCCGCTCGCATCCGCCGGGAGGCTGGGGTGCGGACCGCGGCGGTGGGGCTGATCACCACGCCGCAGCAGGCCGATGAGATCGTTCGCGCCGAACAGGCCGATCTGGTGCTGTTGGCCCGCGAATTCCTGCGCGATCCCTACTTCCCGCTGCACGCCGGCAAAGCGTTAGGGGATACAGTTCAGGCGCCGGTGCAGTATGGGCGGGCGTTTTAAGGTTCTAAGGCGGACGTGACGCGGCCGCTCTCAGGCAGCCCTGTCCCCACTCGTGGGGATACGTTCAGAACTCCTGATGTCGGCTGGGGATTTCGGATAGTTGGGGAAATTGACCTGGGCCATGACGTGGCGCAGACACTCGTGTCTGCGGCGCCGAGACTCATCTCGGCGCTCCGGGACGGTGGATGCCGCTCGCGAAGAGGGTCGAGATGAGTCTCGACCCAGCAGGCATGAGTGCCTGCGCCACGAAAACGGGCTCATCCCAAATTCCACGACGTCAGGAGTTCTGACGCTCTTACTTCCCGCCGGTGTCGCCAACGATTGATTCCTGTATGATAGGCTTGGTCTAGTTGTGACACAGCCTTTAAGAGTGTCGCTGTCCCACGCTGTCCCGATCCTCTGGTTGACGGCTGCCGCGGCGCTGTCCCAGACCCAGTCCGGAAGCGTCCAAACGCCGCCGGCGCCCACCACTCCCCCCGCTCCTGCGCAAACGCCGCCGGTTGACAAGAACGCGCCTGAAATGGCCACCAAAGAAGCCCCTGCCATGTTCAAGACCCGCGTCAACCTGGTGTCTGTGCCAGTGGTCGTGCGCGATGCCAAGGGCCGCGCCGTGGGGACCTACACCAAGGAGAATTTCCAGGTCTTCGATAAGGGCAAGCCGCAGGAGATCATCAGGTTCTCGGTGGAAAAATCCGGCGACCAGGCAGCCAAGGCAGCCAAGACCGTGGACGCCATCCCCACGGAAGGCGAACCCGCGGCGCCACCCGACATCCCGGAACGCTTTGTCGTCTACTTGTTCGACGACACGCACCTCCCCTTCGCCGATCTGGTTCGGGCGCGGGACGCAGCCAGCCGCCAACTGGCGAAACTGCCGAAAACCGATCGCGCGGCCATCTATACCACCTCCGGCCAGAACCAGCTCGATTTCACCGACGACATAGACAAGCTGCAGGCAACCCTCCTGCTGATCCGCAACCGGTCCATCGCGAGTATGGGTGGCATCTCCCAGTGTCCCGACATCAGTTACTACATGGCGGACATGATCATTAATAAGATGGATACCTCGGCCCTTAACCTGGCCGGCCAGGAGACGTTGATTTGTATGGGCCTGGACTCAAGTCAGTTGTCTACAGCGATAGCCCAGGCGCGGTCGATCGCCCAGCAAGTGCTGGCCCCGGCCGAGCAGGAAACGCGCGTCTCCCTGATGGTCCTGAGAGACGTGGTGCGCCGTATTTCCGCCATGCCCGGTCAGCGTATCATCGTCCTGATTTCCCCCGGATTCATCGCCTCGGAACAAACCCCGGAGAAAAGCGACGTTCTGGATCGCGCCATCAAAGCCAACGTGGTGATCAACGGCCTGGATTCCCGCGGGCTGTGGGTGGACCCGATGTTGGATGCCAGCCAATCGGGACGCACGTCCACCGCGGCTTTCGCGATTCTGAAGCAGCAGTACGACCGCCAAAGCGCCAGCGCCCAAGCCGATGTGCTGGCCGAGATGGCGTACGGAACCGGCGGATCGTTCTTTCAAAACAACAACGATCTCGAAGAGGGCATGCGCCAGTTGGTGGGGGCGCCCGAGTACATCTATGTGCTCGGTTTCTCGCCCCAGAATCTCAAACTCGACGGCAGTTTTCACGCCTTGAAAGTGACCGTCAAGACGATGCCGAAAGAGGGTTTGAACCTGCAGGCGCGCAAGGGTTACTACGCTCCCAAGAAACTGTCCGATGCCGCGGAGACCGCCAATCAGGAGATCGAGGAAGCCCTGTTTTCCCGCGAGGAACTGGGCGAGTTGCCGGTGGAGCTTCACACCCAGTACTTCAAGGCCAGCGACAAGGACGCCACAATCGCCGTCCTCTGCCGTATGGACCCCAGGCACATACAGTTTAAGAAACTCGACGGGCGAAACGACAACGTCCTGACCATTGTTTCCGGCGTGTTCGACCGCAACGGCAACTTCATCTCGGGAATTCGGAAAACCCTGGAGATGAAATTCAAAGACGAGACGCTGGCCAAATTAATGAACACCGGCCTGGCGATCAAAACGAACTTTTCCGTTCCGCCCGGAACTTACATGATCCGGTTGGTCGTCAGGGATTCCGAAGGACAACTGATGTCGGCGCTGAATGGCGCCGTGGCAATTCAGTGAGGTATAGCATGCGATTCCAAGCTACGGCACTTCTAACTGCGATTTTGTGGATCGGTTCCCCGGGGCGGGCGCAGGAGATTTCCCACACTGCCACCCCGACGGTGATCCGTTCGGAAACCCGGCTGGTCCTGGTGGACTCCGTGGTCACCGACAAGAAGGGCAACTATGTCCCCGATCTGACGCAGAAGGACTTCAAAGTTTTCGAAGACAACAAAGAACAGCAAATCACCAGCTTCACCTACGAGGCCGATCCCGCCTCGCCCAATAACAATCGGAAGCACTACCTGGTGCTCTTCTTCGATAACGCTTCGGTGTCCATGGGCGACCAGATGCAGGCCCGCGCCGCGGCGCAGAAATTCGTCGACAGCAATACCGGCCCGAACAAGTTCATCGCCGTGGCCAATTTCTCCGGCACCTTGCGGATTACCCAGAATTTCACCAACGACGCCGACCAGTTGCGTGCCGTCATCAACGGAGCGAAGTCGGCTACGGTCAGTACTGCCGGCAATGGCCCGGCGCTCGGCGGCGGGACTGCCACTCTCAACACCGAGTCGGCCTTTGGAATCAGCAGCGTGCTGCTCGGGCTGCGCAGCCTCGCCAAGGGCCTGGCGAACGTACCCGGCCGCAAGATGGTGGTTATGCTGACCGCCGGATTTCGTCTCAACGATGAGTTGCGCCAGGAGCTGACGGCCACCATCGACGCCTGCAATAAGTCCAACGTGTCGGTGTACCCGGTGGATGTTCGTGGTTTGGTGTCGCCGTCGCCCGGAGGAATGCCCGGGCCGGGACGCGGCATCGGACACGAGAATCCGTTGCCGTTGGCGCTCTTC
Organism: Bryobacterales bacterium; assembly: GCA_003164075.1. Next base: position 9,135 of record PLRZ01000342.1, on the reverse strand, counting down.
GGCTCTCCGGCAGGGCCGTCTCTGGCTTCGTTTACGAACTCGTTCCAGGCGCGTGGCGGCGGCGCCCCCGGCGGTGGTGCGTCCGGCGGCGGCAGTTCAGGAGGAGGAACGGGAGCGGGCGCAGGATCGGGCGCCAGCGGAGGACGTGGGGGCGGGACGAGTTCGCCCGGGACAGGCGCCGGATCCTCCGGCGGCTTGGGCGGGCGCGGCGGCAACGGAACCGGATCTTCCGGCGGTACGGCCGGCCGCGGAGGCACTCCCGGAGGGGGAGGGACCACGGTAATGAACCCCTCGCTGAACAACCGCAACAATCCCCTGGGCAACCCGCGGAGCATTATCCCCGTGATCCCGGGCAGCATTGACTCCAATCAGGATGCCCTGTACCTGCTGGCGGGAGGTACGGGCGGTTTCGTCATCGTCAACACCAACGATCTGTTGGGCGGCATGGAGAAGATTGCCCGCGAGCAAGACCAGTACTACATCGTCGGTTTCTCGCCCGCGGAATCGCCCGAGGGCAGTTGCCACACCTTGCGCATCAAAGTGGACCGCGGCGGCTCGAACGTGCGATCGCGCAGCGGGTACTGCAACGTGCGCCAGGTGGATGTGTTGGCCGGAAAACCGGCGGAAACGGAACTCGAAGCCATCGCCGTCGGTGCGTCGGCCGGCAAGCTGGGCGCCCCGCTGCAGCTTCCGTACTTCTATGCGTCGCCCAACGTAGCCCGCGTCAATGTGGCCATGGAGATTCCCAGCCAGAGCTTCAAGTTCGAGAAGGTCAAGGGCAAGTTCCACGCCGAAATGAACATCCTGGGAATCGCCTACAAGCCGGACAATGCCGTGGGCGCCAAGTTCAGCGATACCCTCAAGTTCGACTTCGATAACAAGGTCCAGGTGGAAGAATTCGCCAGGCAGCCGGTCCATTACGAGAGCCAATTCGATATCGCCACCGGCCAGTACAATTTCAGGGTGGTCTTCAGCACCGGCGGCGACAACTTCGGCAAGATCGAGAAGCCGCTGGTCATCGAACCGTTCGACGGCAAGCAGTTCGCCGTCAGTGCCTTGGCTCTGAGCGCGGACCTGCGCAGGGTCCAGTCCGACTCCGGCATGGACGCGGTGCTGATCGAAGACAAAGTGCCGCTGGTGGCTCTTGGCACGCAGGCCGTTCCAGCAGCCCTATACAGCTTCAAGCCAACCGATTCGGCCGGCCTGTACCTGGAAATTTACGAGCCCGGCTTAACCGAGGAGAAGCCTCCCGCGGTTCTGGTGGCGATCAAAATCACCGACCGTAAGACCGGCGAGTCTAAGGTGGCGTCGGGCAACTTCAAGCTGGATAGCTACATCCGCCCGGGGAATCCGATGGTTCCGGTGATTCTGAAACTGCCCGTCAAAGATCTGCCGGCGGGAGCGTATCGCGTGGACGTCACCGGCATGGATTCGGCCGGCAAGTCGATCACTCGCGCCGCGGATTTCGATGTCGAGTCGTCTACAGCGCCTGCTGTAGGCTGGGGTAAAAACTGAAGACTTTGTCCAGCAGGCTGACGCGAAACGATTGCATCACGTGACCGGTAGCCCCGGCCATGCGCATTTCGCCGCCGGCGGCCATGATCTTGTTGAAGCTGGAGATGAAGCGGCCAATGCCGGTGCTGTCGATTACCGTCACCCCGGAAAGGTCGAAGATGAATTTGCGGGTCCCGGCGGCCAGCCGCTCCTCTACCAGTTTGACGATCTGGTCGCCCTCCGGCCCTAGCATCAGCTTGCCGGTGAGGGTGATCACCACCGTCCCGGCCGCGACTTCTCGATGAGCGATCTCCATCATGGACAGCGACTAGTGTAAGCCCCTTGCACGTTCGTCCGCTACTTCAGGTGCTTAACGGTTTTGGGGAAGCACGTCTCTGAACGACCGCTCCCTCGCGNNAAAATCCCCAAAACGGTTAAGCACCGCTACTTCACGGCCAAGGCGTGCTGCCGGTACCACTCCAATGTGAGCCGCATTCCTTCTTCGAAAGAATACCGCGGCGCGTGGCCCAGGTCGCGGACCGCGGCGGTGGTATCGGCCTGCGAATCGCGTACGTCGCCGGCTCGCGGGGCTCCGTAGCTGGCCGGAATGTCCACGCCGGCCAGTTTCTGCACCAGGGTCCACGCCTGGTTCAGGGTGATCCGCCCGCCATTGCCTCCGTTGTACATTTTCCCGGCCACGCCGGCGGCGCGCGCGGCCTTTAAATTCAACTCCGCCACATCCTCCACATAGGTGAAGTCCCGGGACTGTTCGCCGTCGCCGAAAATCGTTGGTCTGGTGCGCTCCAAGGCCGCTTTCAGAAACAGCGAGAGAACCCCCGAGTAAGGGCTGGAGGGATCCTGCCGCGGGCCATACACGTTGAAGTAACGGAGGGCCACGGTTTCCAGGCCATTGACGCCCGCGAAAATGTTGCAGTAGTATTCGCCCACCAGCTTTTGTAGCGCGTAGGGAGATTTCGGCTGCGGCGTCATGCTCTCCACTTTGGGAAGCACCAGCGTGTCTCCGTATGCCGAGGAGGATGCCGCATAGACCACCCGGCCCGCCTTCCCCTCATGGGCGGCGCGCAGCACGTTGAACGTGCCGTTGATGTTGACCTCATGCGAAGGCACGGGATCGACGATGGAGCGTGGCACGGAGGGAATAGCGGCCTCATGGAACACCACCGCCGCGCCGCGAATCAGCGGAGCGATTTCCTCGTAATTGCGAATGTCGGCGAGCTGGAAGTCGATGGCGTTCCGCACTTCTTCCAGATTGGCCTCGTGCCCGCTGAGCAGATTATCGATGACGACGACGCGCCGGGCGCCCTCTTTCAGCAGGCTGCGTACAATCGCGGAACCAATGAAGCCCGCGCCTCCCGTAATCACATAGTGACTCATTCCCCACCAGTGTACGACATGGCTGGGGCATGCTTTAAGTTCGCCTTAGGGACCGGTCAACAATAACTTCGCAGCAAGCGCCGTGGCGCAGACTCTCAGTCTGCTGCGCCGAGACTCTGGACNNCATGACATCAGGAGTCCAGAGACTCGTCTCGGCGCTCCGAGAACCGCACTGCCAAGAGGGTCGAGATGAGTCTCGACCCGGCAGGCACGAGTGCCTGCGCCACATCGCCACCGCAGACAATGTGAAGTTATTTTTGCGTCGTTCCTTAGTTCCCGGTGGGCGTCTTCTCGATGCGATCCACCACCAGCATTTCCACCGGGCCCCTGCGTTTTTCCAGTCTCAGCCCGAGTTCCTTCACGGCGCTGAACAGGTCCGGGACCTCGGCATCGGTGGGATGGTCCGGCTGCGCGAATTCGAACGCAAGATAGTACTTCCCGGTGAGGCCGGTCTGGTCGAAGACTGCCACACTCAACACTCGCTGCAATGCCTCGCTGAACTGCAGCATGGTAATCCGGCGGCCGGTAATAGCGGCGACGCCCGGCGCCTCAACGGTGGCCACCACATGGCCTTCCATATCGGCCGCGTCCGCTGAATGCTTGCGCATCCACTCGGGCAGTGCCGCGGGCTTGTCGCCATCCTTTGTCTCTTCCATCTTCGGACCGCCCTTAGCCACCGTCAGAGCGTAGCCATCCACCTCTTTCTCCACGCGGTGAACGGCCATCTTGAAGCGATCGGCCAGAAGAGATTGAAACATGAGGCGCACCTGATCGTCGGTGGCATTCGGATCGGTAACGGCGTCCACGCGGTAAACATTGGTGCTATCGGGCACCGGGCCGGAGATCCGCCAAAGCTCCAAACGGTAGGCATAGCCGAGCATATACCAGAGGTCGGTAGTCCAAGTGACGCGTCCGCCCGACCGCTCGGGGAAGATCACCAGATACTGCTTATCGGACACCTTGACCGAGGCGACGTCGAACCGCAGCGGCGCGGCGGTCTGCGCGCGCACCATCGCCGCCATCCCCAACGCCGCCAGCAGCAGCTTCATGCGGCGATCCTACTACACAAGTTTGGGATGCGCAATACGGCAACCGCCCCCGCCCCCACGGATCGGATATCCTGTATTAAGAAGTGAGGTACTTCGCCGCCATCCTTTTCGTAGCCTCGGCCGCCTGCGCCCAGCAGTACGAAATCGGTGCCGATATGGGGTACGGTCTGTACCGCGACGGCAGCATTTATTCGTCCGTGGGAACCGCCCAGGCGGGAATTCGCAACCGTTTCGCCGCCGGCATCGTCCTCGGCGACGCGTTCTCCAAATACGTCTCGGCGGAGTTCCAATACCTTTATCACGACGGCCACCCGTTCCTCCAGACCGCCGGCGTACGGGCCGATATCCAGGGGAATTCCGACGCGCTGACCTGCAACCTGCTGTTTCACTTCAAACCGCGCGAGCGTCGTTGGCGGCCTTTTCTGGAGGGAGGCGCCGGCGGGAAGGAATACGTCATCGCCGGCCCGGAGCCGTTTCCCCAACCGATTCCACAAATCGCCAGCCTCACCACCAATGATGTCTGGAAGGTGGTTTTCAGCGCGGGCGGCGGCGTGAAGTTCCGCTTGATGCCGCACATGGAATGGCGCGCGGAGTTTCGAGACTATTTGACTACTTTTCCCCGGCAGCAGATCGTCCCCGCTCCGCATAACACCGCCCGCGGAATCGCGGAACAGTTCACTCCCCTGTTCGGCATCGCCTACACGTTTCGATGACAGGCTGAGGAATAAGGATTCAATCGCCGGGAGAGCGGGCTGAAGCGGCTGAAGCCCGCCCCACAGCTACCGCCCCGGCCCGCTACCGAACCCCAAGCGGGGCGTTTCGGGAATTCGCCGCCGCAATGCGTTATAGTTAGTTTTCCACATGTCCGCAGGCCGTTCCCCGACGAGTTCCATAACGGGCGGGAATTGAGCCGGGCCGGTTACCATGCAAACGCCGCCAATGGTCCTGATAGTACTAGGTTTTATGGGATCATCGTATCTGGTAGTCCCGGGGCTGGCGCTGCGGCCCCTCGGTAGCTTAAGGTGTAAGAGAATCGGTCTCGTGTGAGGTAGCAATGCCATCTTTTCGTCGAGTGTCCATCATTCTATTGACTGCCCTGACCCTGGTCTCATGCCGGCGCGATCCCAATGTCGCCAAGAAACAATACCTGGACAGCGGCAACAAGTACATGCAGCGCGGCCTTTTCAGACAAGCGGCGATTCAGTATCAGAACGCCGTCAAGCTCGACCCCAAGTTCGGCCCGGCGCACTACAAGCTTGCCGCGGTTTACATGAGGTCCAAGCCGGCCCAGGTGGCGCTGGCCATTCGGGAATATCGCCGGGCGGTGGAGTTGCTGAAGGATAACCAGGCGTACCAGGAAGAATACAAAGACTCCATGGTCCAACTCGCCGAGCTCGATCTGATCTTCCTCGCCTCGCAGGACAAATCGGTTCTGAACGACGTGAACAGCTATTGCGAGCAACTGTTTATGAGGGATCCCAATTCCTGGGACGGATTCCGGCTGACCGCCGACCTCAACTACGCCGAGGCCCGGCAAACCATGGCATCCGATCACGCTGCCATCGACAAGTACTTGAACACCGCGATGGAGAACTATCGTCATGCCGACGCCATCAAACCGGGCGATGCCGGTGTTGCCATGCAGATTGGCCTGATTTTGCAGCAACAAACGAAGTACGCGGAAGCCGAGCCGTATTTCCGCAAGGCGATCGACAAAGACAAGACTTCCTACGCGGGGTACATGACCCTCTACCGTCTCTATATGATCGAACAGAAGACGGCGGAAGCCGAGCAACTGCTGAAAGAAGCCATTCAGAACAACCCCAAGAGCCCCGATTACCTGCAGAGACTGGCCTATCACTACGGCGCAATGGGCCGGCGCGACGACATGTTGAATGTGCTGGCGCAGATCAAGGCGCACAGCAAGGACATTGAGGCCGTCAACCAGATAATAGGCGACTTTTACCTGCGTATCGGCGATAGCGACTCGGCGTTGCGCGAATACCGCGAAGGCATTATAAAGGATGCCAAGCGCAAATTTACCTACCAGCACGATATCATCCAGGTGCTGCTGAACCAGGGCAAACGCGCCGAAGCTGCCGAGATGAACAACCAGATCCTGAAGGAAAACCCGAAAGATGTGGACGCCAAGAGCCTGGCGGCGACTTTCCTGCTGGATCGGGGCGATGTCAACAACGCTCTGGCGCAATTGCAGGCCGTAGTGACCGGTTCTCCGGACAATGCCGTGGCGCGTTATGAACTGGGCCGCGCTTATTTGGCCAGCGGCCGGCCCGATTCGCAGGAAGCGGCCCGCCAGCAGTTCGAGAGAGCCATATCCCTGCGGCAGGATATGCTGAATCCGCGTCTTGGGCTGGCTCAATTGCAGGTCATGCATGGCGAATACCAGGCTGCTCTGGACTCCGTCCAGGAAATACTGAGGCGCGATCCGGGCAACATCAATGCCAAAGCGATTGAATCGCAGGCCTACCTCGGACAGAAGAAGTTCGCGGAATCGGATGCCGTGCTGGCAGGCATGCTGAAAAGCAATCCCAGTTCGCCGAATGTCTACTACCAGGCCGGCATTTCCGCCCTCACCCAGGCCAAGCCGAAGGACGCCGAGGCGGCCTTCCAGCGCGCCTATGAGCTAAACCCCGCGGATGGAAAGAGCCTCATGGGTGTGGTGGATGCGCAGATTCAACAAGGCCAGCCCGACAAGGCCATGACCACGCTGCAGAACGAGGCCCGGAAGTCGCCCAACCGGCTGGATATCCCTCTCCTGTTGGGCGCCACGGCGCAAAGGGAAGGCAAATACGATGAGTCGTTGAGCTACTACCAAAAGGTGCTCAGCGGCCTGGACAAGAAATCCAAAGCCCGCGCCGAGTTGTACGTGCAGATTGCCCTCACCTACCGGCTTAAGGGCGACCGGGAAAACTCCATCCTCAACCTCCAGAGGGCGCGCGAGATCCTGCCCGAGAGCGAAGTCGTCCTGGGCGATCTGGGACTGGTGATGGACATGGCCGGACGCAAAGCCGAGGCCCGGCAAGCCTACGAAGCGTGCCTCAAGGTGAACCCCAACAACCCCCAGGTACTGAACAATCTGGCGTTCGTGATGGCGGAGAGCAATGCCGATCTGGACGTGGCGCTCAATTACGCTCAGAAAGCCAAGGGGCTACAGCCTAATATGCCCGAAATCTCCGACACCCTCGGCTGGATCCTGCTGAAGAAGGGTCTCGCGGAACAAGCCATCCCGGTTTTTAAGGATCTGGTGAGCCGCGTGCCCACAGACTCCACCTATCACTTCCATCTTGCAAAGGCATACTCGCAAAAAGGCGACGTAGCGCTGGCTGTCGGGGAACTGCGGGAAGCCCTGAAACGTAGTCCGGCACGAGAGGAACAGCAGGAAATTCAGGACATGCTGTCCAAGTTGGGCGGCAAGTAAGAATCCGCCCTCCATCCCGCTTGCCCGGCTTGTATTTCGAGGTTATGTAGCCTGTCCCCGAAATAGCCCTTGACAGCAATTGCAGATTGCAATATACTGATTTCGATCTGCAATATGAGAGACGCCCTGATTTTGCTGCTTTTTTGCTTCGTCTGCTACCCCAGAGCGCTAGCCCAGCCCCTGCAGCCTCCTGCGCAGCAGGTCCAGCGCCATCTGCACCGTAAACACGCGGATGCGCTGGCGGTCGCCCAGAAACCGCCGGTTGACCGCCACCGTGCCCTCGGGGCCGGCGATGCCGATGTACACTAAACCGACGGGCTTCTCTTCCGACCCGCCATCCGGCCCCGCCACTCCGGTGATCGAGATGGCGTAAGTCGCCCCCGTCCGCTCCCTGGCGCCCGCCGCCATAGCCTCGGCGGTCTGGCTGCTGACCGCGCCGTAGCGCTCCAGCGTCTCCGTACTCACCCCCAGCAACTGGCTCTTCAGCAAGTTGCTGTATGTGATGAATCCGCCGCTGAAGTAGTCCGAACTGCCGGGCGTGGAAGTAATGCGCGCGCCCAACATGCCGCCGGTACAGCTTTCGGCCACCGCCACCGTGGCATGGCGCGCGCGCAAGAGGCCGCCCACCACCACTTCCAGCGGATCGCCGGTGCGCGAGTAGAGCCGTTCGCCCAGCAGTTCTTCGATCGGCCGGGCCACTTCCGCCAGCAACGCGTCCGCCTCGGCTTCGGTGTCGCAACGGGCGCGCAGGTGGACCTGCAGNNGAAATCAGCGCGTCCAGATCCGATTCCGTCATGCCGGTGATGCGCAGAAAGGCCGTGCGGATAGCCTGCTTCGGCACCAGGCCGGCGAGCCGCGGCAGGCACTGCTGCTCGAACATGGCTTTCAGTTCGTGCGGCGGGCCGGGCAGCAGCATGGCCACCGCGCCGTTCGCCGCCACCCATTGGCCCGGCGCGGTGCCGCGGTCGTTGGGCAGCACCTCGGCGCCTTCGATGACGAATGCCTGGCGCTTGTTGATCTCTTGCATCTTGCGCTTCATTGCGGCAAAGCGCCGCTCCAGCGCTTCGGCGATTTCGGCGTGGAACACGAGTCCGCGCCCCAGTGCCTGCGCCACCGCTTCGCGCGTCAGGTCGTCCTCGGTGGGGCCCAGGCCGCCGGAAAGGATGACGATGCCGGAGCGTCCCAGCGCGCGTCCCACGGCGTCCGCCAGGCGGTCGCGATCGTCGCCGATCACGCACTTGGTCACCACTTCCACGCCCAGCGAGTTCAACTCGCCGGTGAGATAGAGCGAGTTGGTGTCCAGGCGCTCGGCGGTGAGCATCTCCGAGCCGACTGCGATGATTTCGGCGTCCATTAGGGCGTCCATTAGAACAGCGGCCTGCCTTTGATCCCGACGTCCACGCGATAGAGGGCGTTGGTGGTGGCCACGATCATGGCGCGCGACGGAGTGAATGCCAGCCCCACGATGCCCGGGCCGGAAAGGAACAGTTCGGCCTGCCGGTCCTGGCCGATGCGGATCACACCCCGCCGGCCGCTGAGGGAAGCGGCCACGTACAGGTTCCCGTCCCCGTCGAACGCCATACCCTGCGGCCGGCCCAGGCCGCGGTAGAAGACCTCTACTTCCCCGTGATCGGAGATGCGGTGGACGCAATCGAAGCTCGACGTCGTAGGCCCGGTGACGTAGAGGTAGCCATCCGGTCCGAAGGCCAGGTGATAGGCCGCCATGGAGGGTTCCAGAGTGGCGAAGACGAAAATCTG
>PLRZ01000023.1 GCA_003164075.1 Bryobacterales bacterium | reverse complement strand
GTTGATCTTGACGTAGCTATTGGCGCCCTGCAGGCCGCCCCGGTCGAGAATGGAGCGCCGCGCGCGCCGCAGAGGCTCGCTGTCCGGCGAATGGCCGGCCAGTTTGAGAGCGCAGTAAGCCTTGATGGTGGCGTTGAGTTCGGCCGGTCCGCCGCGATAGATATTGAAGCCGCCATCGGGCAACTGGCGTTGCAAAATGGACTCGCAGGCCTTGGCGATGCGCGCGCGGGAGGGCGGATTCCAGGTATCGCCCTCCGGCTGGTGCATCCAAAGCTGCAGCAGGATGTAGTCCGATTCGAGAGTGGCGTCGGCCGTGAGTTCCCCGCACCAGAAGCCCTCGGGCGACTGGCGGGCGAATAAAGCTTCGCACGCACGGCCAATGGCCGCGGCGCGCGCCGGCGCACGGCCGGTCTCCTGCCTGAATTTGTGTCGCGCACTCACCGGCGCGGGCTCCATCCACTCATAGGACATGAAACCTACATGGTAACGCGTTCATCGCACCTCGTAGATATAAAACGCGTGGCCCACAATGGCAACCGGCGCGATGCGCCGCAGCCACGCGCCCCCGCCCTGCTGAAACTTCTCGCCCACCGTGGGGATTCGGCCTACCAGGTGCGCGCTCACCGCATACCAGCCCGGCGCCGGCTCGGGCATCAGTTGGTGGGTGAGGAACGGCTCATACCGCAGGCCGTAAGAGTCCGGCGGAAAGGCGCCGGGATAGGCCAGGCGCAGCGGCGGCACGCTGCCATGACGGTCCTCCCACTGGCGCAGTTGTTTGAGGCCTTGCCCCCAATCGACATTGCTGTCGTCGAGCCACAGCGGCCGCAGCGGCTTCCGCCGTCCCACCCGGTCTGGCCGGGCTTTTCCAGCAGGCAGGCCATTTCGTTGAAGTAAGAGAGGTGATCGGGATAAATTCCGGCCGCGGCGATGGCTACCCACAGGCACAGGGCGACGGCCACATAGCGGCCCCACGCGCGGCCGTTTGCGAACAAAGCGGCCAGCCCCCATGCCGCCCAACAGATACGCGAACGGCAGGGCGGGAATGAGGTAGCGGACTCCCATATTGTCGGCAAACACCGTCATGGCCAGCAGGAATACCGCCGGAGGAAGCAGCAAAAACAGCTTGGTCAGGATAGGCGTGGACTTACCGCGAACCAGCGCCCAGAGGCCCGCGGCCGCCAGAACGATGGTGGCCAGCGGCTCTTTTAACAGGTATGCCGCTACGAAATAGCCATAGAACCGCGTGGAGGTGTCGCCGTGAAAATAGTATTGGTAGCCCGCGGGATGATCGGCATTCACTTTCTTCAGGCCTTCGAGGTACAGAAACGGATCGCGCGGGAAGAAATACAGCGCCTCCACTACCAGCGCCGCCAGAACGCACATCGCCAGGAAAGCGCCGATCCGTTCGAGCATCTTGCGCGTCCGCGGACTGGTGGCAACGGCCGGTCTCGCCGATCCCGCCACTCCGTGACACCGCTTGTACTTCCTGCCGCTGCCGCAGGGACATGGGCTGTTCGGTCCGGCCTTGGCGCTTCGCGGCTCCGCCTCCGCTGCCGCCGCGTCCGCCTGCGACAACGGCCACCGTACCGCAGCCAGCATCAGGATCGACGCGGAGGCGGCCATGAAAAGCGCCGAGAATTTCGTTCCCAGCATGGCCCCCATCGCCAACCCGCAAATCGCCAGGCGCCGCCGGCCCGGCCGCTCGACATACCGCCAGACGGTCCACAGGAACAGCATGCTGAAGGCGGCCAGTCCCACGTCCGTAGTGACCAGGAAAGAATGCGCCAGGATGGTGGGGTCGAGCGCATAGAGGAACAGCGCGCCCAGCGCCGCCGTGGGACCGGCCAACTCGCGTCCCCACACGTAGATCAGGACTGCCAACAGCCCCGCCAGCAGAGTGAAGGGCAGCCGCGCCCAAAACATCACCCGGTCCGGCCCGTTGGAGGCAATGATCTCGTTGCCCAGCGGCCACTCATAGTTCTCAGCTTCGGGAGCGCCGCGGATCAGCGCCCGCGCTTCCTCGGTCCGGGGCCACTCGATGCCCGCCGCCCTGAGGAACAGCGCGCTCATCTCTTTCAGCAGCGGAGGATGCTGCAGGTTGGCGCGAAATACGCCGGTGGCAAGGTAGGAGAGCCCGGAGGCGATGTGCGGAGGCTCGTCGTATACCGGACTTTTTTGCAGGCTGGCGAAGAAGCTCTGCAGGAGGAAGACAGCCACCAGGAGTCCGGCCAGCAGGTCATGGATCGATGCGGGACGACGTGCGGGCGACATCTGCGACATCGTAGCACGTGGCCTGGCGATTGCAGGCGGCAGCGCCCTCGCCGAACTCCTGAAGGTGGGGCAGGCGGTGCTCGCCTTCGCTCGATCCTGCTCGGCGAATCGCTGTGCGGCGCCCCAAGTGCATCGACCAGATTGACTCCACCTGTCTGCCCCGATCATCGGCGCAAAAAATCTTTCCATTTGATGGCGGAAACTCTGCGCGGAATTCGTATGGTGAAGCAGAAGTTCAGCCAACGAAAAATGAAAACCTTACTTGCCACGCCGATTCCCGTTTCGCCGGGCGGAGCCGCGAAAGCGCAGGCAGGCTTATCGATACTGGTGTCCCGTGATGCCAGTATCAAGGCGCCGGTCGGAATTGAATGCAAGACCGGTGGTTCGGGCAGCAGTTCGGCGGCGAACCCGGTTTCGGCAAGCTACAGCACGGTGAAGACCGCGTTTGCCGATACCGCGACGTTGTGCGGTGGTAATCAGCCAATGAAGATCGCGGTGGCAGGCGGTGGAACCGCCGGGCACGCCAACATCGGACTGGAGATTCCGCGGGCGAATAGGGAGCGCGGCGGCCGGGGAATTTATCTCGGCGGCGATTCGGGGTATGAGTCGCGGCTCGTGCCGCGCGCGGGAGAACAACTGGAGATCATCCCGGCCAAGCCGTTCGCCTTGCGATCGGCGGGGCGGAAACTGGCGGCAGTGGCGACCATCGCAGCGAGCGTGCGCGCGTCGCGGCGGGTGCTGTTGCGGGAGCGCGTCCACTTGGTGGCGGGCACCCGCAGCTATGGGGTGCTTAAACAGTTTCGGGATTTTGGTTAAGAACCGCTTGCTGGCGCGCGCGGCTCAGAATGGCGTCTCAATGTTTGTAAGTGTTTACAGAGCCGGGCCCAGAGGGCACCCCGCGAGGGAGCGATCGTTCAGAGACGTGCCTCCCGATACCGTGTAAGCACCCGCAGCTATGTGTCGCTGGGGCCGTGCCTGGCGGCGCGGTGGTTGGGCTGCCGGTGGTGCTGCATGAAGCCAAGGCGGTTCCGGGCCTTGCCAACCGCGTGCTCGCGGCGACCCAGGAGATAGGCAGCCCGCGGGCCGGTTGGGAGAGATTGACTTTCTTTCAGGCCCAGGGTTACCGCGTGATAAATGAGGAAAATTAACAATTCTCGGTGTACTGAAACAAGCCGGCCCATCGGAGGAATCTTGCGCTCTTTGCTTTTGATTTTCGCCCTAAGTTTGTCTGTCAGTACCGCATTTGCGGGCACTATAACTACAAACGTGACCGGGGCCTTTGTTGGCGGTGGCAGCGCCAGTGGTGGCTTCTCCTTTGACCCGGCGGCGAACCCGATTACCCTCTTCCCGTCGTGTACCAGCCTGACTCCCTCGCCGTCAACACCCGGTTCGGCGGGCTACTGCGGCACTTACAGCGGCGTCAACGTGACAACAACCCCGGGCGCTGCATTCTTGGGCGCAAATTACCAAAATGTCTGCGGCCAGGGCGTCATCTGCACCGGAGTCGCTCCGAACGGCACGCAGGCCCTATTGCTTACTTCGAATTCCCCGGACCAAATTGGGCTGACGGCCCTAGGTGTTTACTCTTCCGCGGTGGGGACGGCCTTCGAAGAGGGAGTCTGTGCCGACAGTAGTTGCTCTTCCCCCACCGCTCAAACGCGTTTCTCGGACCAAAGCACTACTTACAACTACACCGGCCAACCGATGGCCACCCCGCAGTGCTTTGCGGCCAATCCCTGCACCGTTGTGTGGCCCGCCAATGCGAGTATTACCGGCTCGCTTATCTTCCAGGCGCCACTGGCCGACAATTTGTATTGGGGGAACACTTCGAACACCTGGCTCCTTCCCTCCATAACGACCTACGATTTCTCCGACGGCTTCTTCACCTATACGCCGTCCGACTCCTCGATCACTTCTGCGTCTATCGCCACGGATCCCAATGGCAACATCAGCGGCTGGAACATCCTAATCGCGAGCAATCAGGGTGGCGGCACGGAGCAGCTCATGGTGGAGAATCTCCAGGGCCTTCAGAAAGACTCGCTCATGTACAGCACTTCCACCTTCTTGATGCAGGATTCCACCTCGAACGCCGGCGCTTGGTCCGTAGTCTCTACCAGCACACCCGAACCCTCAAGCTTGTTTATGCTGGGCGGCGGCCTGGCCGCTTTGGCTGCGTTCGCTGCCGGCAAGAGACGGCGCGTGGAGCACGAAAGACCCAAGCACGGGTAGGGAGCACCTGAAGCCAGTTTGTCCGAACCCGGTATCCCGCGCCCATGATCCTTCGTGCGCTTCTCAGCGGTGTGGCCCCCACTGGCCGCCATTACCAGCGCAGATCACCAGTGGAAGGAGTGTACTTCCGATGGGCCGCGTGCGAACATCAGAACTCCTGATGTCGTGGAATTTGCAGTGAGCCCACAGGTGGGGCAGGCGGTGCTCGCCTGCCCGCCCGCGAAGCTCTCGACATCGAAAGGAATGGCTCAGCCCATTTTCCCCACCGGGCTGAAATTGCGGGGCGACATCAGGAGTTCTGAACATACATCGAGTGAAGTGGTGGACTTGGGCCGCGCTGGCGGCGATCACGGCGGGATCGGGTGCTCGGCGGAACTGCGAGTTTGCTCGACCTACGCTCCCGGAACATATTGAAAACACCGGAGAGGAAGTTAGAACACCGCCTTCTTGACCGGCTGTGGCTGCCTTCGAAGCCGGCGGCCCGAAATCCCAAGGCGAGGTCGAGAGCCTCGGCGCTATCCGGACAGGAGTGTCTGCGCCAGGCGCGCGCCGCCTGCCCCTACCGCACGTCGTAGATGTAGAAGGCGTGGCCCACAATCGCCATCGGCGCCATGCGCCGCAACCACGAACCCGCGCCGGGCGCCACGGCCGCACCCATTGATGGGATGCGCGCCACCATTTGCGCGCTGATGGCGTACAAACCCGGCGCCGGTTCCGAAAACAGTTCGCCGGGGTCCAGCTTCTGAAACCGCAGTCCATAGCCTTCCGGAGGGTAGGAGCCGAAGTACGCCAGGCGAACCGTCCGGCCGTTGCCGTGGAGATTCAGCCACGCGCGCAGTTGTTTGAGGCCCTGTCCCCAGTCGACGTTGCTGTCGTCCAGCCACAAGGGGCCGCAGCGCGTACCGCCATCCCATCCGATCCGGCTGGGAGATTCCAACAGACAGGCCGACTCGTTAAAGTAGGACAGGTGGTCGGGGTAGATCCCCGCGGCCTCCACTACCAGCCACAGGCACAGGACCGCGGCGGCATATCGGCCCCACACGAGGCTTTTTTCGAAGAGCTTGGCCAACGCCAGCCCGCCCCACAGAAAGGCGAATGGCAGTGTGGGGATCATGTAGCGGAACCCCATGTCGTCGGCCAGAAACGTGGTCGCCAGAAAGAACACCGCCGGCGTCAGCAGCAGAAACAGTTTGGTCAAAACCGGCGTGGACTTGCTCCGCAGCAGGATCGCCAACCCGGCGACCGATAGTAAGACGGTGGCGAGCGGTTCCTTCAGCAGATAGGCCGCCGCGAAATAGCTGTCAAAGTGTTGGGCAAGATCGCCATGCAGATAGGCCCGATAACCGGCCAGGTGGTCGACGTTCACTTTCTTCAGGCCGGTCACGTACAGAAACGGATCGCTGTTGAAGAAGTAGAGCGCTTCGATCGCCACTGCAGCCACCAGGCACATCGCCAGAAACGCTCCGGCGGCCTTCATGAGTTGACGCTGCCGCGGGTTGGCGCCAACCGCCTGTTCCGCCGATGCGGGGGCGCCGTGGCATTTCTTGTATTTCCTTCCGCTGCCGCACGGACACGGGCTGTTGGGCCCAACCCTGGCGAACCGCTTCTCGGGTTGCGCGGCCGCTTCGGCAACCGGCGTCATGGGCCAGAGGACCGCGGAGGCCAGCAGAATCGCCCCGATCGGCAACAGGAAGACCGCCGAAAACTTGGCCCCCAATACCGCGCCCAGCGCCAGCCCGCACAGCACCAGCCGCCGCCGGTTGGGGTGCTCCACATAGCGCCACAGGGCGAACAGAAACAACACCGTCAGAGCCGTGACGCCGACGTCGGTAGTAACCAGACCGGAGTGCGCCACAATCGTCGGATCGAGCGCGTAGAGGAACAGCGCGCCCAGGGCCGCGGCCGAGCCCACCAATTCGCGCCCCCACCAGTAAATCAGCCATCCCAGGAGCGCCGCCAGCAGAATAAACGGCAGCCTGGCCCACAACATCACGCGATCCGCCCCGCCCTCGTGAATGATATTGTTGCCCACGGGCCATTCCACTTTCTCGCCCGCGGGTCCGCCCTGAATGACGGCGTCGGCCAGGGGATCCTTGGGCCAGTGGATGCCCGCCATCGAGAGGAACAGCGCGCTCATTTCTTTGAGCAGCGGCGGGTGCTGCAGGTTGGCGTGAAACACGCGCGTCTCCAGGTAGGAGAGGCCGGAGGCGATATGCGGCGGCTCGTCGAAGACCGGACTCTTTTGGAGGCTCGCCGAGAAGCTCTGCAGCACGAAGATCGCGACCAGAAATCCGGCCAGCAGCAGATGGGACCAAGGGGGACGATGTGCGGGCGACATCTGCCGACATCGTAACACGTAAACTGGAAACTATGGACTGGCAACTGGACGCCACGGAAACACGCGTGCTCGGCGCGCTGCTTGAGAAAGAGATCACCACCCCGGATTATTACCCGCTCTCCACCAACGCGCTGGTGAATGCCTGCAATCAGAAATCCAACCGCGAGC
>PLRZ01000263.1:1774-9445 GCA_003164075.1 Bryobacterales bacterium | reverse complement strand
ACCGGTTGCTGCTGAATATCGCCCTGAATTCTCCCGATGGTGACGCCCTGAAGAAGCAGATAGAGGAACAGGACAGGAACGAAGAGGCGCCGGCGACGAAAGACAAAGTGCTGGAAGTCCTGGCCGATAGCTTCGCCGCGATCCATGAGGCCCTCGACCGCGCCCGCCCCGCCACGCTCACCCGCAGCGTGGACTTCTTCGGGACGCCGGCCACTGCCAACCGCGTGCTGATCGACCTGGAAACACACATGGCCGAGCACCTGGGCCAAGCCATCGCTTACTCGCGCATGAACGGCATCGTACCGCCGTGGTCGCAGTAGCGCTCGCACTCCGGATGTCGCGGATGCTTAAACAGTTTCGGGATTTTGGCCAATAACCGCTTGCTTGCGCGCGCGGCTCAGAACGGCGTTTCAGTGTTTGTAGGTGTTTACAGAGCCGGGCCCAGAGGGCACACCGCGAGGGAGCGGTCGTTCAGAGACGTCGCGCTGCAATTCCCGCATGGCGGGGCAAATCCATTCGCCGCTCCATGCCGAAAGCGTCTGAGGTGCCGCCGGCGGTGCCGCCTGCCCGGCTAATCGAGGGCAGGCGAGCACCGCCTGCCCCACCTGCGGCCTCACCACAAATTCCGCTACTTCTTCGGTGCTCCGATGGGCCGCCGGTACACGGTCTCAAAGTCCGGCTTCGACCCGATACTGACGTTGGTGGAAGTCGAAGAGCCCGGCGCCTCCGGGCCCGCTGCCGTTCTGGGGTCGGGCGGCGCCTCCTTCGTGGCCGTCTCTTTCGTCACGCGGCTGCCGCCGGTGGGCCGCGCGTCGATGCGGTCGATCTGGTCCTTCGGAATGGCCGTCTGCGTCTTCTTCACCAGAACGACCAGGTTCTCATCGGTGAGCTCATCCATCTGTGCCATTACAGGCTGCATCGAGCCTTTCTTGAACACGCGGATCTCGGCGCCCGTCTTGAGGGCTTTCACCTTGGCCCACTCATCCTCGGCGCCGAAAGCCACCGCCCCGGCCAAAACCAAAAGAAGAAGTCCGCGCACCACAAAAACTCCTTTTCAGCCGTGAGTCTAGCAAATCCGAGGTTGACACGCGACCCTGGAAAGCGATATCACTCTTAAATCCCCTGAAAGGACCCAGTCAATGAGATGCCGCGTGAATACCGTCAGTCGAACTCTGCTGGCGCTGTCCCTGATTTCCGGAACCATGGTCGCTCAGACCAGGAAGGCCAAGCCGAATACCACCCCGGCGGCCGCCACCACGCCCGCCGAACCGCAGAAAATCGACGAGGAGTACACCGAACTCATCAAGCAATATCTGCAGGACCCGCGCATCTCCACCGAACTGGTGGACCACATGCCAGCCTCGGATACCGTCCCCTCTCCGCTGAAATTCTTCGGGCGAATTCCCGGAACGCCGGGCGAACTCACCTATGCCAAGGACATCAACCGCTATTACGAAGCCCTCGCGAAAGCCTCCAAACGCGCCAAATTCTGGTCCATCGGCACAACCGAGGAAGGCCGCGACCAGGTGATCCTGGCCATCGCCGACGAAGCCACCATCGCATCCCTCGACAAGTACAAAGACATGCTGGCTCAGCTCGGCGACCCGCGCAAAATCACCGAGGCCCAGGCCAAGGATCTCTTCCATACCGCCAAGCCCATCTACTACGCCAATAGCGGCATCCACTCGCCCGAAACCGGCGGTCCCGAGATGCTCATCGAACTGGCCTACCGGCTCATCGTGGAAGAAACGCCCTTCATTCAGACCATCCGCAACAATTCCATCGTCATGATCACTCCGGTGATCGAGGTGGATGGCCGCGAAAAAGTGGTGGACGCTTACTATGCCAGCAAGAAAACCGGCGCGCCGCGCAACAACCTCATGATGTACTGGGGCAAGTACGTGCAGCACGACAACAACCGCGACGGCATGGGCCAGTTCCTCAAGTGCACGCAGAATTTCACCAGGGCGATGCTGGACTGGCATCCCACCGTGGTGCATGACCTGCACGAAGCGCAGTCGTACCTCTACGTTTCCACCGGCACCGGCCCGTACAACACTTCCCTCGACCCCATCGCGATCGACGAGTGGTGGCTGCTGGGCGAAACCGAAGTCATGGAAATGGCCAAACGCGGCGTGCCCGGCGTGTTTACCTACGGTTATTACGATGGCTGGGTCCCCAACTACCTTTTCTGGATCGCGCTGACCCACAACTCCTTCGGCCGCTTCTATGAAGTGCAGAGCTACGGCCCGGACGTCAATCCGAACCTCACTCTGCCCGCCACCACCACCAGCCGGGAATGGTACCGGCCCAATCCTCCGCTGCCCTCCATTGCGTGGGGTCCGCGCAACAATACCAACATTCAGGAATCGGCGCTGTTGATCGCCATGAATCAGGTGGCCAAGAGCAAAGAGCTCTACCTGGAAAACTACTATCTGAAAAATAAGCGGGCCATCGACAAGGGCAGGAACGGCCCCACGTACGCGTGGCTGATCCCCGCCGGACAGCGGCGTAAGTCCGACGCCGCCGACATGGTGAACGACCTCCGCACCCAGGGCGTGGAGATTCAGCGCGCCGACGCCGCTTTCAAAGCCGGCAGCGTGGATGTGGCGGCGGGCGACTACATCGTCCGCGGCGACCAGCCCTACCGCACCCTGGCCGACATGTATTTCAGCATTCAGAACTATCCCGTGGGCAATCCCAATCCATACGACGACACCGGTTGGACGATGCAATACATGCGCGACGTGAAGCTGGTCCCGCTCACCGACGCGTCGGTGCTGCAGCGGCCCATGACCATGATCGAAGGCGAAGCGCAAGCCGCGGGCGGCATCGAAGGTACCGGCTCCGTGCTACTGGTGGAGCACACTGGCGACAACAATCTCACCGCCTTTCGTTTCCGCAATCGCGATCTCCGCATGATGGCCGCCGAGGAGGATTTCGAAGCTGCCGGCCACAAATTCCGCGCCGGCGCTTTCATCGTTCCGAACGCCGACCGCGGCCTGGAGCCGCAACTGAAGGAACTCGGCCTTTCCGCCTGGGCGGTCCCGGCCGAACCGCCGGTGAAGAGCCACGCACTCACCACGCCGCGCATCGGCTACGTACACTCCTGGTCCAGGACGCAGGACGAAGGCTGGACGCGCGCCGCTCTGGATTACTATAAGATCCCCTACACTTACTTCGCCGATAAGAACCTGCGCGAAGGTAAACTGCGGGAGAAGTACGACGTGATTATCTTCCCGCACGTCGGCGGCACCTCGCAGTCCATGCTGGCGGGAGTCGGCGGCAACGTGCCCATCCCCTACAAGAAGTCCGAGCTTACTCCCAATCTCGGGGTCCTGGATTCCTCCGACGATATCCGCGGCGGCATGGGTTTTGAAGGCCTGATGGAACTCTCCAAATTCGTGCAGGAGGGGGGCACGCTGATCACCGAAGGCTCTACCGCTTCCATGATGGCGGAGTATGACCTGGGCGCCGGTATCACCGTGGAGCATCCCCCCGATCTGTTCGCGCGCGGCTCCATTCTACGCGGCGTTTTCGCCGATCTGAAGAGCCCCATCGCCTACGGTTACGACGGCAAGGATCTGCCGGTGTACTTCAGTCAGGATCCGGTGTTCAATGTCGGCGGCGGGGGTAGCGGAGGGCGCGGCGGCGGCGGACGCGGCGGGTCGGCCCGTGTCACCGCTACCGGCGAGATCATCGGCCAGAACGTGACGCCTAACGCGATTCCCATCCACGTGTCGCCCCTGGAGCCGTCCGACGCAACCGCCGTAGCCGCCCCGGCGGCCGGTGGGGGACGCGGCGGGCGCGGCGGACGCGGACGCGGCGCAGAGGCTGCCCCCGATGCCGCGGCTGCCGGTGGTTTCGGCGGACGCGGCGGACGGGGTGGCGCCACGGTGGACGCCGCCCGCGTGATTCTGCGCTTCCCCACCAACCCCAACGACATGCTGCTTTCCGGCACGCTGGCGGGCGGCGAAGCCCTCGATAATCGCGCCCTGGCGGTCGATGCACCGCTGGGCAAGGGTCACATCGTGATGTTCGCGCTCCGACCCTTCTGGCGCTGGCAGACTCAGGGCACCTATTCCCTGGCCTTCAATGCCATCGTGAACTGGGATCATTTGGACGCCGGCAAGGCCCCTGCCTCCGGCGGCGGCGCCACTGCTCCTGCCGGCCAGTAAGTCGTTCCCGCCCCCCACGGCCGCGGCGCCTCTTCCAGGCTCGCGACCGTCAGAACTCCTGATGTCGTGGAATTTGCAGTGAGCCCGCAGGTGGGGCAGGCGGTGCTCGCCTTCGCTCGATCCTATTCGAGCAGCGGGCCTACGCTAATTCAGCGCGAGCGGGCAGGCGAGCACCGCCTGCCCCACCGAGCAAGAAACGGCTCGACCCAGGCGAGATCGGGAGTTCGGAGTCCCGGTGCTATCCGGGCTGAGAGTCCAATGTCACTTACTTTGCCTCGCGGCTGGTATTCTGCATTTGTTGTGGGGCAGCCAATCCTGGCTGCAGCCGCCTTTCCAGGCGGCTTTTCGGGCCATCTACGAGTGCTCGTGGTCCGAAAGAGCCGGCTAAAAGCCGGCTGCAGCCACGATTGGCTGCCCCACGAATTATGCAGAACTCGGTCTCTGCCAAAGTAAGTGACATTGGACTGAGAGTCTGCGCCACGATGCTTTGCTGCGAAGTTATTCTTGCGCGCTTTTTTAGGACACCGTTGCACACACAGGGCGAACATGCAGCCTCGCTCCGAGCCGGGCCCAGAGGGCACCCCGTGAGGGAGCGATCAGGCAGCAATAGACACCCCGCGGAGGCACCGCACAAACCGGGAATGATACGATGTTCGCGTGTACCGGTCACCACTCCTTGCGCTCCTTGCCCTCCTGACGATTTCGCCAGCCGCCGCCCAGGTGACCGCCACCATCTCGGGGAGAGTCGAAGATCCATCCGGCGCCGGCATGAAGGGCGTGGCCGTAACCGTCAGGAACCTGGAAACCGGCGCCACGCGAGCCGTTGTCTCCGATGACTCGGGCGATTTCAGAGCCCTTTCCCTGCCAATTGGCCCCTACCAGGTGAGGGCCGAAAAGCCTGGCTTCAAGACGCAGATCCGCAAGGGCGTGAACCTCGCGGTGGGGCAGGAAGCAGTGGTCAACCTGCGGCTCGAAATCGGCGACCTCTCTCAGGAAGTCAACGTCTCCGAAGAGAGTTCCGTGGTCAACACCACTACGTCCTCGGTGGCGGGCCTGGTGGGGGAGCGCGAAGTGAAGGACTTGCCGCTCAATGGGCGCAGCTTCGATAATCTGATGACCCTCAATCCCGGCGTGATCAACTACGGTTTGAAAAGCGCCAATACCAGCACTAGCAATGGAAATACGTTTTCGGCGGCGGGGCGGCGGCCGGCCGACAATCTGGTGCTGCTCAACGGCATCGAGTACACCGGATCCAGCCAGCTTGCCATCACCCCCGGCGGCGTGAGCGGCTATCTGCTGGGGATCGACGCCGTCCGCGAGTTCAACGTGCAGACCGACACTTATGGCGCCGCGTATGGGAAGAGAGCCGGAGCGCAGGTCAGCGTGGTGACCCAGTCCGGAACCAACCTGCCGCATGGCTCGCTGTTCGAGTTTCTGCGCAATAGCGCCGTCGATTCGCGCAGCCTTTTCGCCCAGACGTCCTTCGTTCCTCCGTTCCGCCAAAACCAGTTCGGAGGCGCGCTGGGAGGGCCGCTTAAGAAGAACCGGCTCTTTCTTTTCGGCAACTATGAGGGTTTCCGGCAGGTGGAAACGCTGAGCAGCGTCAGCGTGGTCCCGGACGCCAAGGTGCGCCTGGGATCGTTCCCCAACTCCGGAGGGACATATGTGCCGGTGGCGAATCTGAATCAGTCGATGCTGCCCTACTTCTCATTCTGGCCGCAGCCCAACGGCCCGGAGTTAACGGTGAACGGCTTGGCCAGCGGTACGGCGTTCGCGTACAACACCCCCAAGCAGGCCATCCGCGAGGATTTCGGCACTCTGCGGCTGGATTACGCCATCCGCGACAGCGACTCGCTCTCGGCGTCCTACACCATCGACGATGGCGACAGCCTGGCGCCGCTGGCCGACCCGCTATTCGCGTCGTCGAGCGCGCTCCGCATGCAGGTGGCGAGTCTTCAGGAAACGCATATCTTCTCGCCCCACATGCTGAACACGGTCCGCGCCGGATTTTCGCGCGCGGGATTCAATCTGGATTCCACCCTGCTGGCGCAGTTCCCGGCCAGCCTCGATTTTGTCGCCGGCGCCGGGCCGGGCGGGATTGTGGTCAACGGCGGCGTCACCACCACGGGACTCACCGGCATCACCTCGGCCGGTCCTAACAACGCCGCGGGTGTTTGGAACCGCCGCAATCTCTTCACCTTTATGGACGACCTGCAGATCTCGCGGGGAATCCACCAGATCGGCGCCGGCGTGTGGTTTCAGCGGGTCCAGGACAATGAAGACGCCGCTTCGCGCCAGCTTGGGCAGGCCACGTTTACCAGCCTGACCACCTTTCTGCAAGGAACCGTGAGCAGTTTTCAGGTGGTTCCCACAGCCAATGAACTGGGATGGAGGAGCCTGTTCGGAGCGTGGTATTTCGAAGATGCCATCAAGGTGCGGCACAATCTCACCATCCGGGCGGGCATCCGGCACGAATTCACCAGCGGTTGGAACGAGGCTTTCGGACGAGCCGCCAATTACATCGCCGATGCCAACGGCGTGCTCGAAACCGCTCCGCGCGTGGGCAGTTCCGCTTTCACCGCGAACAACGCCACCAAGCTGTTCAGCGCCCGCGTGGGCCTGGCTTGGGATCCGTTCGGCAATGGCAAAATGGCGGTCCGCACGGGATTCGGAACGTATTATTCGCTGATTGACGACCTCAGCTTCCTGCTGAATTCCCTGCCCCCTTACAACGGGTCGATTTCCTCTTCGGGCTCGCTATTCTCGATTACGCCGGTGGTTCCCGGAGCTTCGGTTCCACCGTCCTGCGGCCCGGGGGTTCCCACGCCCTGCACCACGTATGCGCCGCAAGGGGTCGAGGCCAATGCGAAAACTCCCACGGTGGAGGAGTGGAACTTCTCCGTAGAGCGGGAACTCGATTCGAGCACCGTCCTTCGCGTGGCGTACGTGGGATCGTTCGGCTACCATGGCCTGCTGAGCGTGGATCCGAACGATATTCCGGCTCAGGTGTGCGGTGCGGCGGCCGGCTGCCAGGCTGGCGGCGTGACGACCGGCGGGGCTCCTGCCGCGGCCGCAAACCAGAGCCATGTGGCGGAGGGCGCAGTACATCCCCGTGAGAACGCGGCCCAATCCGTACCTGGGCGCGGGCTTTTTCTGGTACACCGAGGGCAACAGCAGTTATAACGCGCTCCAAACCGAGGTGGCGCATCGCTTGAATCGCGGCCTGCAGATTCGCGCCAGCTACACGTGGTCGAAGAACCTGGACATGAACTCCGGACTGACCGGCGCGCAGTCGCAGAACCAGTCGCAGATGATTCTGGACCGTAACGATCTGCGACGGGACTGGGGCCCCTCCGCGCTGAATGCGGCCTCGCAGGCGAGCATCACGGGCCGCTATGAGCTGCCGTTCGGCCCCGGCAGGCATTGGATGAAGAACGCTCGCGGGGTGGGGAGCAAGATCGTTGGCGGCTGGCAGTTGAACGGGATTGTCACG
>PLRZ01000263.1:0-1742 GCA_003164075.1 Bryobacterales bacterium | reverse complement strand
AATTTGGGACGGGGAACATTCAGTGGTCCGGGCCTGGCCGATATGGACCTCTCGTTATTCAAGAACACGGTGGTATCGGAAAGAGCCAGCGTGGAGTTTCGAGCGGAGTTTTTCAATGTCCTCAATCATCCCAACCTGGGGACACCCAACGCGACGGTCTTCTCGAGCGGGGCCGTCAATGCGTCGGCGGGATTGATTACCACCCTGGCCACCGCGCCGCGGCAGATTCAATTCGGGTTGAAACTGATTTTTTGAGGAGCGCCAAGGAGCTGTTAAGAAATAAACTTGCCTAGGTGGATTTCGCGCCTTCCCCAGGGGCCAGAAACTGCTCCAGAACCGCCTGAAGCTCAGGTATGCGGGAGGAGGCCACGTTCCAGACCTCGTCCAAGTCCACGCCGATATAGTCGTGGATCAGCACGTCGCGCATACCGCAGATAGCTCTCCAGTCCAGCGAGGCCAGGAGGCCTCGTGTGTCAGCCGAGACCCGCTTGGCCGCCTCGCCGATCACTTCCACGTTGCGGATCACAGCGTCCTGCAACTCGTCGGATGCCATGAAGGCGTCTCTTCCCGGCCGGGCAAAGCGGGTGATCCGTTGGCATCGCTCCAGCATGTGATGCAGGTAGAGCCGGTCATCTTTCACAATGGCGTGGCCTCGCGCAGGATTCTGTCGCGCACGTACCAGTGCAGTGATTTTTCGGTTCCAACATGAACCTTCATCCCAAGTAATTCCTGGAGATCTTGAACTAGTCCGGCATGGTCCAGCAAGCTTCGGTTCGGTCCCCACTCCACTAGCAGGTCGAGATCGCTGCCCTCTTTGGCTTCGCCGCGTGCCACTGAACCGAACACGCGCAGGTTGTGCGCACCGCGCCGCTCGGCGAGACGGAGGATCTCTTCTCGGCGATCGGAGCGCAGCGCCGTCAGCGTGACCATACGTCCATTGTGCGACAATTTCGGGGAGACTTCACGGGTGTCAGCTTTGGGCCGTGCCTTACACCGTGGCTTTCTTTGGGCCGCCATTGAAGCCAGTGAGGCGAATCGCCGAAAGCACGTCTACCCACCGCGCGGCGTCTCGCGCTGCTCGAAGCAGTTGCACGCACGCCCATCAATGCGCGATACTTAAGTTTCCTAATGGCTGTGGAGGTTGACAGCCGTGGATTGTCCGTAGTCGCTTGGCGCGTGCCCGTGGGCGATAGCCACAGAAGCAGACGCAAAATCTGCGGACATTGACGAGAATTGCTTGTAAGTATTTAATTTTAAGGGTTTGGACGGGTGGCCGAGCGGTTAATGGCAACAGGCTGTAAACCTGTCGCTCCTTGGAGCTACGGAGGTTCGAATCCTCCCCNNTCCTTGGTAAGGACGAGGTCACCGGTTCAAACCCGGTCAACGGCTCCAGATTTTTGTGGAAGGCCTCCGCAATTCAGGTCCTCCTTGGTTGTCCTGTTTCCAATCCTGACAGGTAAAAAGAAATGGCAAAGGAAAAATTCGATCGCAGCAAGCCGCACGTAAATATCGGGACGATCGGGCACATCGATCACGGCAAGACCACCCTGACGGCGGCGATCACCAAAGTGCTGGGCAAGAACAACCCGAAGGTCAAGTTCCGGAGCTTCGATTCCATCGATAACGCGCCGGAAGAAAAAGCCCGCGGAATCACCATCGCGGTGGCCCACATCGAGTACGAGACGGCCAAGCGGCATTATGCCCACGTGGATTGCCCGGGGCACGCCGACTACATCAAGAAC
>PLRZ01000172.1:2817-3249 GCA_003164075.1 Bryobacterales bacterium | reverse complement strand
GCCCGGGGCCCCCTCTGGGGAAGGCTGAAGCCTGGCCCCACCCCCGCCGGCTCAGCCTAATTCCATGAGATCAGGAGTCCAGAGTCTCGGCGCCGCAGACACGAGTGTTCGCGCCACGTCATGGCTCAGGTCAATTTCCCCAACTATCCGAAATCCCCGGCCGACATCAGGAGTTCTCGCCCTCCCGGTTCCAGCCAATCCCATGCGTTGGGGACGGCGCCGCAATTCGATTTTGAAAGCTCCCTTCTTTTCCGTGAGTCATTTTGCATCGTTCTTCCGCTGCACTCCATGAGATCCCACTAACCTGGGCGATGACAGCACCGCGGTGAGCGCGGATCCGGAAGTGCGTAATTGGAATGCCGGTTTAAGGACGATCGATGCGAATTCATGCTCCCGTGGTCCGGGCGCAATAAGCCGTTCATACCTGTTCGA
>PLRZ01000172.1:270-2777 GCA_003164075.1 Bryobacterales bacterium | reverse complement strand
GCGCGGCGGGCAGCTCTTCGGTGGTTCTGACGGCCACGGGAGCCTGGACCGCGTCGGCCAACACTTCTTTTCTGCATATTTCCCCCGGCAGCGGAAGCGGCACGGGCGCCGCGCTGGTGTCGTTCACTTTCGACGCCTTTGCGGGCACGGGGACACGCAATGGCGCCCTCACCATCGCGGGGTTGAATCTGGCGGTCACGCAGGTGGGGACAAACTACGCCGCTGTGAGTCCGGTGACCACGCTGGTATCGTCTGGGATGTCCTACCCCACCGGAGTGGCGGTGGACAGTTCCGGTAACGTCTATATCGCGGATTGGTCGGCCAGCACGATCAAGGAGTGGAGCGCGGGGACGCACCAGGTAACTACTCTAATCTCATCGGGCCTGTGGCATCCCTGGGCCGTGGCGGTGGACGGCGCGGGCAACCTCTACATCGCGGATGGCTACGACAATGCGATCAAGAAGTGGACCGCCGCTACGCAGCAGGTGACCACATTGGTGTCGTCGGGGTTGAGCGATCCTCGTGGAGTAGCGGTAGACACCGCCGGCAATGTCTACATCGCGGATACCGTGAACAAGTCGATCAAGGTGTGGAGCGCCGCCACGCAGCAGGTCGCCACGCTGGTGTCGTCGGGCTTGAATGCGCCATATGGGGTGGCTGTGGACGGTTCCGGCAATCTCTACATCGCGGACCTGAACCTGGCTGTCATCAAGAAGTGGACCGCCGCCACGCAGGGATTAACCACGCTGCTGTCAGGGGTGGCCGATTCTTATGCAGTGGCGGTGGACGGCTGCGGTAACCTCTATTTCGCGGATATCAACACCGCCGCGGTCAAGAAGTGGACCGCCGCGACGCAGACGGTGACCACGCTGGCCTCGTCGGGGCTGTCTCTACCCGCCGGAGTGGCGCTCGACAAATCCGGCAATATCTACATCGCGGATGCCGCCGCCGGCGACGCAATCAGGAAAATCAACGTCGCCTTCGAAACGCTCGGAGCCGCGTCTCTCACGGTGGGGAGCGCGGCGGGCAGCGGTGCGGCGCAGATCGATTTTCTGCCCATCGACACGACCGCGCCGTGGACCGCTTCCACGGCCAACTCCTGGATGCACGTCACCACTGGGAGTGGGACCGGCGGGGCGGTCCTCCAGTTCACCTTCGACGCCAATCCGAATGCGGCGGTGCGCACGGGGACCATCACCCTTGACAGCGGTCTGGCGCTGACGGTCACGCAGGTGGGGACCAACTATATCGCGGCGAGTCCGCTGACCACGTTGGTATCGTCGGGGCTGTATTCGCCTGGCGGCGTAGCGGTGGATGGCTCGGGCAACGTCTACATCGCCGATACGTTCAACGAGCAGCTCAAGGAATGGAGCCCATCGACGCAGCAGGTAACCACGCTGGCGTCGTCGGGGTTGCATGAGTTTTATGGAGTGGCCGCGGACGGCGCCGGCAACGTATACATCGCGGATCAGTACGACAGCGCACTCAAGAAGTGGAACGCGGCGTCGACGACGATGAGCACCCTGGTGGGGTCGGGGCTGGGCGCCGCCTGGGGAACGGCGGTGGACGGCTCGGGCAACGTCTACATCGTGGACAATCTTTACAACGGGATGGTCTTTGAGTGGAGCGCGTCGACCAGGACGGTGAGCACGCTGGCGCCGTCGGGGTTGGATGCCCCGGCCGGAGTGGCGGTGGACGGCAATGGCAACGTGTACATTGCCGATACGTTCAACCATGCGCTCAAGAAGTGGAGTCCCGCGGCGAAGACGGTGTCCACGCTGGCGTCGGGGCTGAGCCGGCCTGATGGAGTGGCGGTGGACGGCTCCGGCAATGTCTACATCGCGGACTACGCGGAGAGCGCAATCAAGATGTGGAGCGCGCCGGCGCAGACGATGACCACCCTACTGTCGCAGGGGCTGAAGAACCCCGAGGGAGTAGCGGTGGACGGAGCCGGCAACGTTTATATCGCCGATACGATGAACCAGGCGATCAAGGAAATCACCTTCGCCTTTGTCGGTCCCGCCAGCCTCTCGGCACCAGCTACGGCCGGGTACGATTCGCTGCTGCCGGTGCTTCCCTCCACGGTGTCTCTCGCCGGTGTCTTCGCGCCGGCAAGCGACCAGGGCTGGCTTACGATCGGAACCATCTCGAACGGAGTATTGAATTTTTCCTTTACGGCGAACACGTCCGGATCTTCCCGCACGGCGCACATCGCCATCCTGGGCCAGCAGATCGCGGTGACGCAGAGTTCCGGAGGGACGACTCCGGCGGGCGCGTGCGACGTCACAGGGGATAACGTCGCCAATGTGGCCGATGTGCAGCAGCTTATCAAAGAGGCGCTGGGCGCGATCTCGGCGGGCGACGATCTCAATAAAGATGGATCGGTTAACGTGGCTGACATTCAAATCGTGATCGACGCCGCCACGGGAATGGTCTGCACCGCGAAATAAGGAACCACGCAAAAATAACTTCACATTGTCCACGGTGGCGATGTGGCGCAGACACTC
>PLRZ01000172.1:0-142 GCA_003164075.1 Bryobacterales bacterium | reverse complement strand
ATCCCAAATTCCACGGCGTCAGGAGGTCTGAAGGTCGCGCACTGGCAAACCAGAGTCATCCCTGCTTGGGCGTCATCGAATTGCCGCCCCGCGCCCTTTCACGGCAGATGAATAATTCCCCGCTGAATCGCCGCCGTGGCCG
>PLRZ01000254.1 GCA_003164075.1 Bryobacterales bacterium | reverse complement strand
CGCACCATGAAAGGCTGCCACTTCAAATAGAAGCAGTACAGGAGAAACGCCGCCAGCAGGCCGGCGCCATAGAGAATCCAGGGGCGCTTGCGCGTGGCCACGGCGAAGAGCGCGGCGATCGAGAGCAGCAGCAGGTGCCAGCGGTTGTTGCCGTCGGCTTCGTGATTGGCATTCTGCGGCGGAGTGAATTGGGCATAGGGCCAGGTAGTATCGCGGTCGTCGGGGTCGATGCCCAGCGCCCGGTGGAGCGCCAGGGCGGTGCGGAAGACCGCCTGGTTCCAGCGCGGACGCCGGTCGCCCAGTTGTTCGCTGGTGTGGCGGATCAGATTCGAAACCGTCGACTTCCAGCCGGGATGCTCATTACGCCAGCGAAATAAGCCGTCGCCCTGCGCGGAATCGTATCCCATCGGAGAACCGCTGAGACGCAGATTGCGCACATATTGAGGAGTGTTCACCAGCAGAACGCCGGCCGCGATCCACCCGAGAGAACGCGCGCGAATGGGCGGGCGGCGAATCAGCAGGATGACGAGGAGAAGCGGCGGCGCGAACAGGTACGCGGTCGCCTTCGTGGCCAGCGCCAGGCCCAGCGACATACCGGCGAATGGGGCGTTCCGGCGGGCGGCGAAATAAGCGGCGCAAATGAGCCACAGGGCCAGCATCCACTCATTCTTGGCGCCGGAGGCCTGCAGGATCCCGTTGGGAAGCGTGGCGCAAAAGAGCGCTGCGAAGGCTTGTCCCCGGGAGCCCGCGCCGAGCGCTCCGGCAAGCGCGGAGACTCCCACTATGGAACCGATAAACGCGCCGCAGGTGAGCAGGTTGACGAAACGGTCGCCGCCGGAGAGCAGGTAGGTGTGCAGGGCGAAGTACTCCGCCAGAGGTTGGAGGCTGATTTGGTTGAAGTAGGGCGTGGGGAAGAACGCGACACTGCCGGCCTGCGCCCAATAGATGACGCGCGGCAGGTGGTACGCCATGGCGTCCGCGGAGTTCGGCGGACTGAGAAACGCCGTGACGGCAACTGTGGCTGCAATCGCCGCGCAGGCCAGCGTGAGGATCGCTTCCAGAGGGCGGACAACCATCCGCGGCAGCTTGGGACGAATCAGGGGCCGCGAAACAATAAGCTGACCAAATGTCTCGAACGTGCGCAATCGCTCCCTCACGGGGTGCCCTCTGGGCCCGGCTCCGTCAAAATGCGCATGCCGAGCCGCGCGCGTAAGCAAGCGGTTGGGTCTGAGTGCATCGCGGCTCCTTACCAACGCCGCGAGCGCCAGAATCAGGAGCCAGGCGGCGATGACGGGTCCGCGCCGCAGCAGATGGAACGGGCTCAAGAGTTCCGTGACCACTGCCGTGGCGATGCCGAGCGCGACCGATCCGCGAAGAAAGAAATCCCGCATC
This sequence comes from Bryobacterales bacterium, assembly GCA_003164075.1. The sequence continues at coordinate 11,279 of PLRZ01000254.1, read as the reverse complement.
GGGCTGGCTCAGTCGCGGTCGCGCGGGAGGAGCGCGGCCGAATCCCGGTCCAGGAAGAGGGCCGCACCGGCATGCCGGCGCAGGATGGATGCGGGACAGCGCGGGTCAATCGGGCCTTCCAGCGTATCGCGCACGGCGGGGGCTTTGGCGGTCCCGTGCACGGTCGCCACGGCATGCGGCGTCCGCAGGAAGAACGGAAGGGTGAGCGATAAGGCGCGGCGCGGCACGTCTTCCACGCATTCGAACGAGCCGTCATGAACCTGTTGCCGCCGGCAGGCATCGTCCAGATTGACGATGCGAACGTCGCGAGGGTCGTGGAAATCGCATTCTCCCGGATCGATGAATGCCAGATGGCCATTCTCGCCGATGCCCAGCGCGACCAGCACCGGCGGCTGCTCCGCCAGGAGGCGCTGGTAGCGATCAGCCTCGGCATCGAGATCCGGAGCGTCGCCCGCCAACTGGTGGAACGCGGCCAGCGGCACATGGTCCATCAGCCGCTCGCGCAGAAAGCGGCGGAATGAGGCGGGATGGGCGGCGGGGATGTCGGCGTATTCGTCCAGGTGGAAAGCCGTGACGCGCCGCCAGTCGATGGAAGAATCGGCGCGCAACTGCGCCAGGAATTCATTCTGCGAAGGCGCGGCGGCAAAGACCACGGCGGCGCGGTTATCTTTCGCGATGGCGGCGCGGATAATGGCGGACGCCTCGGCGGCGCTCGCCACGCCAGCCTCGCGGCGGTCAGGGTATATGGACACGGCGAGACGGTCCACCACAAAGCGATTCTTCAGCATAATGCCAGCACAGAATCATGGTATGCCGCCGCGAGTGCGACATGCTACTTTCGTAGAGTGAGAACGCGGCAGGATCACGAGCCACCGCCGGCGGTGGCGGAAAATGGTTGGCGATACCATCACCTGGGCATTCCGAGTGCGACGGAGCACCCGGGCGAGCTACATTTGCCGGAATTGAAAGTGTACGCTTCGGGGTTTGAATCCAGCCCCTATGGCGTTCAATGGATGCGCTTCGACGCCGATGCGGCTTTTCCCGAAGTGGTCAAAACCGTACCCCACGTAGCCTTTGAAGTTGACGACCTGGCGGCGGCACTCGTAGGACGGGAGATTCTGATTGAACCGAACAGTCCTTCGGAAGGCGTGACCGTCGCGATGATTCTCGCCGATGGCGCTCCCGTGGAATTGTTGGAGTTCCGGCGGAAGTAGCGGCCAGTTGGGTGCGTGTGGACCATTTGGCTCTCATTGTGTTGAAATCGAGTGTGCTCTCAAAACACGCTGTCTTCGAAGGCCGTCCGCTGGGGGTTCGCTTGCGTTGAGCCCGGACCCGCGCCTCTTTGAAGAAATCGGCGGCGCGCGCACGTGCCGCAAACTGTCGAAGGCACTCTACGCGCGCGTGGAACGCGATGCCCTGCTGCGTCCGCTCTTTCCCGGAAAGAGCTTGCAGTGCGCCATTGAGGAGTTCGCCGCTTTTTTGGTGCAGTTCCTGGGCGGCCCGAGCGAGCAATCGCAACGCCGGCACTGGTTGAGCCTGCACGAATCGCACCAGCGCTTCCGGATCGAGCGGCAGCACCGGGATGCCTGGTTGCGCCACATGGGCGAAGCTCTTAAAGATGCCGGAATCGAGGAGCCGGCTCGCAGCAACCTGAAGAACTTCTTCAATCGCGCGTCCGCCTTTGCGATCGGCGTGGAGCCGGTTACCGCCGAAATGAGCCGGGAACTGGCCCAGCGCTGGAAAGCGCAGCGAGCCCTGGACCAAACGGTGGCGGCGATACGGGTGGGCGATGCGGACGGCGCCATCCAGTTGGCCAGGGATTGCGACCGAGGCGTTTTGCCCGGCTTGCTGGCGCTTATGATCGGCGACGGGAACAGCGCGCTGCTGACTTACACGCACGAACAACTGGTTTGCGACCCTTCACTGGTCCACCAGCGGTACGGCGGCCGGAGCTTGTTGCATGCCGCGGCGGGCGCAGGCAGTTTAGCCACGGTGGAGTTGCTTCTCAGCCTTGGCGCGGACCCCAACGGCCTCGATGGCGGCGACCACACGGCCCTGTATTGCCAGGGAAACGAGTGCGCAGGCGCGGAATCCGCGGACATAGTCCATGCGCTGGTTCGCGCCGGCGCCAGGGTGGACGCGCGTGACGGCGTGACACGGTGTACTCCGCTCCACATGGCGGCCCGCCGCGGCAACGCCGTGGTCGCGAAGGCTCTGTTGGACTGTGGCGCTACCATTGATGCGGTGGACCGCCGTGGCGACACACCTCTGCAGCGTGCCATCAATTGCAGGAAGCTCCACGTAGCTGAATTACTGCGCTCCTACGTCGGCCCGTAGGACGCGGCCGGTCAAACTTCCCGGACGGCGGTTTGCCATCGGGACAGGAAGAAGTGATGGCCACAAAGGCCGCACCGATAGGATTGAAGCAGCCAATGGATGGCTCTTTCGATGCCGTTTCGAGCGCTGACAACTCTATAATCGATCGACTTGCAGTGGGGACAGCATGGAGAAAACAGCCCCACTGTGGAGCGAATCGTCATCTCGAGTCGGCTTTCGCCGTAACGTCAGCGGCTGAACTCGAGTGATTCCGGATGGACGGCGTGGCATATGGTTCGCGGAGGGCGTCACGCCGGCCGGCCACGCTACGGCTCACCTCGCGGGCCTCACTCACCTGTTCCGGTGTTCTCAGGTCCGGCTCCGACACTTTGACTCGCAGCTTGGCGCGCGAGACTTGGCGTTTGTGCTTCTTTTCTAGTCTTTTATTCATGGTGTTCTAACTTAATACTACAGCGTTACGAGATGTGGGGCAGCGCTTTAGCCTTGGTGTCCTTTCCCGGCCAATATCGTTCGTATGCTTTTGCACGCTCGTTTCGCCGGAACGGTAGTCCGGCGGGGGAATTGTGACAGGCCCACAGGTGGGGCAGGCGGTGCTCGCCTGCCCGCTTGCGCTGAACCAAGCCCGCTGCCCCACGCTCCAACACGCTCGTCAGCGAGCGGCGTTTGAGTTCGAGCGCCCGGCAACACTTGCGGGGCGACGTCTCGGCGCTATCCGGACTGATAATCTGCGCCACGACGCGTAATGCGAAGTTATTCTTGCGCGATTCCTAAAGGTGTGCGCGCGGCCACCCACGTGCACTATCCACGCTCATAGCGAGGTGACCTAGGCGGCACACGTGCCGCCGGATTGGCTCGCGGCCTTGTGTAACTTGAGACGGAGACAATTACTATGATTTCAAAGCGATTGATCGGATTGGTTTTCGCAGGTGCGATGGTTTTCAGCGCCGCGGCGGCCGATGTTGTGGTTCGCATCGCGCCGCCCCGTATCGTAGTCGAGAAGCGGGGGCCGCCACCCAGCCGTACCCATGTGTGGATTTCGGGGTACCAGCGTTGGGATGGCAACGCCTACGGCTGGGCTCCGGGAAGGTGGGAACAGCCTCCACGGCCGGGTGCCCACTGGGTTGCCCACCGCTGGGTTCACCAGCGGGGCGGCTATGTCATGGTGGAGGGGCACTGGCGTTAGGAGCTGTTAAGAAATAAACTTGCCTAACGCTCCCTTACGGGGCGCCCTCTGCGCCCGGCTCCGATGCGCGTTCAGAGCCGGGCCCAGAGGGCACCCCGTAAGGGAGCGTTAGTTGGCCTCCTAATTCGGGCTGTGTTCCGTCGCAACAACCGCGGCACGCAGGTCCTGGTCGACAGACTGCAATTGATCGAGTTCCCGGAGCGCCCTGGCCCATTGACCGGCGTTTGCCTTGGTCGCATTGAAAGCGCCGGGGTCGCGGTAAAAAGCGAGAACATCGCTACGGAGTTCCCCGGGTATCTCTGTGTAATGGCCCTGCAGTTTATGAAGCAGTTGCGAGTAAGCAGTGTCCATCAACTTATACTTCCCCGCCGCGGTGAACGCCCCCACGTCAAGATTGTCATTCGGCAGCATCAGACGATCGGCGCTCTGTTCGGCAAGCAGCTCGCGATAACGGTCGATCGTCGAATTGAAGCTGGCCATGTACATCTTTTCGGTCTCCGGCGTGAGCTTCGCAAATGCCAGCGGCCGCAAAGGGCCCACCTTTGGCGCGAAGCGCAACAGGGATGCCAGGAGTTTCGACCGGATGCCCGGCCGCCGATAGGTAGAGCCCCAGTTCTTCCGGTAGCTGGAACGGGATAAGTTGTAGAGAAAGTCCTTGCGGGTAACGCTGGGAGCGTCTCTCCGGATTTCCTGCTTCTTGATCTGCCAGGCAACCCGGGTAATCGCCGGAAGAATCGAGCCGACCGCGCGGCGATACGATCCAATGGCAAGATCGACATCCAGAAATACCTTTTCCAGCCTCATTCCGTAAGTATCTTCGAACGCCCGCTGGAGGACGGGTTTGGCGACTTCAAATCCGATAAAGCTTTTGTAGGCAGCCGAGGCGTAGTGGCCCCTGGCAGCCTGGAAGACGTCGAACGCGAACTCCGTTTTGGCATGGGTATGCGGATCGTCGCCGTAGGTCACCAGTTTTCCGAACTTCCGGCCAAGCTTCGGGTAGAGTAGAGGAACCGCGAGGTTCACGGCCAGCGGATGACCCTCATTATCGGCGGCATAGTGCGACAATGCTCCCAGGGCGAAAGCAAACTCATTCAGGTCTTGCGATTCGCGAATCAAATTGAGGACAAAATCGCCGCTCCGGACATAGTGGGTCAAATTGCTGAAGAACTTACTGCCGAACGGATAATATCCCAGATCCTGGATAATGCACCCTCCATATGCGTATGCGTGTGCTTGCGTCAACTCTTCCGGCGTGGCGGCCGGGAATCGCCGGAGCAGTAGCGGTCGGATGGCACTGTCCCAGGTGGAATCGACGATGGCTTCGTGAGTGAGAACGGAATACGGATAGGCGGCTGGGGCCGCGAATAACAGCAACAGCCCCAGGACCGCCGGGCACCGGGGTTTCCAGAGGCGGCGAAGCGCCTCATGTTGTGTCACGGCTTTCCTCCAGGAGACTCCGCTGCTTTCCAGGGCACCTCGCGTTTTCGGCATATCAACGGGTTTCCGCTGCTTCGACAATGTCCAGCAACGCATTGGACCACTCGTCAATTTGCCTCTCGGCTTCCTCTCTGGCGATTCCGTACCGCTTCTGGATGCGCCCGTGCAGAACCTGCGAACTCTCTCCACTGGCTTTCGATTTGATCCCATTCCATAGCCTTTTCTCCGTACTGGACCGCCAATGTCTATCTACCTGCCTTCTGCACGAGCCCGGCCAAATGCTCCGGGCCGCGCATTTCATGCCCCGGGGTGACAAGCCGTTGGACCGCTTTGGAGTTTGGCGGCTTGCCGGTCGGCAGTATTCGCATTTCAGGTGCAGAAGTTGCATTTGCCTCTTGAGTGGAGCGCCTCACTCTCAGTGGTTTCAGCCTCCAAATGGCCCCTTAGCTACTGGCCCATGTCGTGCTAGGGACGGTTGGCGGCCGCTGTGGCCGGGGGGAACACTATGAAGGCGACAGTCGTCGAGTCTGGCGGGATCCAGGAGATCCTGGGCCGAAAAATGGCCGAACTGGTTCAGGTATTGCGAAAGCGGGATGGCATTACCATCGAGAAGAGTGCCGACCAGATGGACGAGATTCAGTATGCTTCGGAACGAGATCTGGCGATCCGAAATGTAGACCGCGAGTCTACTCTTCTGCGCCAGGTGAAGGGCGCTCTGCGACGGATCGGCGACGGCAGTTTCGGGACCTGCATTGACTGCGAATCGGAGATCAGCCCAAAACGCCTCGCCGCCGTGCCATGGGCATCGCGGTGTATCCAGTGCCAGGAAGCCGCCGATCGCGATGGCCGGGAGGCGGGTGACGATAGCGAGACTCTCGTCAATGCTGCGTAACCCGGTCCTGGGAATACCATCCAGCGTTTGAACCGTTACGTTTCCCGACGATTTCTAAAGGAGCAGACAATGGCAGGCAGCACTACATCGATAGAGACACAAACGCACTACGAAGACGTATTGGCGCATTTACCAGCCTCCAAGACCACGGCGTACGACAAGGGCCAGATGATTTACGATTTGGACAGGCATCCCAGAAGTATCTATCTGGTGGTCAACGGCGCGGTGGGGATTTCCCACAGGGCCGAAAACGGCGCAGACGTCTTGCTCGATATCGTCCGGACCGACGAATTGTTCGGCGAGTCGGCCTTCCTCGAAGTTCAGTGTCCCTCCGAACGCGCCAGCGCCATCGAAAAGGCCGAGTTGATGAATTGGACCGTGTCCGAGATGGAAGACCTTGTCACAAAACGGCCCCGCCTTGCCGTAGCGTTGCTGCAGATTCTCGCCAAGCGCAACGCCGAGTATACTCGCCGGATCCAGAGCTTTGCGGTTGACAGCGTCGAACGGCGGCTCGCCCGCTCCCTCATCCGCTTCTCCGAGCGGTTCGGGGTCCAGGAGCAAGGCGGATCCGTGTGGATGATGCCGCTGACTCACGAAATGTTGTCGCGGTATATCGGTACTTCGCGCGAAATCGTCACCCACAATATGAATCGATTCCGGAAACAGGGCTGCGTAACTTACTCCCGGCAAGGTATCCGCCTGCATCTCGATCTGTTACGCAAAGTCCTTTATGAAAGCGGTTTCGTCTCGGCTGCTGGGAACGACTAAGACCGGTCTACTTTGGCGGACGACACGCCGTCCGGGAAGTAAACGCCGCCGCGCATAACTACACGTTCGAAGTAATCTGAGCGGAACTCCGCACTGCAAACCCTGCACTTTACATGACAGAACCTGCACCTGGATTAGCTTCCGAGCCTCTGCGGTCCGCCCCGTTATCTTGTGCGCGCGCCGGTATTTCCCGACAACCCCTTTGCATGCACGCTTCCGGCGCCGCCCCGCGGCGGATGCGTAAAGATGGTGCCAGCAGTGCACTAGCAAGGCAGTTGCGGCGAATACCTGCGACAGGAGAGTCAAAAGACATGAAATTAGCAATCGTGGCCGGTTTGGCCCTCACAACGTCCTTGCTGGCTATCGACAACGAACCTGCCCATCGATTGGGTGAGGCTACGTCCGTCTTCCAGGAAATAATGGCAGCGCCCGACAAAGGTATCCCGCAGGATCTGCTGGAAAAGGCATACTGCATCGTCATTGTGCCAAGTGTCAAAACCGGAGCTTTTATCGTCGGCGCCAAGTACGGCAAAGGATTTCTCAGTTGCCGTGCCGGGAGTGGCCATGGATGGTCGGCGCCCGCCGCTGTTCGCATCGAAGGCGGAAGCATCGGCTTTCAGATCGGCGCCTCCGAAACCGACCTGATTATGCTGGTTAAGTCGGAACGCGGAGCGGACAAGCTGCTTCAGAGTAAGTTCACTTTAGGCGCCGAGGTTTCGGTGGCCGCCGGCCCGGTGGGACGAACGGCAACCGCTCAGACGGACGCACAAATGCACGCGGAGATCCTTTCCTGGTCGCGGTCGCAAGGTCTGTTTGCGGGCGTTGCCCTGGAAGGCGCCACTCTGCGCGAGGATTTGGACGACAATGCCGCTCTCTATGGCGCGAAACTAGACAACCGGGACATCGTGAGCAATGGCACCCTTGCCCCCGAGTCAGCCGCTCCTCTGATGACTCTCCTGAACAGGTATTCATGGCGAGAGCGCTAGCCGAAAACCAACAATAAGGATAAAATGAAACACATTGTAACGTTCCTGGCGGTATGTGGGCTGGCAGCGGCACAGCCGTCGCAAGCTCCGAGTCCGGTGCAGCAGGACACCGGCAATGCTGCCCGCATGGCGGGCGGCTCGATGCCTATCTATCGGGTTACCGTGGTAGCCCGAATCATGAAGGCAATCAATTACAACCACCGAAGCGGGCCCACCAAGATCGATTTTCTCGGAACCGTACTTCTGCCCGCGGCGCGCGGCGAAGCCACCGTGGAGAGCAGACAAGGCGTGATCAGGATCGACGCGCGCATGGAGAAACTACAACCGGCCACTAAGTTCGGTCCCGAATACCTGACTTATGTGATGTGGGCCATCACCCCGGAGGGTCGCGCCACCAACATTGGCGAAGTGCTCTTGAACGGCGACAAGACCAGGCTGGATGCCACCACGGACTTGCAGTCCTTTGGTTTGATCGTCACCGCCGAACCTTATTTCGCGGTGACCCAACCCAGCGACGTCGTGGTCATGGAAAACTTCGTCAGGCCGGATACTGTCGGAACCATTGAACAGGTCGACGCCAGGTTCGAGCTCTTACAGCGAGGCCAGTACACCTTGAACGTGAACCCGTCCGACATCACGCCCCTCCGCCTGAACTCGAAAACGCCATTGGAGCTTTACGAAGCCCGAAATGCCGTCCGGATTGCACGCTGGACCGGAGCGGAAAAGTACGCTCCCGAGACCTACCAGAAGGCTGTCCAAGACCTGGAAAATGCCGAGGGCTATCTGACTGGTAAATCGGGAAGCAAGCCCATTGGTACGGTGGCGCGTGAAGCCGCCCAAATGGCCGAAGATGCCCGCATCATCACCATAAAGAAGATGGGTGAGGAGACGCTGGCCAGCGAGCGCCAGGCCGCGGCGGAACGCGAGGCACTCGCCGAAGGCCAACGTGCCGCGGCAGTCGACGACGCCGCTCGTATTTCACGCGACGCGGAAACGGCGCGGCTTGCCGCGCAGTCCGAAGCGGATCGCGTGAAGCAGGAGAACGCCGCGACGATGGAGGCCGCTCAGGAAGAAGCGGCACGCGCCAATCGCGCCCACGCAGCACAGGTGGCTGCTGCGCAGACCGAGGCCGATCGTCTGAAACGCGAGAACGACGCACAGGTGGCCGCCTCACAGGCCGCGGCGGACAAGCTCAAGAGCGACAACGCAGCACAGGCGGCCGCCTCACAGGCCCAGGCCGACCGTCTGAAACGCGAGAGCGACGCGCAATTGGCCGGCGCCCAAGCCGATCTGGATCGCGCCGCCAAGGAAAAAGTGGCGCTGCGGACTCTACTTCTGAGCCAGTTCAACGCCGTTTTGCAGACCCGCGACACACCGCGCGGTTTGGTCGTAAACATGTCGGATGTCCTATTTGACACCGCCAAGTATTCGTTGCGGCCTCTGGCCCGCGAGAAACTGGCCAAGGTGGCCGGCATCGTCTCCGGGCATCCCGGCCTGAAACTGGACGTAGAAGGTTACACCGACAGCGTGGGTGGGGACGACTATAATCAGCGTCTCTCCGAACAACGCGGATCGGCGGTACGCGACTACCTGACACAGTCGGGAATGGCGCCGTCGTCGGTCACTACGCAAGGCTTCGGGAAATCCCAGCCGGTGGCTTCCAATGACACCGCACAAGGACGACAGCAGAATCGGCGAGTGGAAATAGTGATCTCCGGCGAAATAATTGGCACGGAGATCGGCACGCCGATCGCAGCCAAGTAATCGGAGGACGACGCCACGCGGGGGCTCGCCGGCACGTTGCCGGTGGCTCCCGCGACGGCGTGATTCAGGCCGGTGCAGTGTTTGAAGCTCGCGATGGGGCGGGCCCCTCGCAGCGTTTTGAGTGAAGGTGAGCGCAGTAAGTGGAAAACTACCGAATGAAGGAGGTTACGAACATGATAAACAATGGAACGGATGGCGCTGTATTTCGTGAAGGCGACGAAGTTGTACTCGCCCAGGGTTCGTACCAGGGCACCCTGGGGGTGTTTGTCCGCCTTGGGAAAGACGTCAACTGGGCTGAAATCAAGGAGCGGAATGGCAGCGTCCGGAACCACCCGGTGGCATGGCTCGCCCACTCCCCGATCGCGGTCTCAACGGTTGTGAACTGACGCGGCTTCGATCCGCGCAAGTGCTCCCGAATGGCAACTCAAATGGAGGATGGAAACGTGAATATTCGACCCTTATACGACCGCATCGTGGTGAAGCGGATTGAAGAACAGGAAGCCATGCACAACGGCATCTTCATCCCCGATTCCGCCAAGGAGAAACCCCAGGAGGGTGAAGTTCTGGCAGTAGGCAACGGCAAGAGGCTTGAGGATGGCAACCTGGTTGCCCTTGATGTCAAAGTCGGCGACCGCGTTCTCTTTGGGAAGTACTCCGGCACCGAGACGAAAGTAGTGGGCACGGAGTATATCATCATGCGCGAGGACGACGTCCTCGGCATTCTGGACGGGGCTCACCAGTCCACCCAAAAGGCCGGCTAATTCAAATCGACAACAAGGAAACCATCCATGGCAAAACAGATTACTTATAGCGACCAATCCCGCCAGGCGATCCTTCGCGGTGTCAACCAACTCGCCGACGCTGTGAAAGTGACCCTCGGACCTCGTGGACGCAACGTCGTTCTGGAGAAAAAATACGGCGGACCGACCATCACTAAGGATGGCGTTACGGTGGCCAAAGAGGTCGAGTTGAAGGATCCACTCGAAAACATGGGCGCCCAGATGGTGCGCGAGGTGGCGTCGAAGACCTCCGATGTCGCCGGCGACGGGACTACCACGGCCACGATTCTGGCCCAGGCAATTTACCGGGAAGGCGTCAAAGCGGTCACCGCGGGGGCCAACCCCATGGCCGTCAAACGCGGCATCGACAGGGCCGTGGAAGTGGCCGTCGAGGAAGTCAAGAAGCTCTCCAAGCCTGTCTCCGGCGATATGATCGCCCAGGTTGCCAGCATCTCCGCCAACAGCGACCCTACCATAGGCAACATCATTGCCGAGGCCATGAAGAAGGTCGGCAAGGATGGCGTGATCACGGTGGAGGAATCCAAAACCATGACCACCGAGCTGCAGACTGTGGACGGCATGCAATTCGACCGCGGCTACCTCTCACCCTACCTGGTGACCGACGCCGAACGCATGGAGTGCGTCTTCGAGGATCCTTACATTCTCATTCACGATAAGAAGATCAGCAACATGAAGGACGTGCTGCCCATTCTGGAGCAGATTGCGCGCGCAGGCAAGCCCCTGCTGTTGATCGCGGAAGAAGTAGACGGCGAAGCTTTGGCCACGCTGGTAGTCAATAAGCTGCGCGGAACACTCAATGCGTGCGCCGTGAAGGCCCCCGGTTTTGGCGACCGCCGTAAGGCGATGCTGGAAGATATCTCCATCCTGACTGGCGGCAAGGCCATCATGGAAGAGACCGGCATCAAGCTGGAAAGCGTCACGCTGGAGGATCTCGGCCGCGCGAAACGCGTCACGGTGGACAAGGACACCACAACCATTGTCGACGGCGGCGGATCGCAAAAGGATATCGCGGGACGGATCAAGCAACTCCGGGCCCAGATCGAAGAGACAACCTCGGACTACGATCGCGAGAAACTGCAGGAGCGCCTGGCGAAGCTGGCCGGTGGCGTATC
>PLRZ01000262.1 GCA_003164075.1 Bryobacterales bacterium | reverse complement strand
ATGCCGGTGGTAGTGGAAGACGAGGTCCTGGTGGGCGGCAACTGCGGCATTTACGAAGGCACCGTGGTGAAGCGCCGCGCCGTGCTGGGCACCGGCACTATTCTGAATCGCTCCACGCCGGTCTACGACCTGGTGCGTCACACGGTCCACCGCGCCGAGGGCGACGACCCGCTGATCGTCCCCGAAGAGGCGGTCATCGTTGCCGGCGCACGCGCCATCACCAGCGGTCCGGGCAAGGACTGGGGGATTTCGGTGTACACTCCAGTGATTGTGAAATACCGCGACTCGAAGACCGATACTAAGATACAACTTGAGGACTTATTGAGGTAGATGGCTCACATCCTGGTGGCCGACGACGATGTCGAGCAAGTCACCGTACTAAGGAGGCTGCTCGAGGCCCTGGGTTACGAAGTGGGTACGGCGGCGTCGCCCTCCGAGGCGCTGCTGCAACTGGAGCGGAGCCGGCCGGACCTGATCGTGGTCGACCTGCGCATTCCCCTGGCGGCTGACGGCCTCGGACTTATACGCGATATCCGCCGGACGGGCTGTCTGTTACCGATGATTGTGCTGTCCGGCTGGCCCGACGAGCTATACGGCGCTCCCGAAGAACAGATGGTTTCTCAAATAGTGGTGAAGGGCAGCATACGCGAGTTACTGCGGACAATCGCGGAGTTAGTAGGGTAAGTTCACCACAGAGGCACAGCGCGGCAAAGCCGCAAGCTTTCAGCTCTCAGCTTTCAGCGGTCAGCTTTTGGATGAGGGCGGTCAGCATCCGTTTGATTTCGACGGCATCCGCAGCGAGCTTTTCGTGAAGCGTTGCTGGAAGGAACTGAAGGTCTTTGGCGAGCAGCAGATGATACTCCAACTCGCTGGCGGAACCGCGGGCGATGGAGCAGAAACGAGCGAGCTCCGTGTCACCATTCCTCGCGCAGCCCTCGGCTAGATTCGCGCCAATGGACGCACTGGCGCGGCGGATCTGGCTAGTCAGACCGTAGGTTTCTTCGCGGGGAAAGCTGGCGGTCGCCCGATACACCTCCAGGGTGAGTTGGTGAGCTTTCTCCCACACTTTCAATTGTCGAAAGTCCTTCACCGCTCGCTCCCTGGTGGTCTCCGAAAAACGGCGTCCTCCGTTGTAGTACCGTGTCGGTGAATATCCAGTTCAACCGAAACGAGGCGGACGCCTATGCAAGAGTTTATCGCCAAATACCAGGACCGGATCGAACGCTTTCCGGGTTCGACCGTGTGATCTTTCGGGGCTCGCTCCGCCGCCTCAACTACGGCTGGTGGGATGGGAAACTGCAAGCGCGTGTGGCGCTGGGAATGGAACCATATCTGGGACAGAACCACTCTACCTTTCCATCGCCTTTTCTTAAGGTTTTCTCTGTGTCTCCGTGTCTCTGTGGTGAAGAACTTACTTCAGCTTCCGGGCCTTCTCGAAATCTTCCTTGAGCTTCGCCGTAATCTTGTCCGCTACATCCGCGCTGGCGCCGCGGAACTTCGCGCCCAGACTCTCCTGCGTGGTGGACCAGATGACGTCGCCATCCTTATTTACTAGCCTCACCGCGGCGATAGCCTCGTGGCGTCTCTCGGTGGAATGCTCCGATTCGTTTTCGCCCACTCCCAGGCCGGCGGTGACCGGACGCTGGTTGGCCGACTTGCCGGAACCAATGTTGGCGCGGGCGTTGATGCTGTCCTGGGAAGTATGCACGTCGCTGAACACCAGGTCTTCGGCCGCGCCGCGCAACGTCACATCGGCGCGTTCGGGATTCTCGGTGAGGACAAAGAGTTCCGAGCTTGCGATGCTGCTGATCAGGATGTCGCGCATCTGCGCAGCCGTTTCGCCGCCGGTGAGCCGGTCCACGTAGACCCGCCGGATGGTGAGCAACTGGCGCAGGCCGGCCTCTTCAATCGCCGGCATCGGTTGGGGCGGATCCGCCGCTCCTCCTGCCAAGAACAATGCCCCTGCCAGCAGAGAGATCGGAATCATGGTTATCCTTTACCGGCCTTGCGGGCTTCGTCGTCCTGGTATTCCACCCGGCGGCCGGTGCGCGCTTCCAGGCCCACCAGGACGGACCGGATATCCCCCTTTTCCACGCGGAAGACCAGCACCTGCTGCCGGCCTTCGGAATCCACGTATCCCAGGGTGACAAAGTGCTTGCGCGCCTTGCTCAGCAGCAGCAGGGGAGAGACCAGTACCGCCGCGGCGTAACGCCGGCTCACCGTCTGGCCGTACTCCAGCGTGTTCACCTTCTGGTAGGCCACGTGGATCTCGCTGGCCGCACAATGAAAAACCATTTCGTCCGCGCCGGTATAATCCAGGCGCGCCGTGGATTTGGCGGCGATGCCCGCGGGCGTTCCGCCGATCAATTCGGTCTTCACTCCGGGCCCCGCGCAAACGGCGGGCATCGCCATAAGGAATCCACTGGCAAAAAGCAGCACGTAATTTCGGTTCATGGACAATACAGCAAGTAGTGCCCTGGGCAGCGGCGGGCTCTCAGGAAGTTTAGGGTATAGTTTGAGAATGCGATTCCGTTTCGGCGCCGCGCTCCTGGCCATGGCACTCGCCGGACTGTCCCGCGCCCAGCCCACTCTCACGCCGGCCGAACGCCAGTTGAATATCGATTCCTTCGAGCAGGTCTGGCAAACCGTACGCGACAAGCACTGGGATCCCAAACTCAACGGTGTCGACTGGCAGGCGATCCACGACGAACTGCGCCCCAAAGTGGAAAAGGCGGCCACCCTGGATGAAGCCCGCGGCGTCATGTCCGACATGCTGGGCCGCCTGAAGCAGACCCATTTCGGCATCGTCGCGGGGGAAGCGTATAAAGAGTTGGGTCAAACAGGCGGCTCCGAGAAAGCCGGGCCGTCCGAAGGCGACCCGGGCCTCGACCTCCGCATGGTGGATGGCCACGCCCTGGTGACCTTCGTCGCCCCGGATTCGCCCGCTGCCGCCAAGGGCGTCAAGCCGGGTTGGGAAATCCTGCGCATCGAAAAGAAGGATCTGGCGCCCGGGCTGGCCAAAGTCCGCGAAGCCATGGGTCCGATGATCTTGGAACTGGTCGAAACCCGTGCTGTGTTGGAGCGCCTCGAAGGTCCGCTCGACAAGACCGTGGAAGTGGAATTCCTCAATGGGAAAGACCGCAAGGTCGCGTTGAGGCTGGGGCGCACGGGCCCGCGCGGCATCCAAACCGTTCTGGGCACGCTGCCGCCGCTGCATTTCTGGGTGGACGCCCACAAGGTTGGGACGGATATCGGCTACGTTCAATTCAACATGTTCTTCGAGCCGGAAGCGGTGAACGCGGCGGTACAAAAGATGGTGGCCGAGTGCCGCGATTGCAAGGGATTCGTGGTGGATCTGCGCGGCAACCCGGGAGGCGTCGGCGGGATGGCTATGGGGCTCGCCGGGTTTTTCACGAGCCAATCCGGCCTGCGCCTGGGCACCATGTATCTGCGCACCACCAGCATCAAGTTCGCGGTATTTCCGCGCGCCGAACCGTTTCGTGGACCGCTGGCAATTCTGGTGGACGGCTGTTCCGCATCCACCTCGGAGATTTTCGCCGGAGGCATGCAGGACTTGAAACGGGCGCGCATTTTCGGCGCCCATACCGCTGGCGCGGCCCTACCCTCGATGTTCACCAAGCTGCCCAATGGCGACGGCTTCCAATACGCTATTGCCAATTACATTTCCGAGGGCGGCAAGCCGCTGGAGGGAGTGGGCGTCACACCCGATGAGGAAGTGAAACTCACCCGCCGCCAGTTGCTGGAAGGGCAAGACCCGGCGCTCGACGCTGCGGTAAGCTGGATTCACAGGCAATAAGGATTGAGGTACTCAATGAGCCGTTCTCACATTGGAAAGAATATCGCCATCGGCGCCGCCATGGTGTTGTGCGTCACAATGGCGCGGGCAGCCGACGATCTGCCCAAGGCCGAAACCATCCTCGACAAATATGTCGAAGCAACCGGCGGCAAAGCCGCGTATGAGAAGCATCACTCGGAAGTCTCGAAGGGCACGTTCGAAATGGCGGCCATGGGCATCAAAGGAACGGTCACTTCCTATCGGGCGGAGCCGGACAAGAGCTACACGGAGATCGATCTGACGGGCCTCGGAAAATCCCGCGAGGGTTCCGACGGCAAAGTATTCTGGTCGCTGTCTTCCATGATGGGCCCGCACGTGAAAGAGGGTCCGGAGAAGGCGCAGGCTGTCCTTTCGGCGAAATTCAACGCCGAGTTGAACTGGCGCGATGTATTCAAGGAGGCGAAAACCACCGGCACGGATACGGTGGACGGCAAGGAATGTTACAAAGTGCAACTCACGCCCGCGGAGGGTCCTCCCATCACCCAGTGCTACGACAAGGTATCCAACCTGATGGTGAAGATGAGTATGACGGCCCAGACACCCATGGGCGACCAGGCGGTGGATTCGTATGCCAGCGATTACCGCAAGGAAGGCGAGATCCTGATGCCGCACAAGATCAAGCAGAGCGTCGCCGGGCAGGAGTTCACCATCAGCTTCGACTCCGTGACATTTAACGCGGAGATCCCCGCGGACAAGTTCGCCCTCCCGGACGAAATCAAAGCGCTGGTGAATAAGTAGCGGGAAGCTCCGAACATCGGAGGTGTGGCAGGGCTGAAATCAGACCCCGCGGCGCGAACAGGATCGAGGGCAGGCGAGCACCGCCTGCCCCACCTTCAGAACTCCTGACGTCGTGG
>PLRZ01000566.1 GCA_003164075.1 Bryobacterales bacterium | reverse complement strand
CGCCAAAGGGCACTTTCGGGTAAGCTCAGAACTCCTGATGTCGCCCCGCAATTTCTGCCTGGCGGGGAAAATGGGCTGAGCCATTCCTTTCGATGGCGAGAGCTTCGCAGGTGGGGCAGGCGGTGCTCGCCTGCCCCACCTGCGGGCTCACTGCAAATTCCACGACTTCAGGAGTTCTGACCTTCGAGGTGGCTCCTGCCGCAGCCATCGCCGATGGCGGGCCTGTATCCTCCATCGCCGCGCAGATCCGAATCCGACTCTCCCAGTACTGGCCTGAATTGGCAGCAGGCTTGGCAAAAAGGCGGTTGTCGCGAAGGAAACTTCCCCATTGAGATTGAACCCGTCCAGCCTCAGACCTCCTGAGGTCGTGGAATGAAAGTGATCTCTTCGAGTCCGGGCAAAAACATTATTGGCCACCGATAAACACCGATGAACACAGATAAGACCAATAAAGAAGGGTTTTCCTTATCTGTGTTCATCGGTGTTCATCGGTGGCTGAATTTGTTTGTGCGGGGCGGTGGCTCAGTCCGATTCCCCGGCGGCTCCAAAAAATGCCGGATGACCTCAGGAGTCCAGAGCCTCTACCGCGTGGGATTGCGATTCCCCTGCGAATCGCCCATGGCTTCCAGCAGCCTGGCGTAGCCCGCGCGGCTGACCGGCAGGCGGGCGCCATCGGCCAGGATGGCCAGGCGGCTATCCTTGCCGTACGGTTCAATGCGCGCCACGCGCTCCAGATTGACGATCGCGGAGCGATGAATGCGCACGAAACGGGCCGGATCGAGCAGCGATTCCAGACTGGCGATGGGCTGCTGCTTCAGATAACTCTTGCCGCCGCTGTGCAAGGCCACGTAATCGTCCTGGGCCTCGGCGTAGTCCAGCTTGTCGATGGGGATGACGTGCACGCGCGGGCCATCTTTGACCACCAGGCGTTGCGGGCGATCCTCCGGGGCGCGCGCGGCAGCGGCCAGATCGAGCGGCGGGCGATGCTCCCCCAGGCGCAAACGGGCGCGTTCCAGGGCTCTTTCGAAGCGCTCCCGGCTGAAGGGCTTCAGCAGGTAGTCCACGGCGTGAGCGTCGAAGGCCCGCATGGCGTACTGGTCATAGGCGGTAACGAAGATCACCACCGGGCCGGGATCGATGAGCTCCAGCACTTCGAAGCCGTCCAGTTTGGGCATCTGGACGTCCAGCAAGAGCAGATCGGGGTGAGTTTCCCCGATGGCCTTGACGGCTTCGAAGCCGTTGGGACACTCCGCCACCACCTCGATATCGGAGTGCATCCCAAGCATTTCCCGCAGGAAGCCGCGGGCCAGCTCCTCGTCATCCACGATGATGGCTCTAAAGAGTTTTTCCATCGTTCTAGAAGGGCTGGTTAAAGCATGCCCTACCTTGTAACAATCGTACACATCTCTTCCGTCTTTTGTGGGAGAATAAGTAAACTCAAATAAGGTCGGCAAACCTAAATAATGTCGGCCGCTCAGCGGAGGCGGGTGGTTAAGGAAGGCGTGTTGTGAGCTATCAGGCTGAAACGCCGTTTGACAGCATCGAGGGGTCGCACGAATACGTGGCCCTGCTTGCCGACGCCCTCGACGAAGCGCGGCGCGATGTGGAAGCCGAAGTTGCCACCGCGGAACGCGATGGCGCGGAACGCCGGAAAGAGGCGCTCCTGTTGGTTTCCTATAATCTCGCCAAGCTCAATCTCCACATCACAACCAGCCGGCGCATCCTCAACGACTTACGTAGTCTGAGGCGATTGCTGCTGGCGGAACGGAATCCGCAATCCGAAGACGAAACTAAGGTTGCGGCCAGCGGTGGAGGAGAGTAGGGCCGAAGCGTAGCAAATTTCGCGATGGCCGGGTCGGCGCGGACCGCCACCTCCGTCGTGTGTTTTTTCTGCAAGAGTGGAAGTTTGTTTGCCTGCCTGCCCGATTTCTCCTGTGGCATCTCCTTACACAATGTTGCCAAAACCCGCACCAAATGGCGGTTTTCGCTACAACACCACTTGACAGAGTTTGGTCGGGCGGCGTACTATTCTAGAGTTATTGCGTGACCAGAGCAATAACACCTGACATCGGTGGTTTGTGGGGGACCCCGTATGACTTTTCAGATCGGTGACAAGGTGGTCTATCCCAATCAGGGAGTGGGGACCATCGAGAATATCAGCACACGATCCTTTGGATCCGCATTCGAGAGATTCTATCTGCTGCGCTTCGGCTGCAGTATGACCGTGCTCGTGCCCTTTTCAAACGCCGCCAATATCGGCTTGCGGCGTGTTACCAAGGACCGGGAGATTGCGCGTGTGCTGTCCTATCTTTCCGGCGGCAACTGCATCTGCAGTTCCGATTGGAAAATCCGTTTCAAAGAGAACACCGTGAAAATGCAAAGTGGCGACTTGTTGCGTGCGGCCGAGGTGTTTAAAGCCCTGGTGCAGCTTCACGTGGACAAGCCACTTTCCTTTCGCGAGAAGAAAATGCTGGACCGTGCCAGGCATATGCTGGTGTCGGAAATCTCCATTTCGCGCGGCATTGCGGAGATTTCGGCCATGAATGTCTTGCAGCGGGCCGTGGGAAAGGCGGGATTGACGCTGCCGGCGAATTTATAATCCGGGCTTTCCGGCCCGCGCGTTCCTGGCAAGATACTCGATCCACCACCGTTCGCGGCCGGGAGCGTCGAAGACCTCGAGCCACTCCTTGCGCAGCTCTCCGGCCTTCGACGAGGCACGGCGCCGCAGGAAACGCGCCGTGCGGCTGCGCGCCGGGGAGGCCGGAAAGACGCTTTCGACCAGGCGCTCCGCGGCGGCGCAGTCGTTCACCTCGCCGAGTACCTGTTGCAGGCGCTGTAGATCTGCCAGGCGGAGCTTGAGCCCCGGTCCGTAGCACGGGCGGAACAGTTCCAGGGTGTACCGCAGGCGTTTGCTGGCCAGCCGGATGGCGTGCAATTCGGCCGGCGGCGGATCGGCCGCCAGCAATTCCCGCACCTGGGCGAAATAAGCGCGCACCAGCGCCGGCAGTTGGCGGCGGGCGTTTGGGGCGGCGCCGAGGTGCGGGTTCCAGGCGATGTCCGCGGCCTTGCTCATCCTACAACTCCAGCCGGCTGCGCCACTTGTCCAGCAAATCGCGGCTCTTCCAGCGGCGAATTTCGAGCAGCAGATCGTGTCCCGCCCCGCGGCGTTGGGCGGCGATCTGTGTTACTAAGGCACTGCGCCGCGGCACGCCGGCCCGAACCGCCAGTTCTATGGCGATATCGCCATCGCGCACCGCTCCCGCGAGGGCCATCAGAGCCGAAATCCGCCGCCGGATCTTCTTCCACGAGCCCTCCGGGTAGAACGGCGCGAAGACGCGCAAACAACGGCTGAGCCGGCGCATGGCCACGCGCACGTCGTGGATGGAATCGGCGTCCGCTTCCCTCCCCGCGCGGTCGAGCGCCATGGCCAGCTTTCGGAACAGCAGAGCGGTCTGTTGGCGGGCGTANNACCACCTCGCCATTGCGCAGGTGACACTCGATTCCGCGGATGCGCTGTTGGCGGCTGCGGTTCAAATTGTCGGCCAGCCGCAGGAGGGGGATGAGGAACAATATCAGGCGCCGGTCGTCCGCCGAAAGCGCCTGGTATTGGGTGTGGACCGGGCTGGGCAACGACTTGCGATGGTAGCGGCACAGGCACGCCACCAGCATCCGCTCGCGCTGCGTGAAGCCGGCGATGTCGGAGTTCGACACCACGTAGTAGGAATGCTTGTGATGGCCGGAATCGCTGACGTAGTGGCCCACGTCAACGAGGTATGCGGCGGCTTCCAGCAGCTTGCCCGCG
>PLRZ01000238.1:29395-29608 GCA_003164075.1 Bryobacterales bacterium | reverse complement strand
CATCGACCCGTGGTTCCTGACGCAGATGAAAGAAGTGGCGGACTTCGAAGCGACGCTGGGGCAGGCCACATTCCCCGATATTCCGAAGGCCACGTTCCGCACCGCCAAGCGCTATGGCATCTCCGACGTGCAATTGGCCAAGACGTGGGGCGCCAGTGAAATCGCCGTGCGTGCGCGCCGCAAAGAGTTGGGCGTGGCCGCCGTCTTCAGCCG
>PLRZ01000238.1:7937-29381 GCA_003164075.1 Bryobacterales bacterium | reverse complement strand
GTTCGATTACTGCTGCTGCCACGCATCCTTCGCGCTGCAGGAAATGGGCGTGGAGTCGATCATGGTCAATTGCAATCCGGAGACCGTGTCCACGGATTACGACACCAGCGACCGCCTCTACTTCGAGCCGCTGACGCTGGAGAACGTCCTCAACATCTGCGATACCGAGAAGCCCGACGGCCTGATCGTGCAATTCGGCGGGCAGACTCCGCTCAACCTGGCGCTGCCGCTGAAGCGCCTGGGCGTGCCCATCATCGGCACCGACCCGGATAACATCGATCTCGCCGAGGACCGCAAACTATTCGGCAAACTGCTCGACGAGCTGTCCATTCCGTGCCCGCAGAACGGCACGGCCACCAGCGTGGAACAGGCTTGCGCGGTGGCGCGGGAGATCGGCTATCCCGTGCTGGTGCGGCCCAGTTATGTGCTGGGCGGCCGCGCCATGGTGATTGCCTACGACGAAGAGATGGTGCGGCAGTACATGCGGGAAGCCGTCACGTTCTCGCAGGACCGGCCGGTGCTGGTGGACCGCTTCCTGGAAAACGCCACCGAGGTGGATGTCGACGCGCTCTGCGATGGCGATGAGGTGCTGATCGCCGGCATCATGGAGCACATCGAAGAGGCCGGCGTGCATTCGGGCGACAGTTCCTGCGTGCTGCCGCCGCAATCGCTGCCGGAGAAGACCATCCGCACCATCGAAGACTATACCGTGCGGCTCGCCAAGGGCTTGAAGGTCATCGGCCTGATGAACGTGCAGTACGCCATNNCGCGCCTCGCGCACGGTGCCTTACGTGAGCAAGGCCACCGGGGTGCCGCTGCCCAAGATCGCGGTGGGGTTGATGTGGGGCCGCAAGTTGAAGGACTACGCGGCGCTCACTGGGGGGCGTACGTCGGGCACGCTCTCGGTGCCGCAGGACTTCGTCAAGTCGCCGGTATTTCCCTTCAATAAATTCCCCGGCGTGGACCCGGCGCTGGGGCCCGAAATGCGCTCCACGGGGGAAGTGATGGGCGTGGGAGTGAACTTCGGCGAGGCCTTTTTGAAGGCGCAGATCAGCGCGGGCAGTTCCCTGCCCGAAAAGGGCACGGTGTTCATCAGCGTCAACGACCATCAGAAGCAGGAAGCCGTCGGGGTGGCCAAGGCGTTCGCCGCTCTGGGCTTCCAACTGGTGGCCACGCGCGGCACGGCCAGCGCGTTACGGAATGCCGGCCTCACTTGCCGGACGGTGCTCAAAGTGAACGAAGGCCGCCCCAACGTGGTGGATCTGCTGAAGGGCGGCGCGATTCAATTGGCCATCTACACCACCACCGGCGCGCCGGCATTCCACGACGAGAAGGCCATCCGCCGGAGCGCGGTGCAGTATCGCGTCCCGTGCATTACTACGATGAGCGGGGCGCGCGCCGCCGCCGACGCGGTTGCCGCCAGATTGCGCGATCCCATTCGGGTGTGGAGCTTGCAGGAGATTCACGCAAATAAAGCGGGGGCGTAGGGAAGGGCGCGGCGTGTCGGCGAGGATTGCGATTGAGCCCGGCAAGCGCGGTGGTAAACCGTGCGTTCGGGGCTTGCGCATCACGGTGTGGGATATCCTCGGATGGCTAGGCGCCGGAATGACTGAGGCACAGATTCTAGACGAACATCCCGACCTGGAGAAGGACGACTTCCCCGCAGTGTACCAGTTCGCCGCCGATCGCGGCCGCAAAGCGAAAGCCCCAGGCATAGTCCATGTATGAGACCTTGGTCTGAAACAAGCTTCCGGCGAAGTCGTCTGGGAATGGGCCGGCTGCAGGTCTGAGCCAACGGTTGGGATGGCCGCCGAAGTTGGCGCCCCTTGAGGAATGCGATTTTCCACTCCGCATTGTCGAGGAACTGCTCCGGCAGAACGCTGTCCGGATTTCGGAGTTTGAGAAAGATCCGGGTACCGGTTTGTTGGGTATACGCTTTCTCTCCGACAAAGGTTCCCGGTAAGACCGTTCATCGAATCTCATCGCACCTCCCGGGCTTGAGCCCGGTCTCCTGTTTGAACATGGCAATCCCACTTTCAGAACTCCTGATGTCGTGGAATTTGGGATGANNCCTGCCCGCCCGTCCTCGCTGAACCAAGCCCGCTGCCTAAACAGGATAGAGGGCAGGCGAGCACCGCCTGCCCCACCGAGCAAGCAATGGGTCAGCGCATTTTCCCAAGCCACCCGAAGCTGCGGGGCGACAACCGTTGGTGACCACTTGGCGACTTTCGAGGAGTTATCCACCGCTCTGCAATGAGTCGGGTCTATTATCCCGAGATTGCGGCGGAAACGACCGCAACAAAGTCGGGCACCGTGGCGTTCAGAATATCCAGCAGTTGACTCAAGCTGCGGCCCCGGTCGGTTGCCTGTTGGTCGAGTTTCGTCAGTACCACGGCTTGTTCCTGGCGGAAGATCTCGATCAGGAAGGACTGAGGGTGCAGCGCGCGGACACCCCACCTCGCCAGATGCTCTGGCCTGAAATGGCGAAGGTTGAGGGTTAAGATGATCGCTGCCTCACCTCGGACCGCGGCGGCGACTACGTGACGGTCCCTTTCATCGTTCGTCATCTTCGGAATCAGCAACTCGTAACCGCTGATCCAGGCCTCGCTGAAGTGGGCGCGCAACTCCTTTTCAAAATGAGCGGTCAGAGAGTGGGGCCAGCCAAGTTTCAATTCCAACGTACGGGTAGTCTCTCGAACAATCTCCTCTCACCATTTCGGCTCAAAGAGCCGGGGCGGCTCCGCAAGGCGCAGGAGCGTATCGCATAAAGAGAAGTTGGCAAGGACGCAGGCGTCCAGGACCACGCCCCGTGTGCCGGTCATTCCTGACTGGGAATCAGCACTCGCTCGTACAGGCCGGCTTGATCAACGGCTTGGCCGATTCTGCGGAGCGCATCCAGCTGATGGCCACGCTGGCGCTCGTCGAAGAAGTGTCGAACTGCCTGTTCGATCAGTTCATCGCGGCTCCGATAGTTGCCGCTAGCGAGTTCCTGCTCGACCTGTTTTGTCAAATCCGCCGGCAGCGTTACGTCCATGACCGTCTCCTCTTTTCATCTTACGCGTTCGCGGCGCCATAAAAGGGTAACGGTCGCAGGAGCCCGTCACTGATATCGAAATCTCGAAAGAACGCCAAATCTGCTTCCGATTAATCCGAGCCTATGCGAATTTGTTCCCCGCCCAACGCCCGGCGTTTACTGCACGATCTCGCCCGTCCAGCGGTCGCGATGCGCCCAGAACGGGCAGTGCGGGCAGGCCTGTCCTTCGGGGTAATCGACCCCCTCCTCGTGCGGGCAGCCAATGATCCGGTCCGCCATGACGACCGATTTGGCGGCATGCTCCTGCACGAACCGGAGGATGTTGCCGCCAACGGCCGGGTCGGTCCGAACGTCGCCTTCCTCGGAGAACCAACGTTCCAACGCACTCGGCTCGGCGTCCTCCGCGTCCACAATCGCAACCGCGACTTTGCTCGCGTGTGCGTCATCGGGACCGTAGAACGCGACGGTCGCGACCGGATAACCACGAAAGCCGCGGCGGGCTTTCTTTTTCAGAGGGGAATCGGAACGGTGTTTGAGCTTCACAGCAAGACTAGTTTATCGCCGGTCGGCAGCAACGCCCCAATTATTTGTCCGGTCAGCCTGAAGTCGCTGGCCCCGCAACGGCTTTGGTTATCCCCGTATCAATTTTTGCGGGGGTAGCCGGCGGGACCGGACTAAAGAGCGCACGATCGAATCGAAGTTTTCTTCCGAGGTCGCTGCCGCGGAACTCTCTTGCGGAAGCGATGCCGCCGGCTTACCGGCGGGCTGGGAGCGAACGGGAAACGCCTGGCGCAGAATCTTGTTCATTCCGGCGATCGGAAAATATTCAGGGTCGAATCGTCCGCGCCATGCCAGCAGGCTTTGATGATCTTCATGCCGGGGATCGAAGAGAGCTTCAAGATAACGCTGGTAGCCTCCAGTCCCTCCCACATCTTCCGGCGGTGCGCTCCGTGCCCCTGCCACACAAACCGGGTATCGTTTGCGAGGCGTCGCCAGCGAAATAGACTCGAGCACGATGTCATGCCGCCAGTTGTCGCCGAAATCGTAGATATATTCGAAAGACGATCCCACGGCCGTCACGAGCCTACCCAATCTTGCCCGGCGTTCGTCGAGCACATCGCGGCCAAAGTGATGATCTTCCGGATCCGGTTGCCCATAGGCCTTCCCTGCAATTCTGAACTCATGCAGGTGGTAGTTCTCCCATCCCATGACGATCTGCAAGGTGCGATGGAGCTGCGGCAAGCTCATCTGTGAGGGAACTTCGATACGGCGCCAAATCAGCGGGTCGATCTCCGGCAGGGAGACCTTCAATTGATGGATTGTGGGCCTTGTCTTTTCCAACGTTTTCCTCTTCCCGGCGTACCGAAGGCCGGCCGACCTTTTAGGTTACTACGGCGCCTCCCGATAGCGTGCTCGTCCTGGAAGCATGAAGCCGCCCGCGTCGGGTGTGGCCTCGGGAGGTTCTCCACGCCATCCCGCACGGTCCCGTAGCGGCCGGATTACGCACCCTCGCATCCCTGCCGGTTTGACAGACGTTTCCCCAGTGTGGTACTCAAGATCCAATACATAGTTGCTCAAGGCAGTTGGTTGGTTTCCAAGTCTTACGGAATTGTGCGCTACGAAGGGGTACGGTTATGTCAAAGTGTTTTCGGACTCTAGGACTATTGGTGTCTCTGGCGACGGCGGTTTTAGCGCAGAACACCGCTCTCAACGGAACAGTCACCGATCCAACCGGCGCCGTCATTCCAAACACATCCATCGCTCTGACGAACCAGGACACCGGCGCGGGGCGCGCCACCGTGTCGGACGCCAGGGGCCATTACGAGTTCGACCAATTGGCGCCGGGCAAGTACAAGATTCTGGCCAAGGCCCCGGGCTTCGCCGAGGTTTTGATCGGCAATATCCAATTACAGGTGAACGAGCCGGCCACCGTCGCGGTGAAATTCGAAAAGACCGGCGCCATAACCGATACCATTCAAGTGGAGGCCACCGCCACCCAAGTGAACACGGTGGACGCTTCCCTGGGTAACGTGATCACCACCCAGGCGATCACGGAACTTCCCATGTATGCCCGCAACGTAGCCGGCCTGCTGGCCTTGCAGCCGGGAGTCACCAGTTTCGGCTCGTTCGGGTCCGGTACCCTGGACGACCGCAGCGGCTCCGTCAACGGAGGCCGCAGCGACCAGTCCAACATCACCCTGGATGGCGTGGATGTGCTTCAGGAAACCAACCGCGCCGCCTTCACCAGCGTTCTGCGGGTGACGCCCGACTCGGTGGAGGAGTTCCGCGTGACCACCACCAATCAAGGCGCCGATACCGGGCGCGGCTCCGGCGCCGATATCGCGCTGATCACCAAGACCGGAACCAACCGGTTCCACGGCTCGCTGTACGAATACCGGCGCGGCACCGAAACCGCCGCCAACTCATTCTTCAACAACCGCATCGGCGTGCCCGTCGCGCCGCTGCTCATCAACATCTTCGGCGGATCGGTGGGCGGACCCGTGCGGAAGAACAAGCTATTCTTTTTCCTCAATTACGAGGGCCGGCGCGATGCCAGTTCCACCAGCGTCACGCGAACCGTTCCCATGGAAACCATGAAGCAGGGAATCGTGCAGTACCACAATACCGCCGGCCAATTGATGCAGATCGGTCCCGCACAGATCCAAACCCTCGACCCGGCCGGAATCGGCATCGACCCTGCCGCGCTGGCCGTGATGAAACTGTATCCCGTGGGGAACAACAACGCTTCCGGCGACGGCGTGAATACCACGGGCTACACCTTCAATGCGCCCGTTCACAACGTTCAAAACACGTACATCGCGCGGCTGGATTATAAAATCGACGATGCCGGCAAACACACGCTGTTCTTCCGCGGAAACCTCCAGAACGACAGCCAAAACGGCACGCCCGAGTTTCCCGGAGACATCCCGAACTCCGTGACCCTGTCCAATAGCAAGGGCGATGCCATGGGCTACACGGCGGTGATTTCGCCTTCCATGGTCAACACGTTTCGCTACGGCGAGACCCGCGCGGGAAACCAGACTACCGGCGTTCTCAACAGTAACTACACCCTCTTTCGCGGCATTAGTGGAATTTACGGAACCAGCACCGGTCTCACACAAATCGTCCCGGTGCATACCTTTTCCGAGGATCTTTCCTGGAACAAGAGCGGCCACGACATCAAAGTGGGAGCGGTTGTGCGCCTGATATCGGTCCAATCCACGTCGTATGCCAACTCCTACGACAACGCTCTTACCAATGCGTCCACGCTGAAAGGCAGCGGCAACGATCTGATATCCTCCTCGCTTGGCCTGGCCAGCGGGGACAAGACAAGTTATGAATACGCCATGACCGCCTTACTGGGCCTGGTAAGTCAGGCGACCGCCAACTATAACAACGAGGTGGATGGCACGCTTCTTCCCCCGGGGGCGCCCATCCTGCGCAACTTCGTGAATAAGGAAGGGGAAATGTATGCCCAGGACAGTTGGAGGATCAAGAACAATTTTACGGTCACCTATGGACTGCGGTACTCCCTGATGCCTCCGGTCCATGAGGCCAATGGCCAGCAGGTCTCGACCAACATCCCCATTGGCGCCTGGTTCAACCAGCGCGGCGCGCTGGCCGATCAGGGGCTTTCGCAGATGGGTGCGGGGACGATCAGCTTTCTGCCCGCAAACAGCCCGGGCGGGAGGCCCATCTACCCGTACCACAAGAATCCGGCGCCCCGCCTGTCGATCGCATATTCGCCGAAGGGCGACAGCGGACTCTCCCGGTTCCTGTTCGGCTCCGGCAAAACCTCCATACGCGCCGGCGCGGGCATTTACTACGACGAAATCGGGCAGCCGCTGGCCGCGGCGTACAGCGCCGATGCGTTTGGCCTTTCGACATCGCTCAGCAATCCGGCCAACACGTTGACGTCCGCGCAGGTCCCGCGCTTCACCGGCTTCTATAGCATTCCCGCGGCCATTCTGCCCGCGGCGCCAGCCGTTTCGTTTCCTGCCGGCGGCAAGGCTTATCCCGATGCCTTCGCCATTACGAATTCCATCGACGATTATTTGAAAGCCCCCTATACAATGAACCTGGATTTCAGCGTCGGACGCCAGTTCGGGCATGGCCTCTTCATTCAGGCATCCTATGTCGGCCGCTTATCGCGGCACTCCCTGGTGCAGCGCGACCTGGCCATGCCCACGAATCTGGTGGACCCGAAATCCGGTCAAACCTACTTCCAGGCGATGTCGCAGTTGGCGACTTTGCTGGATTTCAACCACGTCTCTCTCGCCAGCCTGCCTAAGATCCCGTTCTTCGAAAACATGTGGTCGATGGCCGCCGGCAACGGGAACACCGCCACTCAGGTAATTGCGCGAGACTATCTGGAGAACTCCAATCCAGGCGATTTCACAAACGTTCTGAACGACATGAACAATGGCCAGGTCTGCAATCCCACGGGATCGACATTCCTTTCCAACGGCAATGTCAATCAGGTGGGTTGCGGTAATCTGGGCCCGTATTCCATCTGGAGCCCCCAGTTCTCCGCGCTTTCGGCGTGGAGTTCCATCGGCAAGGGCAGTTACAACGCGCTGCAGTGGACCGTGCGCAAGCAATTCAGCGACGGCCTTCTGTTCGACTTGAACTACACCTACTCCAAGTCCGAAGACCTGGGTTCCACCGCCGAGTCTTCCGCCTCCTTCGGCAACGATTTCGTCATCAACTCGTGGAATCCCAGCCAGGTATGGGCCGTGTCGCGATACGACACGACGCAAGCGGTGAATGCCTACATGGTTTACAATCTCCCCATTGGCCGAGGCCGCCAGTTCGGTTCGAGCATGAACAGGGTTCTGGATGCGGTGGTGGGCGGCTGGCAGATCAGCGGTACGTTTCGCATGACCTCCGGCCTGCCGTTCAGCGCGAGCGATGGATCCCGCTGGGCCACCAATTGGCAACTGAGCAGCTTCGCCACGCCGAGCGGAGTGCCCCTTCCGCCCATCACCAACAATCCCAATGGGGGAGCTGTCTCCGGAGCGGGCGGTCCAAATCTCTGGGACAATCCGGCAGCCGCTTTGAATTCCTTCTCGGAGACGCTGGCCGGGCAGACCGGAAGCCGCGATGCGATGAGGGGATCGGGTTTCTTCAATATCGACTCCGGTATGTACAAAAACTTCACCATGCCCTGGTCGGAGAAGCAGAAACTGCAGTTCCGGTGGGAGAGTTACAACGTCACTAACTCGGTGAGGTTCGATCCGGCGAGTGCCAATCTCAGTCTCACCTCCACCGCCAATTTCGGCAAGCTGACCAGCCAGCTCGGCACGCCGCGGCAGATGCAGTTCGCCCTTCGGTTCACCTTCTGATTGCATTTGCAGGACGGTGCTCAAAGTGACGAAGGCGCCCCAACGTCATTGCCTCGCACCGCTCCATGACGAGAGATGCGGAGGTGGGGCAGGCGGTGCTCGCCTGCCCCACCTGGGGACTCATCCCGGCGCTTCCGGATGCCGCTCGCGAAGAGGGTCGAGACGAGTCTCNNTCTGTGTTCATCCGTGGCTAAATTTGTTCTTGCGGAGCGGTGGCTCAATCTGATTCCTCGGCGGCTCCAGAATACCGGGCGACATCAGGAGCCCAGAGTCTCGACCCAGCCGGCAGGAGTGCCTGCGCCACGAAAAAGGAGTTCCGAACGTGGTGGATCTGCCGAGGGGCGGCGCGCTTCACTCCACCGTGAACGAATCCAGATCGATGTACGTCCCCTTCGACCGTGGGTCCGCCCGGCCGGTCAGCCGGAGCACCGCGACATGCCGGCCGGGAGCGAAGCAGCAGAAACGCGTCCGGCTTTGCCATTGCGTCTCCGCGGAGTACAGATCCACTGGCCCCTGTTCCACGCCATCCACCGTCACCGACGCGATCCCCCGGTTCAACGCCTTGGTGTACACGTACGTCAGCGCCTTGCCCTCGAATACGATCTCCACTTCCGACCCGGGCACGTTGGTGTAACTGATGGTATGACGGTCGGGTTCGGCGAAGCCTTTGGCGTCCCTGTTCCAGTCGCCGCGGTAGAGCAGCGCCGGGTCGAAATCGTCGTAGAATCCCGGGCGCACCAGCGCGGCGGTGCGTTCCTGCCGCGGACGGCACGTGGGCTGGAGCTTGGCCAGGTACTCGTCGCCTTGTTCGAACTCGGCTTCGGTGCAGCGCTCCAACATTTCGCGGAACGCCGCCGGCTGGATTTCGTCGCCCGTCCCCGGCTTGGGCGAGATGAAGTATTCCACGTTCCAGCTTTGCATCAGGCGAACCATGTCCGGGACGGTTTTCATGTCCCGGATGCGCCAGAAGTTGCGGATCTGGTGCCAGTGGTTTTCGTAAATATCGCCGTTGAGGCCGGCGATGGCGCTCTCGGTGCTGAGCATGACGGCCGAATTGGTGTGCTTGCCGTCGAAATACGCGATCACTTCCCGGATGGGCGCCGCCGCGGCGCGATAGCGGTCCCGTTCGGCGTGGGAGAAGGGAAGACGCAGGCAGAAATCGCGGTGGTAATAACTGGCCGACGGCATGAAGCGCATGTTCATGGCGATCGACGCGATGACGAACGCCAGCAGTCCGCGGTATAGCCAGCGCTTGTCGGCGGCCCACCCCAGCAGCGCGGCGAAGGGCACCGACAATAGCGGCATCGCGGCGTAAATGTAGCGCGCGTTGGGTTGCGTGCGCATGATAAGGGCCGAGGCCCCCAGCGCTATGACGGCGGCGCTTACTACGTCCCGGCGGCGCCGCGCCAGCAGCAAGGCCAGCACGCCGAGCGGCGCCAGCACCAGGTACTGAAAGCCGAACGAGCCATTCTGCCCTTCATAGGTGAGGGCGGTGCGGAAGGTGAGGTCGTAGGGCGTGTTCCAGGTGAGCGGGCGCTTGAACCGCTCGTCNNGGCGGCGCCGCCGTGCCCAGCAGCAGTACCGCCGCGATGGCGCACACCGCGGCCGGCCGCGGGCCCAGCGATTTCCAGTGGCGCGCCGCTTCCATGGCCAGGAACGGAATGGCCAGCGCGACAAAGGCCAGGGCGCCGAACTTGACGGTCATCGCCGTGCCGCCCAGCACCGCCGCCAGATAGAGGAAGCGCTTCTCGCCGGTGTCGCTGAAGCGCCACAGCGCGGCGATCATCCCCACCACCATGGCGGCCAGCACGTTCTCCACGAAGAGCGAACCGGTGACCAGTTGCACCATAGGGGTGGAAGCGAACAGCGCCAGAAGCCAGAAGGCCGCCGCGGGGCACACCCATCGGCGCAGGGCGAAATAGAGTACCGCTAGGAGTATCAGCAGCAGCGCGTAATCCAAGAGGTGCGCCGCGTACTCGCCGCCCATCAGGTACACGATGGAGTACGAGAAATCGGCGCCCATGGGCATCACCGCCCACACGAACCGGCCGGGCTGGAAGGTGAGCGCATGGTTGGCGGCGATGTTGGCGGGGATGGCCAGGTGCATGGCCAGCCCGTCGGCGCTGGTTTCCGGCATCAACGCCACGAACCAATGGGCCAGCAGCACGAACACCAGCGCCGCGAAGGCCGCGCGCTCGGGGTAGCGGCGCAGTTCGAGGGAGCACAGCGCCTGCCACCAGCGCTCCAGCCGCCGCCGGGCGCCGCGCCAATCGAGCAGCACCGGAATGGCCAGCAATCCCGCCCACACCGCCGGGTAGTTCACCGGAAGGCGCGCCACCAGCGTCATGACGAAGATCCACACGGCGGCGCCCAGAAGCGTCGAGAAGAGTTGCGATTCGGGCGCGTCGCCGTGCTTGCGGCCCAGCAGTCGCGACCCCAGCGCGCAGGAGGAAATCAGGTAGAAAGCCACCGCCAGCAGCGCCACGGGGCCGATGGCGAAGGCCGTGCCCACTGCCGTGAACCCGGCGATGGCCGCGGCGAACGACCACGGCGCCATCAGGAGCAACGGCACCGACACTCCCAGGAACATCCCTATATACTTCAGGAATCGCTTGACTCCGATGGGGTCCCAGATATCCTGGCTGAACAGCGCGGCGGTGCGGAAGCCGTGCGCCTCCACCGCCAGCGCACCCACAAAGACCAGTGCCACCACGGCCGAAAGCAGGCCCGGCCACCAGGTGGGCGCCGCGGGCGTGGGCGCGGTCCGCGGCGCGCCGTTGGCGTCCGTTTTGAAAATGAACAGCCGCTGCACCGCGAAGTTGACCAGGAACAGCAGCGACTCCACGATCAGCTTGGCCGGGATGGCGGCGCTCCCCAACGTGGCCCCGAGCAGCCGGATGCCGCCGTACGATACCGTTCCGCTGGCCAGCGCCAGCAGCAGGTACTTGGGCAGCACCGTCTTATGCCGCTGGTGCGAATAGAACACCGAGCTGCGCACCGTCGTATAGTTGAACACCAGCGCCACGGCGCGGCCGAGAATCTGCGCCAGCAGCACCGAGGCGCCCTGGTGCAGGGCCAGGATGAAGACCAGGTTGTCCAGCAGTGCGGTGAACACCGAGACCGAGCCGAAGCGCAGCAGGACGAAGTAAATCTTCATCGAGTCGACGAGGGGGTTGAAGTGGGAGGACGGGTTGCCCGGCAGGTAGATGGTGCGGATGCTTTCTTCCACCAGGGGGACGCCCCACTTGTGCGCCGCGATCAGCATTTCCAGTTCGAACTCATAGCCGTTGGCTTCCACCCTGAGAATCCGCGGGGCGAAGGCGGCGGGAATGCCGCGCAGACCGGTCTGGGTATCGCTCATCTTGCGGCCCAGCAGGCCGTGCATGATGGCGCTGGTTGCGGCGTTGCCGATGCGGCTGCGCAGGGGCACCTCGCCGCGAAAGGTGCGGCAGCCCAGCACCAGGCTCTGGGGATGCGCCAGCAGGCTTTCGGCGACGCGCTCGATATCGTCGGGATGGTGCTGTCCATCGGCATCGGCGGTGACCACTCCGATCAGATCGGGATACTGGCAGAGGGCGTAGTTGAGGCCGGTTTTGAGGGCCGCGCCCTTGCCGAGGTTGGTGGCGTGGCGCAGCAGTTCGACGCCCGGCAGTTCCGCCACGCGGGCGAAGAGATCGCGAAAATCGGGGCCGCTGCCATCGTCTACCACCACGATGTGGGGCAGCGATTTGCCGGCGAGCGCGCGGACTACGTCCAGCAGGCTGTCGGACGGCCGATAGGCGGGGATCAATACCGCGAGGCGATTGGCTTGTGCGCGAAGCATCCGGTTGGAGAACTTCAACTAGAACACGCGCACGCGGGGAATTGCAACCGTCAGGCGGTCCATGGCCGTGGCGCAATTGAGCCCTGCCGTTCATCGTGGCCGGTATGTATGGGCCTGGCGGGCCGGAGGTGGCCGGAAACCGGCTCAATTCTCCCGCTATTGCGGCCGTGGTTTGACCCAGCGGTGACCGGCTGCCGTAGGACTTCTGACCGCGTTACTGCCCTTTGTCCTGGTACTTATGCCGAAATAGTCCATTGTTTTTGGTCCCGGCCGAATTTACAATTACCAGAGACTGAGGCATCCCATGGCCGACGCACACGATAGACTTACCGAGCCCGAACTCGCCCCTCCGGAGCCGCGCCCCGACACGGCCGACTCTTTCGCCAATCGCCAGAGGCTGCTGGTGTTGAGCCCGCCG
Source organism: Bryobacterales bacterium (assembly GCA_003164075.1). The sequence continues at coordinate 16,761 of PLRZ01000238.1, read as the reverse complement.
CTCAATCGAACGGTGCAGAAGGAAGGCCGTCCGGTGACCAGTCTGGCGAGCGTCTTCGGCCGATTTGCGGAGATGCAGCACATGGTCGGCGACCAGGTGATCGCACTGGAAGATTCCGTGCAGCAGCAGGGCCAGCAACTGGCCGATCTGTCCGAGCAATTGCCGGACATGAAAGAGCGCATCAACTGGCTGATCGCCAGCTACTACGAAGACGACCGCCAGGCGCAAGGCTTCCGCGAGAGGCTGGCGCGCCAGGAGGCCGGACTGACCACCCTTACGGAAGCCGTGCGCGGTCTGTGCGAGGCCCAGGCGCAGTGGAAAGAGACGTTCGATCGGTTGCTGCAGATTCTGGGGCGCGCGCAGGCCCCGGTGGTTTCCGCGCCGCCACGCTGGCCGGAATAGCGTCTAATAATAAGGAGCTGTTAAGAAATAAAATTACCTAACGCTCCGATGCGCGTTCCGAGCCGCGACCGTAAGGGACCGTAAGGGAGCGTTAGGTGGCGATTGAACAGGTTATTTCCGCAGAGGCCCGAACCGGCTCCTTCGCCCGCGAATGGGAATGCATGCCGGCTTCCGACGTCAGGAGTTCGGAGTCTCCGCGCTATCCAGACTTCAGAGTCTGCGCCACGACGCTTGCCGCGAAGTTATTCGTGCCCGATTCCCAAGTCCGGAACTCCTGATCTCGTGGAATTTGCGGTGAGCCCGCAGGTGGGGCAGGCGGTGCTCGCCTGCCCTCGATCCTTTCGAGCAGTGGGCATAATTCAGCGCGGGCAGGCGGCACCGCCTGCCCACCTGCCAAGCTCTCGCCNNTCAGCCCATTTTCCCCGCCAGGGAGAAATTGCGGGGCGACATCGGGAGTTCTGAAGTCAGGCGCGCCCGGTCCCAAAGGGCGGGAGTAAGCAAGGGCGCCTGCGCCAAGCTACCCGAGCAGCGTGCCGCGTCCCAGAATGTTGCCGGGATCGAGCCGCCGCTTCACGGCGCGCATCGCTTCCAGGTCGGCCGGGCGGTATTGCAGTTCGAGCAGGTGCCGCTTGCGCTTGCCGAGTCCGTGCTCGGCGGACACTGTTCCGCCCAGCGCTACGGCCTCGCCGGCGAATTCGCGCAGCAGGTCCGCGGCCGGCCCGGGATTCGCCGGATCGGAGAAAATATTGACGTGTACGTGCGCGTCGCCAATGTGGCCGAAGATCACGTAGCGGCCCGGGAATTCCCGCTCCAGACGGCGGCGGTAGTATGCCAGCATCTCGCGATTGCGCGCCAGCGGAACGGCGTAATCCGTATTCATTTTCAACGCCCCGGAGCGGCGCACGGTGTCGTTCACCAGTTCCGGTAAAGCGTGGCGGAAGAGGCGGAACCGCTCGCGGTCGGCTGCCGATAGCGCGAACCACGACTCCTCTTCGAAAGCTCCGGCCGCCTGCATGCGGTCGAGCCAACGGTCCACTTCGGGATCGTCTTCCGAGGTGAGCGCCTGGTCGAACAGGATGGCCGCCTGCGCGCCAGCGGGGATTTCCGGGAAGCGCGCGCGCAGCAGTTCGAGCGAGGCATGGTCGAGATACTCCAGCATGCGGACATCGGTGGAACGCCACTGGTCCACGGCGTCCAGCGCGGCGCTGTCGGCGGCGAAGAATACCACGCCGGCGAGCACCGCGGGCGGCATGGGCAGCAGGCCCACGCGCGCTTCCGTCACCACCCCGAGGGTGCCTTCCGACCCCACGAACAGGTCGATCCAGTCCATGCCGGGCCGCAAGAGATAGCCGGCGGTGTTCTTGGTGACGGCGGGCAGAGGGATTGTGCCGGGGTCGAAATCGATGGCATCGCCGCGCGCCAGACGCAGCAGGCGCCCATCGGCCAGCGCCACGTGCAGAGCTTGGACCCAGCGGCGCGTCGCGCCGAAGCGGAAACTGCGCGACCCGCTGGCGTTGGTGGAGATAGTGCCGCCCAGGAAGGCCGAGTTCTCGGTGGGGTCGGGCGGATAGAATTGACCACCGCGTTGCGCGGCGGCTTGCAGATCGCGGAGCGGCACCCCGGCGCCGGCGATGGCGTACCCGGGATGAATCTCCAGGCGAGTGAGCTTTTCGACGGAGAGGACCCAGCCTCCCAAAGGAACACCGCCGCCGGTAATGCCCGTGCCCCCGGCCGCGATGGTGACCGGTACGCCGGCCGCGGAAGCTTCCCCGAGCGCCGCCACCACGGCGGCTTCATCCACCGGAAGCAGAAGGCGCGCGGCATGCCCGCGGAAGCCCGAAGCATCCTCCAGGTATCGCGCCGCTACACTTCCAGAATCACCGGCATGATCAGCGGCCGCCGCTGCGTCTCCTTCACGATGTAGCGCTTCAGGTCCGCGCGGATTTTCTCCTTCATCACGCCCCAATCGGTCTTCTCCTCCTGATTCGAACTCTCCAAGGTCTTGGCCACCAATTGGCGGGCCTTCTCGATAAACTCGGCGCCGTCTCCGGCGTTGAAGCCGCGGCTGACGATCTCCGGCAGACTCTCGATGCGGCCGGTATTGCGATTGATGGCCACGATGGGCAGCACGATGCCGTCTTCGGAAAGATGGCGCCGGTCGCGAATCACGATATCCTGTACCACGTCATCCACCGAGCCGGAATCGATGCACACGTGGCCCACCGGCACCGTGCCGGCCTTGCGCGCCCCGTGGTGATCGATCTCCAGCACCTCGCCGGACTCCATGACGAAGCTCTCTTCCATGCCCGCGAAGCGCAGATGCTCGGCCAGGCGGGCGTGTTTGGAAAGCTGGCGGAACTCGCCGTGGATGGGCATGAAATAGCGCGGCCGCGCCAGGTTGAGCACCAGTTTCATCTCTTCCACGCTGCCGTGGCCGGAGACGTGGAGCGGCGGATTCATGGAGCCATAGAGAACGTCGGCCCCGTGGCGGGCCATGTGGTCGATCATCCGGAAGATAGCTTTTTCGTTGCCCGGAATGATGCGCGAACTGAGCACCACGGTGTCGCCCTTTTCCACGGAGACGTGCTTGTGGTTGTCCACCGCCACGCGCGACAGCGCCGACATGGGTTCGCCCTGGGTACCCGATATGAGGAACGCGACTTTATCGGGGGCCAGGCCCATGGCGTCCTGCGGCCGCAGGAGAATGCCGTCGGGAATCTCCAGCAGTCCGAGCGAGTGGGCGATCTCTGTAACCGACACCATGCTGCGCCCGATGACGGCCACGCGGCGTCCGCATTCCTGCGCCAGGTCGAGCACCAACTGGATGCGGTGGATGGACGAACTGAAGCAGGAGACGATCACGCGGCCATCGGCGCGATTGAAGACGTCTTCCATGCGGGGCCGCACGGCGCGCTCCGATTCGGTGTAGCCGGGGCGGTCGGAGTTGGTGGAATCGGAGAGCAGCAGGAGCACGCCGCGTTTGCCGTAATCGGCCAGGGTGTGCAGGTCGAAGAGTTCATTATCGGTGGGGGTGGGATCCACCTTGAAATCGCCGGTGTGGATGATGACTCCGAGCGGCGTGGTGATGGCCAGGGCCACCGAACTTACGATGGAATGGGTGACGTGGATGAACTCGATTTTGAAGGGGCCGATCTGGATGATCTGCTTGGGCTTGATCTTGTTCAGCCGGGGCTCTTCTTCGAGGGCGTATTCTTCCATGCGGCGCTCCACTAGGGCCAGGGTGAAGGCGGTGCCGTAGACCGGGACGTCGATATCGCTGAGGAAGTAGGGGACTGCGCCGATGTGGTCCTCATGGCCGTGGGTGAGGATGAGGGCGCGAACGTGTTGTTGGTTCTCTTTGAGGTAGGTGAGGTCGGGCATGACGAGGTCCACGCCCAGGAGTTCGGCATCGGGGAACATCATGCCGGAGTCCACTACAATGATGTCGTCGGCGTAGCGGATGGCGGTCATGTTCATGCCGAACTCGCCCAGTCCGCCTAAGGGGATTACCTGTAACTTCTGATCTGTCATTCAGTCGTCTCAATTGATGGTATCCGTTTTCGGGGGGCCGAGTCATGCGCGAAGTGGCGGCGGCGACAAAAAAGAAATGCTCACCCCGAAGGATGAGCATTTCGTCCCCCCTGTTTTATCAGGGGTGATGTTCGATGGGAGAATCAGTTTCGACGGAATCGCAACCGTCAAGAACTTTGTAGTTGGATCTTATTTCCTAACGGCTCTCCAGTCAAGCAAAAATCCAAACCAAAATTCTTGGTCGTAACCCACTCTCGGCGGGTCACTTGCGGGTCTGTGGATTTCCGGCCCATCCGGCCGGCAGTGCCAAAAGGCTGGTTTTCCACTAGAGGATTTCGGTCTAAGGCAAACAAAACCGGAAGCTTATGTAGCAGGGACATGGTCTTCAGAGATGCAGGGTGATCATGGCGTCGGCCTCTTCGCCGTGGCGGGAACGCCGGAGAAGGGCGCGAAATCCGCCTAAAGCGAAGCCCGAAACGAGCGAGAAGACCAGCAGTATCCCTATGAGAACAAACGCATTTATGACCAAGTCGCCGATATTGTCGCGGCGCGTGGGGACATACTCGTCGAGGGTCACTTGGGCCTGATAACGAACCTGAGAGAGCAGTTTTTCTGCATAATCGGGGTCCGGGGGTGCCAGTACTATAACTACTAGAGGACCGCTCCTTTTGGCCACCGAACCGGTTAAGTTCTGGAACTCTCCGATCCTCTGCATGGCGATCTGGGGGGTGGGATAGTTGAAGATCAGCATGGAGGCATCGCCCTTGGGGTTGTGGAAAACTGCCAACTGAGCTTCCGCGCCGAGGTGGAAGGCGGCCACGGATGGGGGAATCCCCGGAGCGAATTTCTGCAGGCTGACCGGTCCCAAAATGTAGCGTTCACTATTGGGCATCAGCCCGTCGGACGGCAGGTAGCCGGGCAGGACGGGCAGCACGGTGAGGTCGACGTTGCGCAGCGACCCGGTGAGCGAGTCCAATTCCTCTTTGGAGGGCTTATAACCGGCGAATGAGAGCAGGTAGTTCCCGTGGACCAACAGAAGGCTGTCGGGCGTCTCCGCAGCCAGTTTTGCCGCCGTGGAAGGCATTGCAGCGGCGGGGCGCTGCCAGTCGAACGCCGCCAGCGAGCCGGTGGTGTCCTGGAGTTGCCAGGCGGTGACCGTGAACCTGGCGGTCCCGTTCCGGTAGACGGCGGTTTCGGAGCCCTTGAGGCCGAATTCGGTCCAAATGGCTCTGTCGGAGACTGCCGGTTTGGAGACGGCGCCGCGTTGGCAGGCGCCGATGGCGTCGGGCAGAATGGCGGCAGCGGCGAGCGAGGGCAGAAGAATGGCGGTCAGGAGGAACTTCATCTCTCTATTAGACACCGGGACGGGGTGTTTGGGTTCCCGGGGTAGAAGCTGTGAAAGAGACGAGCACCGAATCTGGCGTTCGGATAGTCACCGTTGAGCGGCCGGGTGTGAAGGTGCGGTCGCGCCGGGCCCGGATTCGGATTCCAATTCACACAAGACGCCGGCCTTGAATTCGATGCCGATGCAGCATCCCTCTACGCGGACGACGTGGCCTACGCCCCAATACGGCAGCGGCTTATCGGCGTCGTGCGAGACCTGGAATTCGCAGGTAACCTGATCGCCCAGCGCGAGTTGAACCGCCTCCTCGAAGTGCAGGAGAACGCCAGATCCACTCATGTTGACGGTGGTTGCACGGGTAATCAGTCCGCTCTTGTTCACCGTGACGGACGCTCCGGCTTGGATCGGGTAGCGCGGTTCTCTTCTTTTCTCCGGATGTTCAGATTCCATGACTCATTGCCCCAATTCGAGGACGGCTATTTGCAGCACACCTTCCTGGCTGCCCACGGCGCGCACGGGCTTTCGTGGGATCTCCAGACACTCATTGTTTCTTATCGGCAGCGCCCCGGCAGACTTTACGTTATTGGCACTCTAATTCGCGGAAATTCGCGGAGGTCAAGATGCTGAGTTGATGGTCCGACCCGCCTCCGACGATTCCTATCCACAGAGTTGGCGCCCTCCTTGACTCCCTGCAAGAGCTCGATTCGCAGGGCCCTGCGGCCGAGCCTCGTCTAGCCTAGCCTAAGGTCGAGAAGCGCGTCTGACCCGAGGACGTAATCGCTCACGCGCGCGACTTTCTGCGTTGCTCCGACTTGCGCTGGAGTCGCGATCGAGCTTCAGTGGGTTGGACGGTGTCGCCCCGATCCAGTGCAGCCAGGCGGCGGCCGATCTCCGCGTTGAATTCGGCCAAATGGGAAGCACGGGCTTGGTCGTGCTCTTCCAGGAGGCGCAGAGCCTCGCGGACGACTTCACTCGCCGAGTTGTAGCGGCCGGACTGGACTTTGGTGCTGACGAAGTCTTCGAGTTCGGGAGTCAGTGAAACGTTCATGGGTGGGCGCTCCTATTGGTAAGGGTAGCGGCGATAACGAAGATTGTCAATCTTTGGCATCGGAAGGCGGGGACATCCGACGTTCCCTGGTTCGGGTTCAGCGCGATCGTGATATCTCGCTCGGGACTCACAAAGCGCTTCCGTCCCCACGCGCCCCTGAGCCCAACCCGCGCACACCGTTCTTCAAGACAGCAGTAACTCCAGATCCTCGCTCTTCAAATCCCTTATTAAACTGTTGTCTTCACTTAGGATGGCATCCGCCAGATCCCGCTTCGTCTTCTGTAACTGCAGTACCTTCTCTTCCACCGTATCGCGCGCGATCAGCCGGTAGGCGAAGACCGGGCGCGTCTGCCCGATGCGATGCGCGCGGTCCACGGCCTGCGCTTTCACGGCCGGATTCCACCAGGGATCCAGCAGGAAGACGTATTCCGCCGCCGTCAGATTCAACCCCAGGCCGCCGGCCTTCAGGCTGATCAGAAACAGGCCGCACCCGGCGTCGGCCAATTGAACATTACCGACGGGGGGAGTTACCACCAGCGAGGGCCCTTTATCCTCCGCCCGGTGCGCAAATCGTGATTCTATACGATATTGACTTGCACCGTCCGGCCGGGTAGGGTAGGGACAGACGGCAGGAAGCTACTATGACCATCACACTCGACATCACGCTCGATCTGCGGGCTGAGCTTGCGCGCCAAGCGGCCGAGAAGGGCTGCGCGCTAGAGGCCTATGCCGCCAGCCTGCTCGAGGAAGCCACTCACCTTCCGTTTGCGGGAGGAGCAAAGGCCGCCGCCCCGCCCGTGGACGAACGAGCGGAGGCCATTGAACGCCTCAAGACCTTCGGCAAGAGACACGGGCTTTCCCTCGGCGGCATGACTCTTCGCGAGTTGCGCCACGAGGCGCGTCCGTGAAGGGCATCGTCATCGACGCCTCCGTGACCCTGTCCTGGTGCTTCCCCGACGAACAGACGCCCTTGTCGCTCAGCGTGCTCGACCGGCTCAAGGCCGGGGAGCAAGCCCTGGCGCCGGCTTTCTGGTCGGTGGAAGTGCTCAATGTATTGCTGCTCGGGGAACGCAAGGGCCGCATCACGGCGGCACAGACCAGGGCGTTTTTCGACACGCTGCGCGCGCTGAACCCGAGCATGGACTATGCGTCATTGGAGCAAGTCGCAGGGCCGGTGCAGTCCATCTGTCGCGATCATCGTCTGACTCCCTATGATGCTCTGTATGTCGAGCTCGCGTTGCGCTCAGGCTGTCCGCTGGCGACCTTGGACCAACCGCAAAGGGAAGTGGCGCGGGCGCTTGGCGTTACCTGCCTGTGAATGCCCGGTATCGTCGGGGACACGCCGGCTTTGTCGGCAAGTCCCAGACCTGTATGGGTCTCCAGACTGCCGCGCAGTTCACCCGTTGGGTGACAACTGCCGTTTCTGCAAGCGCTTGGGGCTAAAGAGGAAGCTTGTGTGGCAGCCTGTCAACCGCCGTTTCTACGATTATGCGATGTGGAGCCTGATGCCGCACGCTCTTAAGCGGTGCGCGCAAGCCCAAGGAGCGCAATTCGAACTTCCCCACGCGCCCCTGAGCCTAACCCCAGCCCACCGCTCCTTACGACAGCAGTAACTCCAGATCCTCGCTCTTTAAATCCCTTATTAGACTATTGTCTTCACTTAGGATGGCATCCGCCAGATCCCGCTTAGTCTTCTGTAACTGCAGTACCTTCTCTTCCACCGTATCGCGCGCGATCAGCCGGTAGGCGAAGACCGGGCGCGTCTGCCCGATGCGATGCGCGCGGTCCACGGCCTGCGCTTCCACGGCCGGATTCCACCAGGGATCCAGCAGGAAGACGTATTCCGCCGCCGTCAGATTCAACCCCAGGCCGCCGGCCTTCAGGCTGATCAGAAACAGCCCGCACCCGGCGTCGTTCTGAAACGTCTCCACATGGGTCTGGCGGTGCGTGGTGGCGCCGTCCAGATACTCGTACCGCATCCCTGCCTGGTCCAAACGGCGCCGCACAATCGCCAGCAGGCTGGTGAATTGCGAAAAGACCAGCGCTTTGTGGCCTTCCTCGCGGACCTCCGCCAGTTGCGCCATCAATACTTCCAGCTTGGCGCTGGGCTCATCCACGCGTTTCGGATCGAGCAGCCCCGGATGGCACGCCGCCTGCCGCAAGCGCAGCAGCGCCTCCAGCACGTGCATCTTCGACCGCCCCAGACCCTCCGTCCGCACCTTTTCGAGCAACGACAGCCGGTAATGATTGCGCAACTCTTCGTAATGCTTTCTCTGCGCGCCTTCCAGATCGCAGAAAATAGTCTGCTCGGTCTTTTCCGGCAACTCCCGGACCACCTGCTGTTTGGTCCGCCGCAGGATGAAAGGCCGCAGCGCGTGGGCCAGCAACTGGCGCGCTTCCTCGCTGGGATTGCGCGCCATGCCGCCCGCCATCTGCAGCAGCCGCGCCTCCCCCAGCATGCCCGGATTGAGGAATTCGAACAGGCTCCACAACTCGCCCAG
>PLRZ01000238.1:0-7918 GCA_003164075.1 Bryobacterales bacterium | reverse complement strand
GCGTCGCGCAGCATGGTGCCGTAGGTGGTCAGCACCAGGTCGTATTTGGGAATCTGGCTGGCGTCGCGGGCCGTGCCGTGGTGTTCCAGCACGCGCAGGCGCGGCGTGAAGCGCTCCGATTCCTGCCGCCAATTGAACATCACCGACTTGGGCACCACCACCAACGACGGCCCTTTGCCCTCCGCCCGCCGCGCTTCCAGGGTGGCCAGCACCTGCGCCGTCTTGCCCACGCCCATGTCGTCCGCCAGGCAGCCGCCGAAGCCGAACTCCCGCAGGAACTGCATCCAACCCAGGCCCTCGCACTGGTATTGCCGCAGTTGCCCCACGAATCCCTCCGGCTGCTCGACCGTCGAGACACCATGGAAGCTGCGGACGCGCTGGCGGATGCGCCCGAACGTTTCATCCATGTCGACGTCCGGCTGCGCCGCCAGCAGGGCATCCAGCAAGATCGCCTGATTCGGCCGGAACTTCAGGTGGCCCTCGCCTTTTTCGCCCATCCCCGCCAGTGGAGCGAAGCGCTTCAGCCACTCCTCCGGCAACAGTCCGAAGGTGCCGTCTCCCAGCACCACCATGGAATCGCCGCGACGCACCGCCGCCAGTAGTTCGGGCAGGGTCGCCGTGGCCTCGCCGTATTGCACTTCGCCGTGCAGCTCAAACCAGTCGATGCCCGACTTCACGGAGACCCGCGTGGCCCCGGGACTGCGGAAAAGCTTGCCCTCCGCCTCCACGTGCCAGCCCGCGCCGAGCAGTTCCCGCGCCACCCGCGGCAGCGACTTGGCGGTCAGCAGCCAAAAGTCCGGGCGATAGGAATCCGTCCGCATTCCCAACTCGGCCAGCCTCGCGCGCGCCGCATCCTCCGCCGTCTTATCGCGTAGCAGGTACACGCGCTCGTGGGCGCGCCAGATTCCCCGGCCTTCCGACATGCCGTCCATCCAGCCCGTGCCGTAGTCCAGCATGAATTGCCCTACATAGCGGGGCGTGCGCTCCGTCTGCTCCCGCCGGATCCGGAACCCCAGCCGCGGCGCCGCTTTTCGCTCTTCGAATCTCAGCGCCTCGTCGACCTCCATCGGGGGCACGGCGGGCAGTTCCAGCAACTTGGCCAGAACCGCGTCGCGTTCCCGGTCCGGGAAGGGAATCTGCTTGATCTGGCGCAATTGCTCCACCCAGCCGAATCCGCCGCCGGGCTCGAATCGCGATACCGTACCGCGCGCCAGCATCAGCCCGTCGGCCAGAACCAGCAGCGGTTCGTCCAGCTCCATACGCTCCTCTCCACGGCGCAAGGAGCCGGTGATCTTCCACTGATCGCGGTCATCCTGCCGCACCTCGAGCCACGGAGTCCACGGGTCGCCCGCGTCCCATCCGGCCGGGGCCAGGCGCGCGATGGCGCTGTCCTTGTAATACAGCCGCCCGGCCGACGCCATCAGCGGAATCAGCTTCATTGCCAGCGGGTAGTGCAGGGTCCGACGCGTGACGGCCGCCGAATACGACGAGTAGGAGTAGAGATCCTGGCCGCCGAACAGCGCGCTGAGCACTTCCACATCGACAGGGTCCGGCAGTAAGGCGGCCTGATCCGGAGTCACGTGATACTCCTTATAAGGGGTCCACTCGCCGTCCTTCTTTTGGGTGCGCGAGAACAGGTCGATGGCGATCTTCCCAGTGGTTTTGGACACCGGGACATCAATGCAATAGACGATCTCGATGGGGCGTGGGTGCACGGGACGGCGCACGGACCGGGCCTTGACGGCGCGTTCCACTTCGCCCAGGTACTCCTGCCAGGGTGGAATCCGCGGCGCGGCGGGCATCTGGACATGACGGAGCGGAGGGAACGGCTCCTCGTCGCCGTATGGGTCCATCTCCGTTCGCAGATACAGAACTTCGCGCACGCTGTCGAGGGCGCCGCGGCGGTCGGCTTCGAGCATCGCCGTCCATAGATGCTTGCACGGGCCGTAATCCTCGAAGTAGCGGCAATCGCACCACACTTCCAGGCCCTGGTCGTACTTGGCGATGCGGACTTGGTATAAATCGCCGCCCTGGACCTGGGCGTGAATGTGATCCGGTCCCGTGCTGTCTACGTGGATCCTGCGGCTGGAGTATAGCGCCTCGCCTTTCGACCTGATGGTGCGGTCGAAAAGGAAGGCGGTCATGGTGGTGAGGGACATTGGCAGGAACACCCATTGTAGCGGCACGGCTCGACCGGTTGACGTTCGGCAAGAATCTGCCTATACTCTATAGACAATAGGGGAATCATCGTATGAACGTGCAATTAACGCTGCTTCTGGCTCTCGCCAGCGCTGAAATACTTTATGGCCAGGTAGTGGGAGCGTCCCTCTCAGGGACCGTCAAAGACGAATCGGGCTCTCCCATTGCCGCCGCCGCTATCTCCGTGAAAAGTCTGGAGACCGGCGCCGAACGCAAGCTGATTACCGACGATGGCGGCCGCTATTCGGCTCCGTCCATCTCCGTTGGCCATTACCAGGTCTCCGCCGAAAAACCGGGCTTCACCTCGCAGGTGAAAACCGGGATCGACCTGGTGGTCGGCCAGACCACGGTGGTGGATCTCACGTTGCCGGTGGGGGAACTGAAGCAGGTGATCACGGTGGAGGCCGCCGCTTCGCCGGTGAACCAGTCCACGCAGCAGATCTCCGGGCTGGTGGATGAACGCCAGATCAGAGATCTGCCGCTGAACGGCCGCAGCTACGACCAGTTGGTCTCCCTCAACCCCGGCATCGTCAACTACACCGCCGAGCGTTCGGGAGGCGTGGGCACCTCCAGTTCTTCGGTGGGCAACATGTTCGCCGTCTCGGGCCGCCGCCCGCAGGAGAATCTCTTCCTGCTGAACGGGGTGGAATTTACCGGCGCTTCGGTGATCAACAATACCCCTGGAGGCACCAGCGGCCAACTGCTGGGCGTGGACGCGGTGCGCGAATTCAACGTGGTCACCGACACCTACGGCGCCGAATACGGCAAGCGCCCCGGCGCGCAGGTCAGCATCGTCACGGCCTCCGGCAGCAATAGCTTGCACGGCACGCTCTACGAATTCCTGCGCAATAGCGCGCTCGACGCGCGCAATTTCTTCGACCAGGGCTCCATCCCGCCATTCCGGCGCAACAGCTTCGGCGGCACGCTGGGCGGTCCCGTCAAGAAGAACAAGCTCTTCCTCTTTGGTAATTACGAAGGCTTCCGCCAGCATCTGGGCGTCAGCGCCGTCACCCTGGTGCCCGACAACAATGCGCGCGCCGGCCTGGTAAACGGCGTCAGTGTGGGAGTTGCGCCCGCCGTGGCACCGCTGCTCTCCCTCTGGCCGGTGCAGAATGGCCCGGAGCTGGGCAGCGGCGTCGCCGAGGCCTTCAGCCACCCGCTCCAGACCATCCGCGAGGATTTCGGCACCACCCGCATGGACTACAACATCTCGGACAAGGACACCCTTTTTGGCGTTTACACCGTGGACGACAGCTTCGCCAATACGCCTTCCGCCAATCCACTGAGCTCCGTCCTCGAAGGCCTGCGCGAGCAGGTGGCCAGCGTGCAGGAGCAGCACGTTTTCTCCCCGAGCGTGCTCAATACGGCGCGCGTGGGCTTCTCGCGCGGCAGTTACTTCTTCACCGGCCAGACGCCCGTCGATCTGCCCGGATGGGTCAGCGGCGATCCCATTGGCGCCGTCGTAATTGGCGGCGGAACGGCTGTCAGCGCGGCCTCTTCCATCACCGGCGCCGGTACCAACGCCGGCAGCAATCTCCGCGCCGTCCGCAACCTCTTCACCTACGACGACCACGTGCGCATCTTCCACGGGATCCATCAATTCGAAGCCGGCGTCTGGTTCCAGCGGGTCCAGGCCAACGACCTGCTGGCGCAAGACCAATACGGCCAAGCCTCCTTCGGCAGCCTGACATCCTTTCTGCAGGGCACCATCTCCACCTTCACCGTGGTGCCTTCGCCCACAGCTTTGGGATGGCGCTCGCTGGAAGCCGCCGGCTTCGTGCAGGACTCCATCAAGCTGCGCTCCAACCTGGACGTGCGCATCGGCTTCCGCTTCGAATCCACGGATGGCTGGAACGAGCAGCATGGCCGCGCCGCCAATTACACTTTCGCCGATGGCGTGATTCAGACCAACCCGTTGATCGGCACTTCACCCTTTACGGTAAACCGCGCTAAGTTCCTCCCCGAGCCGCGCGTCGGGATCGCCTGGGATCCTTTCTCCAAAGGCCGCACCGTGATTCATGCCGGTTTCGGCATGCACCGCGCCCTGCTCGACACCTTGGACTACCGCCTGGACCAGACGGCGCCCTTCAATGCCACCGAATCGCTGAAAAACGTCAGCGTCGCCGGTCTGCTGATTGTGCCCGGATCGCCTCTTCCCGCCGGCACAAAGATCTCGCCCAGCGGTTCCCAGCCGGATCTCTACACGCCCACGGTAATCGCCTGGACTTTCAAAATCGAGCAGCAGCTCGCGTCCCATACCTCACTCGGCGTGGGATACGTCGGCTCCCACGGCTATCACGAATTGCTGTCCGCGGACACGAATGAGCCCGTTCCCACCATCTGCCCCGCATCTCCCTGCCCCGCCAGCCTGGCAGCCGGGACAGTTTACTATCCCACCGGCGCGCCGCTGGCCAATCCGGCGCTGGCCAACACGACCACGTGGCTCTCCGAGGGCCTCAGCTCGTACAACGCCCTCCAAATCGACGTGAACCGCCGTTTTGCAAAAGGCTTGCAGATCCGCGGCGTCTACACCTGGTCCAAGAGCCTGGACGACGGCACGGCGCTCAATAGCAGCGTGGGCGCCAACGCGCCCGGTTTCGTGATGTACCCACAACAGCCGAAGTGGGACTGGGGCCTTTCCAACTCCGATGCCCGCAACATCGCGGTGATCAACTCCAGTTACGAGTTACCTATCGGCGGAAACGCGCGCGGCATTAGAGGGAAACTGACGGCCGGGTGGGTGCTCAGCGGTGTCGAGACGGTGCAATCGGGCTTCCCGTTCACGCCGCAGTTAGGCTTCAATCCCAGCAATAACGGTGACAGCCGCAATCCCGTTCGCCCGTCGTGGAGTCCGGCCTTTAGCGGGAGCGCCATTGAGGGCGCCCCGAACCAGTATTTCAATCCCAATGCGTTCATTCTGCCGCCCACGGGCACCTACGGCAATGCGGGCCGCAACGTGCTGACGGGCCCCGGCCTGGCTACCACGGACTTTTCGGTGGCCAAGAATACGGCGATTTCGGAGAAGCTGCGGGCGCAATTCCGCGCCGAGTTCTTCAATATTTTGAATCGGGCTAACTTCGGCACGCCGAACGCGGTGGTCTTCTCGTCGGCGGGGTCGGCGCCCGCGAGCACGGCGGGGGTGATCACGTCGACATCGACTACTTCGCGCCAGATTCAGTTCGGGCTGAAGCTGCTTTGGTAGGGGCGGGCCCTTCCCGGAAAGGAAGATACGCACTATGCCGGATGCTCCGGTCCCCGGGCATTCGATGGTGTGAAGGGGGCATTTTCGCAACAGCGATGGGGGGCTTACGTTGCCGGTCACTGATTGAATTTGAGGCAAATGGCGGAGAGAGGGATTCGCTCGACGTGGCGGCGCTGATTCTACGCAAGTTATTGATTCTTCGATATGCTTGATTCGGATGATTCGCGCCAGTAACGGTTTCTCGACACAAAATCGGGTACAGGGCATTTCGCGAGTTTGTCAGAGGAAATCAGGTCCGGGCTCCTTATGGGTAAGCGGACATTTCGATTATCCATCTACAATCGCCAAATTCCGTTGGATCTCTTGCTGGACCTCGTTCATCTCTTTCCGAATTTCTTGAAACTGGTCATCAAATTCCCGTTTTGCCTTCCGCTCGGATCTAGCGAAAGCGACAAGGCCGCAGACAAGAGCTAAAGACACGACGAGGGCGAGCGTGGATCTCTGCCCAATTCCAACGACAAGGAAGACGCAAGCACCGCCGCCAACAAAGATGTTCACCTGGGTGGCTTGCATTCGCCGAGCGTTAGCCGTGTCCTCTAGGTTGGCATACGCATTTCGTAGCTGCTTAACCTCCTTATCCAGCCTAACAAGTGCCAATTCTGCCGCCGTCTTGTCTGTACCGATTTGGACTTTTCGAATCGCCTCCGTTACAGCCTTCAATGCCACCGTCCCACCGCGACGCTGGACAACCATCTCAGTACCGCAATAGGCGCAGGCGAATCGATCCATGTCGTCGTACACGTCGAGCTTGGCACCGCAGTTCGCGCAGTTCAGCTTAATGAACGAATCGCTCATTGAGAACGCATTATAACGCTCGTACCACCCAATCCGTCATGCGCTGAACTCATGTTCGTTTTGTCTCGGGCCAGTTGTGATCTAAAAACAGATGGGTAGCGCCATACGCTGATAGCGGCCCAAGGTATCACGAGAAGACGGCCGCACCCTCCGGCGATCTATTGAAAAACCCCGTAGACGCACCAGAGCAAGCCCGACATCAGCGCGGCGGACAGCGCCGTTATAACGACCGTTCCCCAGCAATGCAGAAAGACGTTATCCCACGCCACGTAGGCGTAGGCTTCCTTTCCCCCGTAGAGCATCAACACAAACCAGACGACCACAAAAGCGCCGATATCGCATTTCAGCGCACGAGTCACGGGGCGCTTACCTCCATCGGCATTTTAGCGAAAGGCGCGGAAGTTTTCGTTTGGGGTTTCAGGTGGCGAATAGCTCATTAGCTCAGTATGAGACTAGAAATTTACGTTAGAAGCGACCGCCCAAGGGTACGCATCGAAAAAGCAGCAGACGGAACCATCACAATCACGATTGAACCGCCATGACGCCCCCCCGTGTCTCAAAAGTTCTAAGTTTTGCGACGATCCAAGAAGGCCCTACGTTTTTACTGCGGGCTGCCGGATTCGGTCAGAATGTCGAGAAATCGGCGGCCAGTGACGGTCCTCGTCTGGCCGTGGCTTGGCGGAAAGTGCCTGGTGTTGCCGGTAACGAGCCAGTCCGCTTCGGCGGCTTCAGCGCATTCCAGGAACCGATTGTCGGATTCGTGGGGCGAAACGGAAACGGCCTGGGTCGGTTGTACGAGATGCGCCACCCTGCGGATGGCGGCCATGGCCGCGTCGATCTGGTGCGGCTGCAGCTTCAGTCGTGGCCGACGCAGCACCTCCTCATACTCGGCGAGCACGGACGGAGATACGTAGAGCGCGATGCGCCCGGTCAGGGCGAGCAGCAGAACGGATGCTTGCGTCCCCGAAGGCGCCAGAACCGCCGAAACGATGACGTTGGTGTCCAAGACGACCCGCTTCATCGGGAAGGATGGCTGCTCTTCCCGGAACGCCGGCGGACGGCGGCGACCTCCGCGTCGATCTGCCGCATGGTGAGCTTGTCGGTGCCGCTCCGCTTGGAGGACGCCCAGGTTTCCTTAAGCCAGGCGGGCGCCTGCTCACTGAGCTTTTTGAAAAAGCGTGCGCGTTCCGCCTTGCTGGCAGGGATCCGATCGATGACGGCCTTCGGGGTGTAGGTGATCCGGCCGCGTTCCACTTTCGCCTCCAGCACGTCGCCGCGGCTGATGCCGAGCTCCTCCCGTATGGCCTTGGGGATGACCACCTGATATTTATTTTTGACAGTGACGATAGCCATGATGGATTAGGTGAACAGTTGAACTGTTCACCTCCACCTTAGCAAGCCCAGCGGTCCTGTCAAGCCCTTACCTTCATCGGTACATATCGAGTCATGGTGGGTCGATTACGCGCGATCACGCAAACTAATTCTCCTTCATCGTTCGTGGAGGCAAATCGGCGGTCGCCGATGGCGGTGGGTGGTCGCTGGACGCTGAAGCTGAGGCGGAAGCCGTGCTTCACCTTGTCCCACAGCCAAAGCAGGAACCCGATGAAGGTTAGAAGCCGCGAAAAAATATCCTGTGTACTCAGACCCAACCGCTTGCTCCCG
>PLRZ01000625.1:3257-4931 GCA_003164075.1 Bryobacterales bacterium | reverse complement strand
TCGAAGGCGTACTTCAGGAAGAACGCCGTGGCGACGACGATGAGGGCGATGGCGGCCAGGCCGATCCATCGCCGTCCGATGACGAGCTCGAGGTGTTCCGAGGATTGGCGTTCGATGGAGGTGAACTGCGGAATCCGGATGGCCGCGGGGGCGGGCGTCGACAAGACTGGGGCTGGTTGCGGGGCTTCGACTGGCTGCGGAGGCGGCGGAGGCGGCGCCGCGGGTCGCAGCGATGCTTCCAGGCATGCGATGCGATGCTCCAACCCGCGAATTCTGCCGGTGCGCACAATGGCGACAATCGGCAGGATCAGGCAGCCGCCCACGACAATCAGCGCGAATAATGCGAGCAGGGCTTCCATATCCACACCACGAACTCCGATTCAGGATACACGATCCCACTGCCGAAGTCAGGGCGCGGTGGCGAATCGCCGGAAGAAGCTGTCCTGGCGCCATTGCGGGCGCGCCGCGTCGTTGGCCACCGTTTCCATCAGGCGCAGGATGATGCGGTCGAACTTGGCGGCCGCGGCGGTATCCACCGGCTGCATCAGATCGTCGGAGGGTTTGTGATAGCGGTCGCGCACCCAGTTCTTGCGCGTGGTCTCGTCGGGCGACCCGGACAGGTAGCCGAACTTGAACGCCAGCGCCGGCACGCCGCGGCGAATGAAGCTGTACTGATCGCTGCGGATGAAGCGATTTTCGGCGGGCTCCTGATCGATCTGCACATCCACGCCATCCGCCGCCGCGGCGGCCTTCACGGTCTCGCCGAGCGTGGATTCCATCAGGCCCTGCACCTCGATCACCTTCAGCGGGTAGAGCGGCAGGAACATGTCGAGATTGATGTCGGCCACAATATTCCGGAACGGCACGGTGGGATGCGCGGCGAAATAGCGCGAGCCCAGTTCGCCCTTTTCTTCCGCCGTGACCGCGAGGAAAATCACCGAGCGCTTCAGCTTGAACTTACTCTCCTTGAGCAGGCGCGCCACTTCGATGATGGTGGCGATTCCCGAAGCGTCGTCCATGGCGCCGTTATAGATGCTGTCGCCGTTCACCGGGCGGCCCACGCCGACGTGGTCCAGATGCGCCGAGAGGATGACATATTCGTCCTTCAACTTGCCGCTTCCCGGCGCCATGCCGGCCAGATTGGGCGATTCCAACGTGTCGTGTTTGAGGACGGCTTGCGAGCGCAGCGTTCCGGTAAGCGGAAAATGCGGCAGCGGTTTGTTATCGCGCGCCAGTGCCTGGATTTCGGCGAACGTATGGCCCGATCCGGCGAAGAATTTGTCCGCGCCGCGGGCGGTGATGCTGACCGAGACTCCCATTCCGGTGGTTTCCGAAAGGTCCGGATCGGCCAGACTGACGGTGGGTTGCGGCGCGCCGCGTCCACCACCGCCGCCGCCCGCTCCACGCCCGGCCGCGGCTGCGTTAGCGCTATCGGCGCCGCCGCGTCCGCCGGCCATGATGGTGGCGATGCCGACCGCGCCGGCATCGTGCAATACCCGCCACCGTTCCGCCGCGGAAGTGAGGTGCGACTTCACCGGCGCCGGCGCTTCGGCGGGGCTCGGACCGTTCACATAGACGGCAATCTTGCCCTTCAGGTCGAGCCCGGCGAGCTCATCCCAATGGGCCTCGGGAATCACCAGCCCGTAGCCCACGAACACCATGGGAGCTTCGAGC
>PLRZ01000625.1:0-3224 GCA_003164075.1 Bryobacterales bacterium | reverse complement strand
GCCCGCGGGCTTGAGGCCGAGCTTCCGGAACTGGCCGGATACGTAATCCACCGCCTGGAGAAATTCCGCGGTGCCGACATTGCGGCCCTGCAATTTGTCGTCGGCGAGGAACTGGATGTGCGCCCACCAGAGTTTCCCTTCGGCGGCGTAGTCCACCACGGTTGCCAGGAGTGGCGCCGCGGCGAGAATGAGGAGGACAGGTTTCTTGAGAGACAACACGATCCTTATAGGAATATCACGTAGCGGGGCTATCATGAAGTGTCGGCTGGGTTCATCTCGTTCCATGCCAACCATCAAGAATATTCCCGGCCCGTACCGGTTCTTCTTTTACAGTTTCGACTGCAATGAGCCGGAGCACATCCACGTTCAGCGTGAGAGAATGGGCAGAACTCCTGATGTCGTGGAATTTGCAGTGAGCCCGCAGGTGGGGCAGGCGGTGCTCGCCTTCGCTCGATCCTTTTCGAGCAGCGCGCCTAATTCAGCGCGGGCGGGCAGGCGGCACCGCATGCCCCACCTGCGAAGCTCTTGCCATCGCAAGGAATGGCTCAGCCCNNCGGGGCGACATCAGGAGTTCTGAGGATACTGGAGCTTGGCATGAGCACTGCCATTAACGTCGACGCCCGCGTTCAGACCGTGACCGTTGACGACGACACAATCTCGGCTCGTCTCGTGGACGGAAGGACAATCAGCGTCCCTCTCGCCTGGTCCTGGAGACTCTCCGAGGCGACCCCGGAACAACGCTCGCACTTCGAAATCCTGGGAAGCGGCTCCGGAATCCGTTGGCCCGAGATCGACGAAGACATCAGCGTCGCGGGCATGCTCCACGGTGTCCCCGCACGAAGGCCCGGACTATAGCAGTCAGCCCCTCAACTTGCGCTCCTGCTTTTGCGCCAGCCTGCTCCAGCGCGCAACCACCGGTCTCCGATACCGCGGGGCGGTACGCGCTGCCTCCACCGCCCTTGCATACATCTCGCGAGCTTCGGCCGGGTGTCCCAGGCCCTCCAGCGCTTGCCCGTAGTAATATAAACCTTCCGGATCGTAAGGGCGCCGGTCGACATATACTTCGAGCTGAGTGCGGGCGTCCTTCGGGCGGCCGGCCGCCAGGTAAGTGCCGCCTAAGTCGCGCAGGATCTCGCTCAGATTGTGCTTGGGATCCTGCTCCAGAACAATCCGAAATTCCTTCAGCGCGTCGTCCAAACGGCCCTGGTCGCGCGCGATCCGGCCTAACTGGAAATGCGCATCGGTCTCGGTGGGGTCTATCTTCACGGCGTTCTGAAATCGCTGGATCGCTTCGCTGTAATTGCGCCGCTGCTGGTAGATCAATCCGAGCTGATATTGCGCCTCGCCATCGTGCGGATTGAGCGCCGAGGCTTCCAGCATGCGGCCGAAATTCTGCCGGTTGCGCATACCCGCGCCCAGGCTGGAAAACTCCCCGCTCAGGAAATACCAGGCGTAGAAAAGGAAGAACGGGGAAGCGATCCACCCCATCAGGAAGTGCAGCGGCGCCCACAGAAATACCGCCGCCACCAACGGAATCCACGAGAGACACACCGCCGCCACCGACGCGCCATTGCCCGCGCCGAATACCGTCCGGATGGCCAGGAACATGAGGACCGCGAAATACAAATACGCCAACCCTGCCACCACCAGCACCACTTGCGGCGGCGCGGTCCACCCGGCCAGCGCCAGCGGAATATTCGCCGCCGACCACGCCATCGCGGTGCACGTGAGCAGCGGCGAGTAGTCCCGCTGAAAGGAAACCGCGAAGCCGCCGATCCGGCCCAATAGGCCGCAGAGTAGCAGAATTCCGGGCACGTAGATCACCGCCAACACCAATAGCGCGCATCCAGGTGACGGCGGCGGGCTGCAGCGCAAAGGAAACGGCCACCACGCCCAGGCTGGCCCACAGCAGGCTGCCGCGGTCCAGGATGGCGCTCATCGCCGCTACGGGTTGATAGAGCAGACGGAAAATCAGCTTGATGCTGTCGGCCATGGTCAATGGAAGAGTAACATGGCGACTGCCTTACCTGCCGTTCTTATAAATCCGCCCGTGCTTCATCACAAACACCACGCGGCGCACCGCCGTGATGTCGTCGAGCGGATTGCCCTCCACCGCCACCAGGTCGGCTTCCATTCCCGGAGCGACCACGCCGATCTTATCGGCCATCCCCAGCGACTCGGCCGCCACCGAGGTCCCGCTCATCAACGCGTCCATGGGCGTGTCGCCGCCATCCTTCACGCGGTAGATGAACTCCTCGGCGTTGCGGCCGTGCGCGCCGGCCACCGCGTCTGTGCCCAGCACGATCTTCAGATGCAGTTTGCGCGCCCGGCGATAGACGTCGGCCACCAGGGGAAGTCCCTTTTCCATGGCCGCGAAGCCCTCCTCGTTGTAATTGCCGATGCCCAGGAATTTCGCCTTGTTGTCCAGGTAATTGTGCAACACCAGGAAATTCGGGTCGAAATAAACGCCGCGCTCGGCCATCAACCGGAGCGTCGCGTCGTCCAAAAACGTTCCGTGTTCGATGGCNNGCGTCGATCTGCTCCACCGTGGCGGCCATTTTGCCGCCATCGCGAATGCTCGCCGTGGCGAACAGTTTTACCAGGTCCGCGCCCTCCGTCTTATATTGCTGCACCAACGCGTGGATATGCTCGGGCGTGCCGGAGTTCTCGGTGATCTGGTGGAGCGATGTGAGAATCCGCGGGCCGGGGATGGCGCCCGTCTCGATCATGTCGCGCAGGTCGCCATCGAGCGGCGCGCCCACGCTCTGCACTGTAGTGAATCCGCCCATCAGCGTGGCGTACGCATTGGCGGCGGCGTACAGAACGGACTGCGCCTGCGTGGTCTTGCCACCGCGTCCCGGGCCCTGCTCGAAGCGGCCGTCTTTATTGAAGTACCAGGTGATATGGACGTGGGTGTCGATCCAGCCCGGCATCACGGTGAGGCCGCTCAGGTCCACCGTGGGTTTCTGTTTGGCATCGGCGATGCGCGCGATGCGGCCGGCTTCGATGACGATCTCCTGGTTCTTCAGGACGTGGCCTTTGCCGTCGATCAGCGTGCCGGTCTTGATTACCGTGGGTTGCGGCAAGGGTTGCGCCAAGGCCAGTGCGGCGAGGAAGGGAAGAGCGAAGCATTTGCGGAGCATGGCGTTTTCTCGTGGAACCAGCTTATCGCGTTCCAGACCGCTTAGAATAGAGGTTTCCATGAGCACTTTCCATCGCCTCAT
>PLRZ01000686.1:1508-4574 GCA_003164075.1 Bryobacterales bacterium | reverse complement strand
GTGTCTCCGTGCCTCTGTGGTGAATATTCTTTTCCTGGCAGGCGATCCTGAGTCGATTCTGTACGCCGTTCGGAAGGGGATTATCGCGTAATGGGACGGCTCCCATGCCAGGAAAGGAATATTCACCACGGAGACACATATCACGCGACAACATTCCTGGTTTTCTCTGTGTCTCCGTGCCTCTGTGGTGAATATTCTCTTCCCGGCAGCCGGGCGACTGTCAACATTGGCGAAGAACTTAACGGCGGGCCCCGCTGCTACGCTGTGTGGGCCAACGGCGCGTCCATTACCTGCAGCACGCGCCCCAGCAGTTGCGAGCGGCGGAACGGCTTTTGCAGGAACTCGCGCACCCGGCCCGAGCGCCCCACTTGCCGCACTGTCGCCGATTCGTCGCTGGAAGAAGTAAACAAGATGCGAATACCTGGATAAGACCCGTAGAGACGTTCCACCAGGAGCGGCCCGTTTCCAGACATCGCCATGTCCACAATCGCCAATTGAATGGGCTCCCGATGATGCTCGCAAACGTCCAGCGCGGCGGGCCCTCCATGTGCTGTCAATACCGTGAATCCGGCCTTTCCGAGCATGGAGGAAACATTCTTTAGAACGCTGACGTCACCATCGGCAACTAAGACAACGGTGTTATCGGCTTCTGGCATATAACTCATTATAAGCCGTGTTCCGTACCCCGTGCTGTGCGGATCCCACGCTCCAGTTTCTTCGCGAGAAACAGGCTCGCCAGACAGAAGCCGATGAACAGTTGGTAGCCTGGCAGTATTTTCGAACTGTCCGTGGGTATCGCCAGCAAGGCGCCGGTCTCCTTCAACCCGCCCATGGTGTTCGCGATCAGCCCGTTGAATGCGACAAATGACATGAATATCGCCAGCGCCATCACATCGGCCATGGACCATTTGGAAGACTCCAGGGCAAAGAATCTCACTACGCGATTTCCCCGCAGCAGGGCCGGCTTATACAAACAAAGAGTTAATGTGAGGATCTTCACAGTTGGAAAAACGATGCTGAACATCAGCACCAAGACCCCGACGATCCACATGTCCGGGCGGCCCATTGTGATCAACGTATGGAAGACTTCGAGCACACTTCTGCTTTGGAAGTAGAGCACCTGGTCGGTGAACTCGATCGGCTGGCCCAGAACCGTAATGCCCAGCCGCGAGATCTTCGCCTCCACCTCAATCATGGGCGTGAGTACGCCGCCGGCCAGCAGCACCACGCAGAACAGCATCAGCACCAGGGTGCTGGAGCGCTTGAGAAGCGGCCTGCCGATCATGAGCAGAAGGAACGCCGCCGCGCTTGACGCAAGAACCGCCAGGTAATAGTACTGAATCCTGGCATCGGCCTCACGAATCAGGTTGCCGAGTTCCTGTTGGCAGGCGGCGCCATCGGCGCATCCGTGCTGTTTCAGGATGTACGAATACCATCGCATGTCCACATTCCCGAACGTGTTCCTGGCGCCATCGTCAAGCACGCTCCGGATGTATTTCTTGAGAGCCTGTTTGTTTTCCGGACTTGCCAGTTGGGCCAGAACCACGTCGGCGTATTCGGGGACGTGCGGCTTGAGCGCGCCCACCAGGAGGTTCGCCATGAGCGCATTTCCCTGGCCCAGGAACGCGGCGGCGCCGGGCTTGGGGGGAGCGCTCATCTTCTCCGCCACTTCGGCCAGCAATGAATCGAGGGCTTTCTCGACGACAGGGCGGAGGCTCGCGCGGTCCGACGCTTTCAAATCCAACGCGTCGATCCGGGCATCCAGAATGGGCAATAATTTCGCCACCCAGACGCTGGTATTCAGCAGGCCATAGCGCGCGTGGCTGATTTCAGCCAACTCCGTCCTGAGGTTGCGCCGCGAGGAAAGCCCTTCGATGGTACGCCACGTGAAGACCATCGCGACGGCCAGCAGGAGCACGGCGGCGATCAGGCGGAAATCGATTTTCGATGGGGGAACAGGTTGCGAGGGATCGACGGATTCGGAACTGGGGAGCATAAGAGTCCTGAAACAATGACGCTGGGTGACGGAGACGATTATAAACCCTGTCGATGGGGAGTCTGGCAGCCTCTATTGAAACGCAGCCGAGAGATGCGTCTGCGGAGGAGGCTCGGGACGGGGCATGGCGGCGGCCGGCGAGAAGTGGCGGCCCAGGATGGCGTCCAACACGCCGGGGATTTCGTAGACCGCGGTATTACGGATGGCGGCGACTCGGGCGCGATAGCGGCGATACCGCTCGGGCTCCAGCAGTTCGCGCACGGCCCGGGCGATCTGCGAGAAGTTGTGGACCGCCTCGCTTCGGGGCAGGATTTGGAGCGCGCCGAACGGTATTTGCGCCGCTACCTGGCGGCAGAGCCCGAAGGGAATGCGCCTACGTTAGGGGAAGCACGCGGGAAACCGCGGCAGGTGGTGGAGAAGGCCAAGGCGCTCAATGCGATGCGCGTAACGCCCGGACCAGGTTGAGGACCGGCCAGATGGCCAGGACCGCCAGCAGGCTGATGGAAGTCAGCGCACTGTCGAGAGTGAATTGGCTTGCTTTCCGAATCGTCGATGACACGGTGCACCTCCAGTTACTAATTCAATGCTACGCCGGGTTTGTTACTCCTGTGTGAATATCTCGAGAAGGAAAGATACGGAACTCTCGCGTCATGCTGTGACAAGTCCGCTCCCTCATGGTCCCTCACGGCCGCGTCTCGGAATGAGGCAGACTGCTGTACATCGAGACCGGGCTTTTACGTATTCAGTGCCGCCGCGTAGGCCTTCCAGGCGCGGCGGCCGAATAACACGAATGTAACTTTCCGTACCTTGCTATCCGGCCGCTCCAGGTGGGCTTTGACTTCCCGCATGGCGATGGCCGTAGCTTCTTCCAGCGGATAGCCGTACACACCAGTACTGATGGCCGGAAAGCTGACGGTGGCGATGCCGCGCTCTTCGGCCATCGCCAGGCACTCGCGGTAACAGGAGGCCAGCGCCTCCGGCTCGCCGCGATGCCCGTCGCGATAGATCGGCCCGACCGCATGGAACACGTACTTCGCCGGCAAGAGCCCGGCGCCCGTGGCCACCGCCTT
>PLRZ01000686.1:0-1503 GCA_003164075.1 Bryobacterales bacterium | reverse complement strand
ACGGCTACTTGGGTAATGTCGCCCTCATGGAGTATGATTTTTCGTCCGCTCGCGCTTATCCATTCCATGGTTCTATTACAATCGTTTTGTGACCAGGCGTGAACTTTTTGTTGGCGGGGCGGCCGGCGCTTCCATTTTATGGGCGCGAAACCACTGGGATCGTAGCCGCATCAGCGCCATCACCGACGAAATCGGCAAGAACGCCGATGACGCCGCGGACTTCGCCCACGAATTCGGAATGCAGTTCGTGGAAGTGCGCAATCAGCCGGGGAGCAACCGGGAGTATGCCTCCGGCCGCGAGGCGGATATGCAGGCCGACGCGACTCATCTGCTGAATGGAAACGTCAGAGTTTCCGTGGTCTCGACCAGCCTGCTGCGATTCGCCTGGCCGGGGAGCCAGACCTCTCCAGCCCCGGCGGCGGCCGACCAGGCGCGCTGGGACCGCCGCATGGACGACCTCCGAAAGGCCCTCCGCTGCGCGCAGATCATGGGCGCGGACAAGCTGCGGATCTTCGCCGGGGCGCGCGCCGCCGACCCATCCGGCATGTTGCAGCGCACCGCCGACGCGATCGCGGAAATGGCGACGGAGTCGGAGAAACAAAAGGTCACCCTGCTTTTGGAAAACGACCCCGCTACCAACGTGGCCGACTGCGCGGAACTGGCCGCTCTAATGAAGCTGGTTCCTTCGAAATGGGTGGGAATCAATTGGAAGCCGGCTCCCGATGGCTATGCATTGCTGCCCAAGAAGCGTATCCTGAACGTGCGGGCGCCGGCCGGCAGCCTGGCGCCGGGCAAGGCCGAAACGGTGAATTGGAAAACCCTATTGCTGGCGCTGGACAAGGATGGCTACGCCGGCCGGGTCACGCTGGAAACGGGCATCGCCGGCAGCCCCGGCATCGCCGTGGCACGCGACTCGCTGGACGAGTTGATGCACATTGTACGGGAGGTTTCATGAGGGAGCAATTCGCCAGTGCCTTCGCCATCGGGCTGGTCGCAGTCGCGGTGGTGGTGGGCGGAATCATGTACATGCAGCGCGGGGCGCACATGGACCTGACCGGGTCGATGACCGTCCGCACGATCGCGACGGACGACAATACGGCATTGGCGCTGGCCAATCTGCACATCGCCAACCCATCGGACTACGCGTTCGAAGTCAAAGGGGTCACGGTGACGCTGGAGACCAAGGCGGGGGAGTTTCCGAGCGTGATTGTGGCGCGGACCGACGCGCAGAGGCTGTTCGATTCCATGCCGGAGGCAGGCCCATTCCATCCGCCGCTATACACCGGGGCCGTGATTCCGGCGCACAGCACGTCGGACTATACGGTGGCCGCGCAGTATAGCGCGCCGGAGAGAATTCTCAAGGACCGTAAGCGATTTGTGGTGCGGATTGAGGAGATCAACGGCAAAGTGGCTGAGTTCCCGGAAAGATAGGATGACCGGGTCTCGCATTTTGCATACCCAGGGCTAACGCTCCCTTACGGGTGCTTAAACGGTTTCGGGAGG
>PLRZ01000397.1:2279-3891 GCA_003164075.1 Bryobacterales bacterium | reverse complement strand
CGAAACCGGCATCATGAACGCGATCCTGACGCCGCCCACCTTCGACCGCTTCAAGTTAGCTGTCCTGGGAGACCGTTTCCTATTGATCGATGGAGTGCTCCAGAATCTGGACGGAGTAATCTCCGTAAAAGCCGCGCGCGTGCAACCCCTCTCGCAAGGCGCCGCCCCACCCTCCCATGACTTCCACTAAGACAAGGCTAATGAGTCTCGCAGATTTGCATGACAGCCCTGGTGGGGCAGGCTTCNNGTAACGAGTGCCCGCGTGTTTGCAATTAGTTACAGAGCCGGGCCCAGAGGGCACCCCGTTAGGGAGCGTTCACGGGTGACGGACCTTCCCCAGATCGGTTATGCACCCCCCCGCCGGACAGTAACCGTATTATGCGAAAATCGCAGTGAACTAATTCCTTATCAGAATCGCCATCCCCGTACAAGTTCCCACGCCCTTATCGTCCAGTATCTTGACCGCACGCTCACGGAACGCCACACTATGTTCAAACGCCTTACTTACCGATTGAATTACCTGGATCGCATGGGCGGGACTAAGTTCCGCCCGGTGATAACCCGCCATGCCGATCAGAACCGTCTGTATCACCGCGTAGTAAACCATCATCCGCAGGCACTGATCGCGCATCGAGCCGGCCGCGTGATGCACGCTGGGATCGCCAGTGCTCTCTTGCGGCCCCAGCGGAAACAGCGTTCGATGAACATAGCTCACCAGGTAATGCTCCAGCATATGTCCGTGCCTGCTCAGGAATGGCGCGAACTGCTGCGCATAGGCCGCGGCGTAACGGTACCCGATATCGTCCATGCTCGATTCCGCCGTCCACTCGATGCCCTGCCGGAATTCCTGGTAGCACGCCAGAAACCGCGGAGAGGTGTACTCCGCCGTGATGCGCGCCACGATCAATTCCAGCACCATCTCCAGTTGCATCGCCGGCCGGGGACGGTGGCTGTCGATCGCCTCGTCCAACTGACCGCCGGAGACGGCATCCCGGAACCATCGCAGAGCTTCCGGAATCTGCGCATTCTGCCCCGCCGCGGCCAATTGCTCCAGCTGGTCGCAGAACGAGCCCAGAATCACCAGCCGCTTCCACAAAGGCCAGGCGCGATATTGCAGCAGCCAGATGACGAAGCCGCGGATCTCCCGAAAGTATGCGTAAGGTTTACCGGAACCTCCGTCCGAAGTAGTCAGTACCGAAAGCTTTCCAAGCCGCGCGTCGTGCGGCGGCCCTTCTTCTTCGTCGAATTCCATGGGGTTGGGATCGAGAAGCACCAGGCGAGCCGCCTCGGGACAAGATAAGTCGAGCGATCGCTGCAGAACGTCGTCTACTACGTTCTTGACTCGGGGAAACGCCGCGCACGTGACTGGCAGGTAAGTCTCGCCCAGTTTCGTCTGGATGCCGCAGAGTCCTTCCGTAAGAAAGGGGCAATCCGCGCCGGAAAGTGCGACTCGCGCATAAGTGTCGTCACTGGCGCTCGATGTGTTGATAGTCACCAGCTCGCGCAGACGCGGACCCAGTTCCGGATCTTCGCAGCGCTGGTAAGTCTCGTAAGTGAGCCGGTCGACGTTGACCATCCAACCGATGCAACACGTGTCCTCGCACTCCGCGCC
>PLRZ01000397.1:0-2236 GCA_003164075.1 Bryobacterales bacterium | reverse complement strand
GGCTTCACCCTCCTCGCCGTTCTCACGCTGGCCCTCGGCATCGGCGCCAATACCGCCATCTTCAGCGTGGTCAACGCCGTATTGCTCAACCCGCTGGCCTACCAGGACCCCGACCGCCTGGTCACCCTTCTGCATTACGGCACCTCGCCCGTCGCGCCCGCCAACTACGCCGATTGGCGCGACCAGAGCCACTCCTTCGAAGCCATGGCGGCGGCCCAATATTGGAGCCCCAACCTTACCNNATGGGCCGCACCTTCGCCGCCGGTGAAGACCAGAAAGGTGCGGAGCACGAGGTTGTCCTCAGCTACCGCCTCTGGCAGCGGCGCTTCAATGGCGATCCGCACGGGCTCGGCAAGCCCATCCTGCTGGATAGTGAGAGCTTCACCATCATCGGCGTGATGCCCGCCAGCTTCAAGTTCGCGCCGTTCTGGGCCACGCATGCCGAACTGTGGGCGCCTCTGGCCTTCGGCGACCGCATCCACGAACGCGGCGGCAACAGCCTGCGCATTTTCGCCCGCATGAAGCCCGGCGTACCGCTCACCGCGGCGCGCGCGGAAGTGGCGGCCATCACCGGCCGGTTGGATGTGCAGTATCCCGGTACCAATCGCCATGTGGTGGTCACGCCGCTCAAAGAGAATGTCGTCGGCAAGGTCGAAACACCGCTCATGATCGTGCTGTGCGGCGTGGGATTCGTCCTGCTGATAGCCTGCGCCAATGTAGCCCACATGCTGCTGGCGCGCACCTCCGGCCGGCAGCTCGAGATCGCCGTCCGGACCGCGCTGGGCGCCAGCCGCAGCCGCGTGATGGCCCAGTTCCTCACCGAGAATCTGCTGCTCGCGAGCCTGGGCGCCGCGGCCGGGCTGCTGCTGGCGCTCGGGGGCGTGAAGGCCCTGGTGGCGCTCAGCCCCGCCGATATCCCACGCGTCGAGACCGTCGCCATAAACGCCCGCGTCGTCTTCTTCCTGCTGGCCACCACGGTGGTGACGGCGGCGATATTCGGGCTGGCGCCGGCCATGCAGGCAACCGCCGGGAATCTGAGCGCCGCGCTCAAAGAGGGAGGACGCGGCGGCAGCGACGGCGTGCGGCGCAATCGGCTGCGCGGTTTTCTGGTGGCCTCGGAGTTCGCCCTGGCCTTCATGCTGCTCATCGGCGCGGGCCTCATGATCCGCAGTTTCTTCGCGCTGCAATCGGTCGACCCCGGCTTCGACCCGCACCACGTTCTCTCCATGGTGGTGTCCGTCGCAGGCTCGCAGGAAGCCCCGGAAGGCCGCCGCGAGATCTTCTATCGCCAGCTTGTGCAGCAGGTGCGCAACATACCGGGCGTGGAATCCGCCGGCGCCATCAACCATCTCCCCCTTGCGGGCGACCTGTGGGGCTGGGATTTCGCCATTGAAGGACGGCCCAAGCCGCGCCCCGGCGAGTCCCCCGGCGCGGCATACCGCGTGGCCATGCCCGGCTACTTCGAGACCATGCGCCTGCCGATCCTGCGCGGACGCGCCATCGCCGCCACGGACGATGCCGGTGCGCCCGGCGTGGTGGTCATCAACCAGCGCGCGGCTAACCAATACTGGCCGGGCGAAGACCCGATCGGTAAGCGCATCGTAATGGAGAGTGGCGCCTACAGCATCATCGGGATCTCCGCCAACGCCAGGCAGGAGGACTGGGCCGAGGAGCCCGAAGCGGAGATCTACCTCTCGGCCCTGCAGAACCGCGACTTCCTGGGCGCCACGGGATCGCACATCGCCTACATTACCCTGGTAATGCGCACCGCCGGCAATCCCGCCGATCTGGCGCCGGCCGTGAAGCAGGCGGTCTGGTCGATGGACCGCAACCTGCCCATCTCGCAAGTGCTCCCCATGGACCGGGCCGTGGCCGACGCCACTGCCGAGCCGCGCTTCCTGGCGCTGCTGCTGGCCGTCTTCGCGGCGGTGGCGCTGCTGCTGGCGGCGGTGGGGATTTATGGCGTGATGAGTTACGCCATCTCGCGGCGCACGCATGAGATCGGCATCCGCATTTCGCTCGGCGCCACCCGTGCCGACGTGCTGCGGATGGTGCTGCGGCAGGGCATGGTGCAAGCGCTGGCAGGCTCGCTGGTGGGCGTCGGCGGAGCGCTGTTCCTAGGGCGCCTGATGGCGCGGATGCTGTACGGAGTGCGGCCCAACGACCCGCTGACTTTTGGCACGGTGTCCGTAGTGCTCGCGGTGGCGGCGCTGCTGGCGATATGCGTGCCCGCGCG
>PLRZ01000200.1:1995-4003 GCA_003164075.1 Bryobacterales bacterium | reverse complement strand
CATTTTCCCCGCCAGTTTGAAATTGCGGAGCGACATCAGGAGTTCTGAAGTTATTCTTGCGTGATTCCTCACTCGTCGTTTGAGTTGTGTCTTACCCGGCAACGCGAATGCTCCCGGCCACCGACTCAGCTCCAGCCGCCGCCCAACGCGCGATACAGTTGCACCACCGAGACGCGTTCCTGTAAACGCAATTGCGCCAGCACAAGCTGGCCGCTGAAGAGATTCCGCTGCGCATCGAGCACCTGCAAATAGCTATCCAGCCCGCCGCGATAGCGCAACTCCGAGAGCCGCACCGTCTCTTCCAGCGTGTTCACCAGTTTCTCCTCCTGACTGCGCTGCTCGCGCAACCGGTCGAAACCGATCAGGGCGTCGGCCACCTCGCGCAGCGCCGTATAGATGGAACGCTGGTACGTAATCAGCATCTCCCGCTGCTGGGCCTCGCTAAAGCGCACCTGATTGCGAATCTGTCCGGCGTGAAAAATGGCTTGCGTCGCGCCGGCCGAAGCGGAATACATGCGTGCCGGTCCGCTGGCCAGTTCCAGTAGCGCGCGGCTCTGCCCGCCGGCAAACGCGCTCAGCGAGATCTGCGGAAAGTACAGCGCGCGCGCCGCGCCGATCTGGGCATTGGCGGCTATCAAGGTCTGTTCCGCCTCGCGGATATCCGGCCGGCGCTCCAGCAGGTCGGAGGGTTGCCCCGCGGGCATCTGCAAGGGGATCGCGATTTCCTCCAGCTTTCGACCGCGCGCCTGGGCCGCGGGGGCGCTGCCTTCGAGCAGGCTCAGCAGGTTCTCGCTCTGCGCGATGGCACGCTCCGCCGCGGCGCTCTGTGCGCCCGCCGTGTAGAGCAGTTGCTCCGCCTGGCGGACGTCGAGCGCCGAAGCCGCGCCCTGCCGATGGCGCAGTTCCACAAGCTTAAGACTATCCTGCGCGATGGCCTCGGTCTCATGGCTGATCTCCAGTTCAAGATCCTGCTCCAGCAGTTGGAAGTAGGTATCCATCACATCCGAAATCAGCGACACGCTCACCGCCCGCCGGCCTTCTTCGCTGGCCAGATAAGTGGCGCGCGCCGCTTCCGTGAGACGGCGCAGGCGGCCCCAGATATCCAACTCCCAGGAGAGCGCCGCGCCCAAAGTGGTGTAGGAATTCTTGAGGGTCACACCCGTGGGGATCTCCGGCGTGGCGCCGATGCTGGAAAACCGCTGCGCGCCAAAGCCCGCCTGGGCGTCCAGAAAAGGATACTGATTGGCGCGCGTGATGCCCAATTGCGCGCGCGCCTCCTGCGCCCGTTGCGCGGCGATTTGCAGATCGAAATTGTGCTCCAGCGCCGCCGTCACAATCTGCGTAAGGACCGGGTCGGGAAAGAGATTCTGCCACTTGGTGTCGGCAATCGACGCGGTGGGCGTGGACCCGGCGGCCGCGCCGCGGAACTCACCGGGCAGCGCCATCTGCGGACGCTTGTAATTCGGCCCCATAGTGCACCCGCACAGGGTCACGAAACTGAGGAAGCATACAAGAGTAATTTCGCGTCTTCGAAACAGGGTGAACTCCCTTCGCGCCGCGGCAAAGACGTTCAGAACTCCTGATGTCGTCTCGCAATATCTGTTTGGCGGGGAAAATGGGTTGAGCCATTCCTTTCGATGGCGAGAGCTTCGCAGGTGGGGCAGGCGGTGCCGCCTGCCCGCCCGGTCTGAATCAGGCCCGCTGCTCGAATCGGATCGAGCGAAGGCGAGCACCGCCTGCCCCACCTGCGGGCTCACTGCAAATTCTACGACATCAGGAGTTCTGACGTGATTGGCCGCCGATAAACGCCGATGAACGCCGATAAAACCAGATCTTTTCCTGTCGGCGTTCATCGCCGTCAATCGCATGTCCCCGACCATCCGCTTCATTGGGCAGCCTCCGGGACCTGCTCCGGCGCGCTGGCGGGCCGTCGCCGTTCCACGAAACTTTCGATCATCACGTACAGCACCGGCACGATGAAGATGGCCAGCAGGGTAGCCGTCAACAT
>PLRZ01000200.1:0-1964 GCA_003164075.1 Bryobacterales bacterium | reverse complement strand
TCCACGATCAGGATGGCGTTCTTCGCCGCCAGGCCGATCAGCGTGACGATGCCGATCTGGGTGTAGATGTCATACGGGTAAGCGCGCAGGAAGACGAAGCCCAGCGCGCCGAACATCCCCAGCGGAAGCGCCAGCAGCACCGCGAACGGGATGGACCAGCTTTCGTAGAGCGCCGCCAGAAACAGAAACACCAGCACCGCCGCGAAGCCGAAAATAGCGCCCTCGTTGCCCTGCGCCTGCTTTTCCTGGTAGGTGGTGCCGGTCCATTCGTAGCCGAAACCCTGGGGCAGGGAAGCGGCGGCCACCTCTTCCATAGCGGCGCTCGCCTGGCCGCTGGAATAGCCCGCCGCCGGAGTGCCCAGCAGTTGGATGGCGCGGAACCGGTTGTAACGATAGACCACGTCGGGCCCGCCCGAGGGCGTGACGGTAGCCAGCGTGGAGAGCGGCACCATGCCGCCATCGGGATTGCGTACGTAGAAACGGCCTATCGAAGCGGGCTGGTCGCGGAACTCGGGCTCGGCTTGCAGCAGCACTTGCCAGGTGTGGCCGAACTGGTTGAAGTCGTTCACGTAGAGGCCGCCCAAAAAAGTTTGCAGGGTGTTGTACGCGTCGGTCAGCGAGATCCCCATGGTCTGCAGCTTGTCGGTATCCATGTCGATGGAATAGCCGGGCACCGACGGGCGGAAGGTGCTGATCACCGTGGCGAATTCCGGCCGCCGGCGGGCCGCCGCGGTGAGGGTATCGGCAGCCGCGGCCAGATGGGCGACATCGCCGCCGGCGCGGTCTTCCAGCATGAACTGGAAACCGCCGGTGGGGCTGAGTCCCAGGATGGGAGGCAGTCCGAAGGCGAACGTGAAGGCCTCGGGAACCTGCGCGAACCCGCGCTGCGCCGCGCCCAGGATGGCGTCGAGCTGCGTCGCTTTGCCGGTGCGCTCTTCCCAGGGTTTGAGCGTGGTGATGATGGTGGCGACGTTGGAATTGGATGTGCCGGTGGCGATGTCCAGGCCGCCCAGCACGAAGTATTTGTCCACTCCGGGCAGCTTGTCGATGACCGCTTCGATTTTCTGCGCGGCGGCGTCGGCGCGGTCCGTGGAAGCGCCATCGGGCAGCCGCATGGAGACGAAGAACGCGCCCTGGTCTTCGCTCGGCAGGAATCCCGCGGGCAATCGCTTGAACAGGCCGTACGTGAATAGCGACACCAGGCAGAGCACCAGCACCGGCAGGGCCGACCGGCGGATGAGCATCACCACGCCGCCCAGATAGCGGTTGGTGGTCCATGTGAAGGCGCTGTTGAACCAATCGAACGGACGCGAGATCCACGATTTCGATTCCTTGTGCGGCTTGAGCAGCAGCGCCGCCAATGCCGGACTCAGCGAGAGCGCGCTGAAAGCCGAGAGCAGCACCGACACCGCAATGGTGAGCGCGAACTGCTTGTAGATTTCGCCGCTGATGCCGCCGATGAAGGCCACCGGGATGAACACCGCCGCCAGAATAAACGCGATGGCCACCACCGGCGCCGACACTTCCGACATGGCGCGCGCGGTGGCTTCTTTAGGACTCATGCCGTCGTCAATATGACGCTGCACCGCCTCCACCACCACGATGGCGTCGTCCACCACGATGCCGATGGCCAGCACCAGTCCGAACATGCTGGTGATGTTGATCGAAAAACCCAGCAGCGGGAAGACCGCGAACGTTCCGATCACCGCGACCGGCACGGTGAGCAGCGGAATCAGCGTAGCGCGCCAGTTCTGCAGGAAAATGAAGACCACCAGAATGACGAGCCCGATGGCTTCCATCAGCGTTTGCAGCACGTCTTTGATAGCGGCGCGCACGAACATGGTGGAGTTGTAAGGCACCGCGTAGCCGACTCCCCTGGGGAAGCTCGACTTCACGCTCTCCATGAATTTGACCACCTGGTCGGCCGTCTCCACGGCATTGGCGCCGGGGGCGAGATACACAAT
>PLRZ01000059.1 GCA_003164075.1 Bryobacterales bacterium | reverse complement strand
AGCCCGGAACTTTTCAGCCCGTTCCAGAGCAGGAAGTGCGAGGGGGTAAAAGGCGCGAAGGCAACGGTCTTCCCGGCCAGGTCTTCGATGCTCTTGATGCCCTGCGCGCCAATCACGCCATCGGCGCCGCGCGACCAATCCACCATATAGACCGCATGCGCGTTGAAGCCCTGCTCCTGGAATTTGCCGAAATCCTTGCCCCAAACGTCCGTCGTAGTGAGCATGACATCGACGTTGTTGGTGGCTAGCGCGGTAGAGCCTTCGGTCCAATCGTCGATAATCTTGAACGTGACTTTGAGCCCCTTATCGGCGTAAATCGACCCGGCGGCGGTATCCAGGCCGCCGTTGGCCACCAGGCCGCCCACGCAGCCTACCCAAATATTCAGGCGCACGCGTACATCGTTGGTCTCGCCGGACGCGGAAGTGGGCAGCGGCTTCGCCGTGTCCACTTTGGCGGTGGATGAAGATTTCGATCCCGGGATCAGCTTGCCGACGTCCAGGAGCCCGTATCTGTTGAGGGCGTAACCCACCAGCACCAGGCCCAGCAGGGTCATGAGGACGTAACCACCTCGTTCAATTTTGACGGCCATGGTATTTTCCCTAAGAAGCTACGATGTTTTCTGCGCTTCGGTTCCACCGATGGTTTTCTGCGGCGGGGCGGCGGAAACCTGCGGCGGGAGGATCCCCATCTCCGCCTTAAACTGCTTCACCAGCTCGTCGGCGCGAAGCTTGCCGGCTTCCTCTTCGATCTGGATCTTCTGCTGGTCCACGTTGCCCAGCGCGAGGTCCATGCGGGCCTCGTTGACGGCGGTCATCTCTTCGATTTTGCGGACCATTTCCTCGTGGGTCTGGCTGATGCCGGCCACTTCGAATTGCTCCATGGAATCGGCCACCTTCTTCTGCCATTGGGCGCGGCGATAGTCGCGGATGGCGTCGAGAGCTTCGCGCGTTTTGCGCTCCTTCTCCTGCATGAAGGCTTTCTTCACGGCCATGGCTTTATCGAACGCGGCGTTGGCGGTGGCCAACTGGCCCTGGTTGCGGGCCAGCGCGCCCTTGACCTGTTCGAGCTGCACGGCGAAGCTGCCGGCGATGTCGTCGCGGCCGGCCTGGATGGCGGCCTTGACCTTGGCGGTGAGGTCGGCGAGATCGCCCTGATAGCGGGCCTGCTCCTTTTGGAGGAGCGTGGCGTTGGCCTTGACCATGGCGATGCTCTCGTTCATGCGCGGCACCTGGTCGTTCATGTCGCGGATGTTTTGCTCGAGAATGATCTCCGGGTTTTCACCCATTGAGATAAAGAGACCGACAAAGGAACGAACTACGCGAGACAATCGTCTCCACATTGAGGAGGCTCCATTTCCGCGGCCTTATTCGGGTTTCGGAGTCGAGGCCGGCGCGGCCGCGTGACCGCCGGCGGTAATCGGATTGTCCGCTACGAAATAAGATACGGCATCCGCTATCTTTTGTTCCTCTTCCTGCTTCTTCAAACGCCAGGCAAAGAAACGTTCTTTTTCCTTGGCAACCTCGTCGTTATTGGCCTGAATGCGGGAACGGTGCTCGGCCAGGACGCGGTCGATT
Organism: Bryobacterales bacterium; assembly: GCA_003164075.1. The sequence goes on along the minus strand of PLRZ01000059.1, from coordinate 2,672 downwards.
TCGGCCTGAATCTGTTGATTTTCCTGCTGCTTCTGAGCTTCCAACTGGTTCAGGGCCTTCTCCTGGACGCTTTCGAACGTGTCCAGCGCCTGGTCGCGTTTCATAGCGTCCTGAATGACATCCTGGAGGGGCGCGCCGACGGCCTCCAGGGCCACCAGAACGGAGCTGCGTTTCACCTCGCGGGGCATGGTGCGGATATGCTCGCTACGCAGCATGTCGCCCACCTTTTCGATGGTAAAGCCGTGGGACGGAGGGTGGATTTCGGCGGCCTGATAGATTTCGGCGAAAGAGGCCGCATTGGTAATCGCCGAGGTGAACGTGGGCGGAGGCCCGGCGGCGGCGCGTGCGATATCGGCAACGGCTTGAGCCGCTGTGGGTGGGGGAGGCGCCGTTCCCTCGCTATCCTCGGGACGACCGGTCGATTCGTCCACAGAGACGAAGAGGTTATACCACTTCTTACTCATGTGACTTGTAGAGGCTCAAGGGAAGGGTACGACAATTGCAAGTCGCAGGTCAAGGGTGCCGTTCCGTGGTAATCGAGGCCATGTGGTCTCCTCCTCGAACGATCTTCAGTCTTTTCGCGTGATGGCGCAACCCAGCGCTTTGGTGCGCGCGTGGGGAACGGGCTTACCGTTGAGGATCGCCTCGAGTGTATCGCGCAGGTCGAATTCAGTCACCTGCACCCGCTGCTTCCCGAAGTCTTCCAGCCGATTATCGATGCGTCCCAGGTACCACAGTTGGCCGCTGGGGGAGAGCACCGCGGCTTCGGGAGTGGACGTAGCGCCGGTATAAGTGGCCAGCGATTCCTCCGGATCGAACAGGTAAGGAAAGGTGTAGGCGAAATCCTTCACGTGGCGCCGCACATCGGCGTCGGGGACGGTGGCATCGCCCTGCACTCCGTAGAAAGCCACTCCGCGACCCGAAAACGCCTGCGCGAGGCGATTCATCGCGGGCACATAGTTGTTGCACAGGGGGCAATCGGTAGTCAGGAAAAACAGGACCACGGCCCGCTTCCCGCTCCATTCGGCGGGTGTGTGAGTGTTTCCCCCGGTATCGGCCAGCGAGAACTGAGGCAACCGGGCCGCGGCACTCGCCAAGGCAATCGCCAGCCACAGACAGATCCCCAATTTGCGTCCCATGCTCCTTATTGTATGCGGAGACGGCCGGCGCGGGGTTTCGTTCATTCGACCCGCCAGCGGAGCGTCGCCGTCCCGATTTCTGTCACAATAACCGATTCTATCGACGCCTATCGTCGCCCGTATCGCCATTCCAGGCGGGTCTAACGACGCGGCGATAGACTGTGCGATACGGAGCGCAAGCCTTGTCTATTCAGCCACTTGCGTTTCTACGGCTCTAGGGCAATGATGCTCCCGGTCCGGATCTCGACGCGTGCCGGCGGACCGCTTGGCTTGGCTGTGCTTACTTAATTCGGAACTTGACTTCCACCATGGGCGCACAAGGGACATCAAGGTGATAAGGGGCCTAGTCGGCGATGGAATCGAACCCGTAGTCTTCGCGTCGGCGGAGCGCGAAGACGATCTTGCTTGCATTGGGCACAGCGAAATCAGAGTGGCCACGAGACGAGGGTCGGGGAGGTGTTTGTGGAATGCACTGAGAAGACGGGATTTCCCGGCATTGGACCCTCTGGGCAAGGCGACAATTCCTCCTTGCGCGGGCGAAGACGGCTACCGGAAAAAATGCAACTCGCAGAGCCGTCACCCGTCAGGACTGCTATGATGGGCGCTGCTATGCCTGATCTGCAATCCGACCTCGCCCCCATCTCCGACGCTGTCACCCTGGGAGTGCGCGTCGAGGTTTTGTCACGGCACTCCCCGGAAAATTCCCGTCCGAATCAAGACGAGTGGGTGTTTCAGTACACCGTGCGCATCACCAATCAAGGATCCGAGACGGTCCAACTGCTGAGCCGCCACTGGATTATCACCGACGCCTTCGAGCACACCGAAGAAGTCCAGGGCCCTGGTGTGATCGGCGAACAGCCGGTGCTGGCGCCGGGCGAGTCTTTCAAATACTCCTCCTGGTGCCCCCTCAAAACGCCCACCGGAACGATGCGGGGCGCCTACCAGATGGTCCGCAGCGACGGAAGCCAGTTCGATATCGAAATCGCTCCATTCGCTCTGCGAGCCAGGTATCCGGTTCACTGATCCGGTTTTTCAGGCATTTTATCTGCTGTCCCTAGACCTCCGGTACTCTCTTGGCGCTCGCCGCGCGACCGATGAGCATTAATGGAGGGCAAGTGCTGCCGGATCTGCAGTTGGCCATCGTCGCGGAGCGTATCAGGGACGCCGAACATCCCATGAAGGTGCTGGTGGCGGAAGACAACCCCATCTTTCAGTCGATGCTGTCTAACATGCTGACCAAGTGGGGCTATCAGCCGGTGATTGCCCACGACGGCAATGAGGCTTGGGAGGCACTGCAGCAGCCGGATGGGCCGCAACTGGCAATTCTCGACTGGATGATGCCCGGCCTGAACGGTGTCGATATCTGCCGTGGCGTACGCGCCGCCGGCCGCGAGCCCTACGTCTATATCCTGCTGCTCACCGCCCGCACAGATTCCCAGGATCTGGTGGAAGGGATGGAGGCCGGCGCCGATGACTACGTTACAAAGCCGTTTCAGGCCCACGAGCTCCGCGTGCGCCTGCGCGCCGGCCGCC
>PLRZ01000333.1 GCA_003164075.1 Bryobacterales bacterium | reverse complement strand
AGGGCGAAGTGCGCATCGATTCCGCCGACTCGCTGCCCGCCGACGATGTCTTCTATTTCTCCGTGGAACGGAGCGACCCGCGGCCGGCCTTGTTCGTTCACGACGCCGACAGCAACGGCGGCCTGCTGTACTTCAAAACCGCGCTGGAAGCCGCCGGCCAATCGGCCTTCGATGTGACGCCCGCCACGCCCGACCAGACCACTAATCTCTCGCCGTCCAAGTACGCTTTCGTGGTGCTTTCCGACGTGGGCGCAGTGCCTGCCACATTCGAGAATCAGTTGATCAATTACGTGCGCGGCGGCGGTTCCGTGCTCGTCGCCCTTGGGCGCCACTCGCTGGCGCACGACGGCAAAGTGCCGGTGACCGGCCAGAAGATCCTGGAAACGCGCTATTCCGGCCGCGAAGGCGACCGCTTCCAGGCGGCCGCGTGGCTGGACACATCGCACCCCTCCATCCTTAAAGACGACCGCTGGGACGATGTCAAATTCTTGCGCTCCATCCGTGTAGACCCGGGGGGAGCGCGCGTAGTGGCCAGACTCACCGACCAGACGCCGTTGCTGCTCGATCAGCAGATGGGCGAAGGCCACGTGGTGGTGTTCGCTTCCACTTTCGACAACATCGATAACGATTTTCCGCTGCATAATTCCTTCGTTCCCTTTGTCGACCAGACGGCGCGCTACCTGGCCCGCATGGACGCCGGTCCGCCGAGCGTGATGGTGGACTCCTTCGCGGAGTTGCGCGATTCCAACGAAAAGGGCGCCGCGGTGGACGTAGTGGATCCCAAGGGCGAGCGCGCCCTCACACTGGACGAAGCCACCAAGGCGCAGAACATTCAGTTCACCGAGACAGGTTTCTACGATATTCGCCGGCCCAACGGCCGGAATGAACTGGTGGCCGTGAATGCGGACCGCCGCGAGTCGGATCTGACCCCCGCTACGCCGGATACTCTCAGTTTGTGGCAGAATACAGCCAACGGGACTGCGGAAGCGGAGGCGGCTGCGGCTGCGGCTGGGGAGCAAAGGCCCCTCTCGCTGTGGTGGTACGTGATGGTAGCTGTGTTGGCACTAACAGTGGCCGAGTCGCTGCTGGGTAATCGACATCTTTCTGTGGATAACGAGGCGGCATGAAACCTTTGGATCGCTTATCCGAATATCTGGGCGCGGTGGAGCGGCGTATGCGTTTGCTCGCAGTCACCCGCGGCGCGGCCGTAACGGCTGCGGCAGCCCTTTCCCTCACNNATCCGGCTGAACCGGCGCCGTGCCGCGCGCGCGGCCGAACACCGCTACCCGCAGTTCGAGGAGCGCCTGCTCACGTTTACCGAGCGCATGGAAACCAACCCCGGCGACCCGTTCCTGTACCTGCTGGCCGACGATACGCTGGCGGTGGCCAGCCAGGCCGAACCCCGGCACGTGGCCGGCAACTCCTGGATCCTCAGCTTCTCCTCCGCCGCGCTGGTGTGCGCCGCGGTACTGATCTGGCTCGGCGTGGCGGGCGGCGGATTCCTCGGATACGGCACGTCGCTGCTATGGGGCGGGCTTCCCAAGGGCGTCCTGAAGCCCTTCTACGCTATCCAGGTGGACCCCGGCAACCGCACCGTGCGCAAACGCGCGGACCAGTTGATCAACGCCACGCTTACCGGTTTTAGCGCGCCGAAGGTGCGATTTTTCGGCAAGTATGTGAGCGGCTCGAAGTGGGAAGAAGCCGAGATGCGTCCCTCGCCCGGCAGTTCCTCCTACCAGTTTCTGATCGCCGGAGTGCCCGAGACGCTGGAGTATTACGTGGAAGCCGGCGGCGTCCGCTCGTCCACTTATAAGCTCAACGTGGTGGACCTGCCCTCGGTGAAGAACATCAAGGTGACTTATCATTATCCGGCNNGATCGAGACCGACCGGCCTCTGGCCACCGGCGCGATCCTGCTGGACGATGGCACCAAGTTGCCCCTGCGTCAGAGTTCCGGCGGCCTGGTGGCCAGCGTGCCGATTTCGAAAGATGGCCTGTATCACGTGGCCGCGGTGGAAGGCGGCGACGATGTGCGGTTGAGCGAGGACTATTTCATCGAAGCCCAGAAGTACGAGCCGCCGGAGGTCAAGATCACGCGGCCCGGCCGCGATTTCAAGGCGACTCCCATTGAAGAAGTCACCATCGCGGTGGAAGCCAAGGACGGCTTCGCGTTGAAGAGCGTGGATCTGCACTACTCGGTGAACGGCGCGCCCGAGAAGGTGATTCCCCTGCTGCAGAATAAGGATGGCAAGACGGCCACCGGCAATGCCACCCTCGCCATGGAAGATTACAAAGTGCAGCCGGGCGATGTGGTGAGCGTGTATGCCACCGCCAAGGATGCGCGCAAGACCTCGACCACCGACATGTTCTTTATCGAAATGCAGCCCTTCGAGCGGAACTACACCCAGTCGCAGGAGCAGGGCGGCGGAGGCGGCGGTGGCGGTGACGACGCCAATCAGCAGAACCAGATTTCGGAGCGGCAAAAGGAAATCATCACCGCCACCTGGAATCAGGCCAAGGGCCGGGGCGCCCGCGGTACCGAGTCCGAGAACGCGGCGTTTCTCTCGCAGGTGCAGAGCAAGCTGCGCGACCAGGCCAAGTCGCTGTCCGACCGTATGAAGGCCCGCAGTTTGGAGGATGCCGGCGATTCGTTCAAGAGCTTTGTGGACGACATGGATCAGGCCGTGGCCGCCATGGATCCGGCATCGAACGAACTCAAAAGCGCTAAGTGGGAATCGGCCCTGACGCCGGAACAGAAGGCGTTGCAGTATCTGCTGCGCGCCGAGGCTACCATGCGCGATATCCAGGTAGCTTTCGGGCAGCGTGGAGGAGGCGGCGGTGGAGGCGGTGGCGGTGGCGCCACGCGCGACTTGCAGGGCCTTTTCGATCTCGAACTGGATACCGAAAAGAATCAGTATGAAGCCGCCCGCAAGACGCAGACCGCCGACGAGAAACAGAAGGCCATCGACGATGCGCTGCAGAAGCTGGAGCAATTGGCGAAGCGGCAACAGGAGCTGTCGGACCAGCAGAAACAGGGCCAGCAATTGACCTCCGAGCAGCGCTGGCAGCAGGAACAGTTGCGCCGCGATGCCGAGAAGCTCAAGCAGGANNCAACAAGGACAACAAGGTCAGCAGGGACAACAGGGGCAGCAAGGGCAACAGGGACAGTCCGGTCAAAGCGGGCAGTCCGGCCAAAGCGGACAGCAGAGCGGCCAACAAGGCCAACAAGGCCAGATGGGGCAGCAACAGCAGAATCAACAGAATCAGCAGCAGTTAGGCCAGATGGGCTCCCGCATGGGCGATCAGCG
>PLRZ01000315.1:8309-21547 GCA_003164075.1 Bryobacterales bacterium | reverse complement strand
CAAAGGTCAATAAGTGCTATCGGGATTTAGCGCTAACTATTGCACTCTGAGTTTAGGTTCCAAGAACCGCGATTTGATCTTTGACCAGTCGTTCAATAGGCCTTCTGCTTTGATGTCACGCCGATTCTTGCGGAGAACCTCGATCATCGAAATGAAACCTTTTTCGACCTCTTCAGCGAGACGCTTCTTGAATTGATCTGTGTGGGCCAGATGGCCGCGTACAGATCACAACGGACGCCCTACGAACCTACGTCAATGTGATTGAAGATGCCTTTGGTTCCGAAGTCGATTACGCGCAGGTGCACAAGGTTTATCGCGCTCCATTAGAGAACGAGACCCGCTATTCCCCGGCAAAGTGTATCGGCTGCGACCTGAAAGCGGTAAGCGGAAATCCCGACTACAAGCACGTTTCTACTTCGTTTGTGGAGAGGCAGAATTGGACGGTTCGCACCACTATGCGCCGATACACGCGCCTGTCAAATGGCTTCTCGCGCAAGTTGGAGAATCACGCGGCTGCGACGGCCCTCAATTATTTCGCCTACAACTTTATCAAAATCCATCGTACACTTCGCGTATCCCCAGCTATGGCCGCTGGCGTCACGGATCGGCTGTGGAGCGTAGAAGATTTGGTTGCCCTCTGGGAAGCCTACGAACAACGGAGGGCGGAAGAGCGGCGTAAATGAAGTGGGAATATCGCATTGAGCAAATGATACTGAATAACACCCTCCTCGATATACACCTGAGTACCTTAAATCAATTAGGAAGCGAAGGATGGGAAGCCGTGACCTTGTTGCAGAACCCGACGCCACGTTCGCCTGGGGATTACGCCGATACCTTAGTCCTTCTTAAACGGATAATTTCAAAGTAGCCCACTACCCGTAGCCGCACGGCAGCCCTCCCAAGTTTACCTCGCCGCGCGGTCAGCTCGGGCGGTCGGGTTTCGCCACCGATCGTCCGGGCGCTGCATTGCGGCTTTGTCGCGCGGCTGAGTTGCGTGGCGGCGGTGGCGTCCACCCTCCGCCGGGGTCCCCTGCTAACCTACAATTCTGATGTCCAAAGGTATCTCTAGATTGTGACTCTCTACCCGGGCCTGCATTTCTGTGAGAATCGAGCAAAACTGACTAAGCTNNCTTCTTATCGCACAATCTGCATTTGAACTGCAAACCGCTAATGCATAATTGTGCCGAGCCAACAGGGAAACTCTTCGGTTGATTTTCCATTTTGATTCCCTCCGGATTTTCAACGGGAGATTTGATTGTATGCTGCAAACCAAACCGACGTTCGCTATAATTCCGCCATGTTGGAGGCACTTAAGCGCGGCAAACCTCGTTCTTCATAGACCAGCGCAATTTCCCTATCGCTTTGAACTTGCCGACTGAGCGACCCGAAGGCGGAAGGTTAACTGGCGCGAACAGGCGTGGCTGTTGAAAAACTCACTTTTCGTCCCAATTAGCCAAAATTTGGGGGATAGAAAATGTCTAGGCGACCCGAGAAAATCGATTGTAGGGCTTCCTGACGCGATTTTATTTTTGTCGATTTTGAGAGAAGGAGTTTTTCAACAGCCACAGGCGATAACGCTCATTGACAGGGCGACCGGGGTCAATGAGCGATATCGCGATATTTCGCCAATAATCGATTCGGGGCCTTGTTCCTTCCCCGATCTCGGCGGCTTTTTGGTGGTGAAATCGCCGCGATTACACTCAGAACCCGGTCAACTGGAGCCGCTGTCAGTAGCACGACCGGGTCATTGTGCGGTCAATACGAAACTGGTGCAACTGTTCTATGCTGTGAAACCCACGTACCTTCTGGTCTAGCGAGGAAGGTCAAGACATTGCGGAATATGCGGTCATGCTTGCCGTAATTCTCATCATAATCATCGGCGCGATTCGTTTGATCGGCGGAAACTCGAACAATGTGTTTTCCAGCGTTGCCAGTAGCCTGCAATAGGAAGACCGTTCTGAAAGACCGCTGGCGACGCAGCCTCAGCAGAGGTGGTGTATGGACTGGACGAGATGGGCGGTTTGGAAAGTACCGGACTCAGAGCCAGAGGAATTTGAAGTCGCATTTCAGGACGATAATGCCACGCAAGGCAAGCCGTTCATGAGAACAACTGGCCGGATGTCGGAACAGGAGCTTCGGGACCAATTAGGAAAATGGCACATTTCCAAGCCCGCCATTGACGCAGCCTTCGACAAGGCGCGACAGCAAGGCGAGTGACTTCATTCGAGATCGTCTTCGTGCCAGTCTTCTGGAGGCAAAGATATTCCCCAAATGTTCCGTGGTGTCGCTAACGTGATTCCGTAGCGTAGGGGCCTCTCGGGATCGACGTAAACGACCTCGGCATTAGCATGTTTGCTCGTCAAGTAGACATCAATCTCGATCTTCATCCCCAGGCTCAGTGCGACCGACGTTGAGATCAACGCTCCAGGAAGGTTGACGATGATTGTCTCGCCTTCGCAAACCAGAGGCTCCGTAATGCCCTGAGCCTTGATCGAGACTCTTAGAGAAACGCGGGTGCTTCTTCTGGATTCACCAGACCCTCTGCCTTGACCAAATGCTTTAGCATCACTCATCGTCTCTGGCTATAGTTGAACACCAGATCAGTCTATAGTGGGCAGCGAGCAGATCGTTTGTGCAGTTCTTTCTTGCAACTGCAAAGCGCCGTCCGAAGCTCGTGTTCTAACTTGTGAAGATCGTTGAGCTTCCGCCGGACCTGAGGCACGCGCTTCCGGTGGTTAGACTGCTGGCAGCAACTTGCCACACTCCAAGCAAAATGGTTTGGAGCGCGCCGTGATCCCCCCGCACGATCGGCACACCCTTTGTGATCCGTAAGCCGCGATCTGCGGCTGTACTTCAATAAAGCGCACTGATGAGGTAACCTTCCTTAGCCGACGAGTGATGACGGTCTGCAGTGCACGAAGGAACAGGATGGGTTCCATGGTGAGTTCTCGCTTTTCTATCGGTTGCGCAGGAGACCGTCGCCGTGAGGTGGGAACGGCTAGAATGCGACGGAGCGATGCGTAATAGACTCACTAACTGTAGGCCCTACCACCGCCGAAAGCAAATTCAGCGATCGGGCAACCAAGTGGCGACTGCTGCACGAGGGCTTCTCAGCAGCCTGCCCATGGACCCAGAGCAGGCCAGCATTCTTCCCTATACTCTTTGAGAGTGACAACAGGCCGTAGGGTTATGAGTCCAACAGAATAAACGACAGCAATGTATTTCAACGACTTGACGGCGCCGGGAACGACACAGAGTCATTGAAAAGACATCAAAGCACAGTTATTGGACCATAGTCGGACCACGAGCAAGGTGCTTCGGAGTCTCGAGTTTGCCCTCGACAAACGCCTCGTATCGACCACCTTGGCGCTGACTTTCCCGTCAACTCACTTCTCTTGCCAAGCTCCCACCTACTTTCGCATCGGCTCGAAGTTCTGCTGCATCCGGTCAACACCAACTGAGATGCAGTCGATAAGCGAGAACGACTTCGAGTGTTTCGCGAGCACCGGCGTGAACACACCCGTGGTAATGTTTCCGAATTTTGGATGCCGTGAGGTTCGACTTCCTCGAAGCCGACTTCTGGACCGCTTCGCAGAACTGCAGCCAAGTGCCGAGCGACCGCACCCAACTGGCAGAATAACTTCCGAGTAACGGACAGCTGGCGAGTGACCGGGGAAAGCTAGTTTTCGACAAAACTCCGCCCGCAACAATTGACATATACAATCGCAGTAAGCTGTTTTTGGCTTGGGATGGTGATCTATCGATTTTGCGATCCTTCCGTTTGTCCTGCTGGTTCGAACCCCATCCGCATGTAACCAACAGCATCATGCAGGAACAAGAAGCTGACCCCCAACTGAAGGCCACTCTTGCGGTGGGCTGGATTCGGCCGATGAGGACTGAGGCTGAGGAACTTCGGTGGATGATCCTGTTTTTGATCACTCAGTTTAGAAAGAAGCATCCGTATGTCACCTCGTGGTTTTTATCCCGGCGCGTCGCGCGTGCGCAACCTAAGGCCGCTCTTTAGCCTTTTCTCAAGCGACCTGGCCATCGATCTGGGAACCGCCAACACACTCGTTTATGTTCGTGGCAAGGGCATCGTGGTGAACGAGCCGTCCATCGTAGCCATGAACAAAAACACCGGTGAGGTGGAAGCGGTGGGAAGAGAGGCCAAGGAAATGTTAGGCCGCACACCGGGCCACATCGTTGCCATCCGACCGCTGAAAGACGGCGTCATCGCCGATTTCAAAGTGACCGAGCGCATGCTGAATTATTTTATTCAGAAAGCGCACGGCCGCAAAATGCTGGTGCATCCCCGCATCGTGATCGGCGTGCCCAGCGAAATTACCCAGGTGGAAAAACGGGCCGTCATGGATTCGGCATACCGCGCCAAGGCCAGCGAGGTCCACCTGGTGGAACAAGCCATGGTCGCGGCCATCGGCGCCGGGTTGCCCATCACCGAACCCTCCGGCAATATGGTTGTCGATATCGGCGGCGGCACTACCGATGTCGCTGTGATCTCGCTGTCGGGCATCGTCTACTCGCGCTCGGTGCGCGTGGCCGGCAATGAGATGGACGACGCCGTCACGCAATACCTCAAGCGCAAATACAACCTGCTGATCGGCGAGCGCACGGCGGAAACCATCAAAATGGAGGTCGGTTCGGCGTACCCGCTGGATAAACCGCTCCACTTCGAAATCAAGGGACGCAACCTGATCGAGGGCGTGCCGCGCACCATCACCATCGACGATAGCGAAATCCGCGAAGCGCTCGGGGAATGCGTGGCCACCATCGTGAACGCCATCCGCGTGGCGCTGGAACGCACGCCGCCGGAATTGAGCGCGGACATCAGCGACCGCGGAATCGTACTCACGGGCGGGGGCGCGCTGTTGAAGAATCTCGACAAGCGTATCCGCGAGGAGACCGGGCTGCCGGTTTCCATCGCCGACGATCCGCTGGCTTCCGTAGTGCTCGGGACCGGTCGCATGCTCAGCGATTTCCGGCTTCTGCGCAAGATTTCGATAGACTAGGGGCAGAGGCTGGCCCGGAGTCATGGAGTCTTTTCTCAACCGCTACCGGAACATCACAGTTCTGCTGCTGGTGATCTTCGCGCAACTGGTCCTGCTGGCCGTGCAGGTGAAGAATGACCAGAATGTGCGGTTTATCCGCGTCTGGACGGTGACTGCGGTCTCGCCCATGGCGAGGCTGGTGGAAGGCATGCGCGGCAGCGGCATTTCATTCGTCCACAACTACATCACCCTGCACGATGCCGATGCCCAGAATCGCCGCCTGCAGGCCGAAGTGGACCGCCTCAAGCTGGAGAACATTTTCCTTACCAACGAGTTGAATACCGCCGACCGCGCCAAGGCGCTGCAACTCTTCCAACAGCGCACTCCTTCCAAGACCCTGGCCGCCAGCGTCTTTTCCATGGGAATCGGCTCCAGCCGCAAAGTGGTGTACGTGGACCGCGGCTCGACGTCGGGCGTGATGCGCGAAATGGCGGTGGTGATACCGGACGGTATTATCGGCAAAGTGACGGCGGTCTATCCCACGCAGTCGGAAGTGCTGCTGATTACCGACCCCATGTTCGCCGCCGGGGTGGTTTCCGGAAAGACCCACGCGCACGGCACGCTCAAGGGGACGGGCACGCCGTTGTGCAGAGTGGATTTCGTCGCCTTCGAGGACAAGGTCGAGCCCGGCGACTGGTTCTATACCTCGGGCGACGATCGCATTTTTCCGCGCGGCATGCCGGTAGGCGTGGTGAAGTCCGTGCGCCCGGGACAGCCCTATCGGGAGATCACGCTCGATCCGAGCGGCATGTCGCGCGGGAGCCCCGAGGATGTGCTGATCGTGGTGGATAGCGTCCACCAGGAAATTCCCGACACGCCGCCGGCCAACCAGCAGGTGTATCTGGCGCCTCCGCCGCCGCCTCTGGCGCCTCCGGCAGGGACCACCAACGATGCCGCGGCCACGGCTGCCGACGGATCGGCGGGGGCGCCCGCTGCGCACACAACTCCCGGGACGGAAGCGGACAAGATGCATGCGCAGTATCAGAAAGCCGCCGAAGGGGCGGGGATGCTGCTGGGTGGAGGGCCGACTGGAACTACGCCCACCCGGCCGCCCGATTTCACCAAGCTTCCGGTGGATCCCAGAACGGCGATGCCGGGGCGCGGAACAGCGGCGGCGCCGGTAGCGCCGGTTCCGGTGCAGCCGGCGGCAGTGCAGCCGGTTCCGGCGCCAAAGAAGAGTACCGCCCCACCCGTGCCGGCCAAAGGAACCGGGCCCGCGGATTTGAAAACCACCCCGGACGCGGTGCGGCGCGCCAACCAGGCGGCTGGCGGGCCAGGCGGATTGCCCCAGCCATGAGCTACTCCGGCGGCCGCATGCTGCTGAGCAGCCAGCGTGAGGGCCAGGTTTCCCGATTCAATGTCTGGGTCACTATTCTGGTGCCGTTGCTGGCGCTTTTGTTCCAGATTTACGTGCCCTTGTTTTTCCGCTTTCTGAATTTCCTGGAAATGCCGCTGCTGGTGGTGGTGTACCTCGGACTGATGCGCCGCAATCCGGTGAGCGGACTGCTGGTGGGAGCGGCGGTGGGGCTGGCGCAGGATTCGTGGTCCAAGAATCCATTGGGAATGTTCGGCATCACGAAAACGTTGGTAGGCTATTTCGCGGCGTCCATCGGCATGAAGTTGGACGTCGACAATGTGCTGATGCGTTTTATTCTGGCGTTCTTCTTCTACGTCTTTCACCAGGCATTCTACTGGGTGATGGAGCGCGCCCTGCTGAGCCAGCAATCGCCCTTCGACCTGACGGGTTGGCTCGGCCTGGGCGTTTTAAATGCCCTGGTAGGAGCGGCGCTATTCCACTTTTTGGACAAGCTGAGAGTGACGGCGTAAGGAGGCGCGCAACCGCTTCGCCAAGTGCTCTCTGTCCCCTCTGTGGCTTCAAAATCACGAGGACGGCGACGCGCCATCTTCAGAACTCCTGATGCCGGCCGGGGATTTCGGATAGTTGGGGAAATTGACCTCAGCCATGACGTGGCGCGGACACTCAGAACTCCTGATGTCGTGGAATTTGCAGTGAGCCCGAAGGTGGGGCAGGCGNNCCTGCGAAGTCGCGCACCAGGTAAGTCGAACGCTGAAATAATCCACAGGCGCTGGAAAACGATAAACAAGCCCGTTTATACTGGAAGTTCATCCTCATGAGCACTCCTTTTCAAATTGTGGTCTGCGGCACGCTGGTCCCCGACCCACTGCAGACGCTGGAGCCGGTGGTTGGGCCGGCCGGTCCGTCCCTGAAAAACGAAATGATGCTCCCGGCGATCCTCGACCCCTGGGCGGGCCACGCCCTGTTCGAGGCGGCCCATCTGGCGCGGAAGATGCCCGGGAGCAAGGTCTGGCTGGTCAGCCTGGGGCCTAAGGCCAAGCTGCAGCAGGTGATGATGACTGTGGCTCAGAAGGTCCCTTTTGAGCTGGTGGCGCTCGACGGTCCGGCGTCCGGCTTCAGCGACTCGTTCGAGACAGCGGCGGCGCTGGCCGCGGGAATCGAAGCCATTGCCGGGTTGGACCGCTCGCGGGTGCTGGTGTTCGGCGGGTGGGAGTCGGCCTCCCGCGGCGCCGGGTCCACCTTGCAAATGGTGGGGGAGCGGCTGGGAATCGTGGAGCAATTCCAAGGTGTGGACCGGATTGCCGTCCGCGACGACGGCAGTTTCGAAATTCTGGAGCGGGTGGAAGGCGGGAAACACCAGGTGTCGGTGTGCAGCGCGCCGCCGGCCGTGCTGGGCTGGGCCACCGGCAATCTGCCCGAGCCGCGCAACAATCCGCAAGTGGGAATGGCCAACATGCGGGCCATCATGCCGGCGCTGCAACGCGCCAAGGCCACGCCGGTGCCCAACACCGGCCTGTCGTTCGCCTCCGTGAGCCTGCCCAGGCAGCAGCGCGAGACACGCATCGTGAAAAACCTGCCGGCCGCTGAGATTGCACGGGAGATCGTGGCCTGGATCGGGGAGGAATAACCATGGAATCCATCTTACTTTTGGCGCATATCGAAGCCGACGGCAGGCTGGCCAAGCCGGCCCTGGAAGCGTTGACCACGGCTCTCGCACTGGGCGGAGAATTGACGGTCGGGCTGGTGGGCGCGGCGGCGCAGGCGGCCGCCGATCAGATCGCCGGCGCCGGAGCGGCACGCACGCTCGCCGTCACGGGCGACGCCTTCGCGCAGCCGCGTTATGCGACGGACGCCGCGGCGGCGGAAGCGTTGTGCCGCGCCGCCGGTGCAACGCTCGTGCTGGCGCCATCCACCTCGCGATGGTCGCGCGCGCTTCCCGGAGTAGCGTACCGGCTCGGCGGCCGCGTCGATACCCACGCCACCAGTCTCGCCGTTCAGAATGGCGCTCCCGCGGTCACCCGCTGGTTCTATCGCCAGCGCATGGAAGCGGTCCTGACGCGGCAACAACGTCCATGGGTGGTACTGCTCGAGGCCGGCTGTGTCCCCGCCTGGAGCGGCGCGGCCGGTTCGGCCACAGTGGAGACGATCGCGGTGGAAATGCCGCAGCCGCGCACCGAAGTGACGGGCATTCAGGCGCCCAAGGCCGACGAGCAGACCATCCGGCCGGACGCCAAGCTGCTCTTCGTGGCGGGCGCCGGCTGGACCAAGAAGCAGGGCGACGGCAAAGTACACGGGGCGGAGGCGGAGACGCTGATTCTCAATTTCCTGCGGAGCGCCAAAGCGTCTTTAGGCGGCAGTAAGTCGCTGGTGGATCTCAGCGGCGAAGGCGAGGCCGTGTTGCAGTTCATGACGCACATGAATCAGATCGGGCAGACCGGAGCGACTCCGCGGCATCCCAAAGGCCTTTCGACTTGCTGCCATGGGGAAGAGCCTCACGTGGTGGGCTGGCGTTTCATCACCGAGCGCCGCGCCATCAATCTGGACCCCAACTGCGGCTGGGCGCGCGGGAAGGCGGACGTGCTCTACGTGGCGGACGCGTTCGAAGTAATGCGCGAAGTGAATCGCATGTTGGGGTAGCTCCGCGCCGGCTGGATTGCAGGGTCCCCTCACGCTGGCAGGACGGCCACAGGGAAGAGATGGGCGTGATACGGGCAGTTGACGTGAGGGAGACTTCACGGGAGCGATCTGATCCATGGCTGGGAGGAGGAGGGGGCAGTGGCAGCCACTTCGGTGTATCGGCGACAATTCGCTCGAGTGGTTTCCGGGGACGGCGTATCACGGGAGGAACCGGCTCAAACTCTCCCAATCCCCCCAGCGTCGGGCTGACGTTCAGAACCACCTCTATGGAAAGCGTTACGGGACATCTCAAATACCAGCCAGCACAGCGGTCGCACGATAATCACCAGACCGCGATGACCAAACCGTCAACGTCGCGGAAGTGCCGGTCACGGGTGGCCAGAACCAGTTCATGCGAAGTGGCTAGCGCGGCGATCCAGATGTCGTTCTCAGGGATGGGCTTCCCCTTCGCCCGAAGATCCTGTTTCAGCCGTCCGTACTCGCGAGCGACCCGAAGATCGCAAGGAAGAATGGTCCTGCCTACTGCAAATTGTTCCAGTCTGGCGGAGTTCTCGTGAGGCCGGCTTGATTTCGCAGCTCCGAAGAATAACTCGCCAAACACAATGGCCGGCACGAATACGTCAGGACTTCAGGCGCCTGATCCAAGTTCGACAGAACCGCCGCATCGCCCTCCAGCAAGGCGATGACGATGTTGGTGTCGAGGAGAAACTTACCACTCACCGACATCCACCCGCTCGCAGTCTTCTTCGATCGCTTGGACCATTTCCTGGGCGGAAACCGCATCCAGGGAGCCCGCGAAGTGGCGCAATGCCGTTCCGCTTTCCCCCGTTGGACTCTGTGCCGCCAGGGACGCCACGAAACGAAGCACCTGCTCCTGCATTTCGGGAGGCAGTTTCTCAACGCGCGCCACCAACTCTTCTCTGAAGTCCATATTGGGAGCCTCTGATCTCCAGGGTACGCCACCTGGACGAGAACCGCCCGTTCCGCTGAAGTGGCCTCGTGTTGACTGCGAATCCCTCCCGTGACACGCCGTTCCATGAGAATGGGCGGTCATTGGGCCTCACGACGGCGCTGCTGCTCCGCACACACGCCGTTGTGAAAGGCGCCGACGCGCTCCAGTCGCCTGGCCGCTTACTCGGAAAATGGGTCGCAGACGTTAGCTATGGCCGCCCGGAGTCTCAGGGCTCAGAGTCTCCGCCTCGCCCAAAAAAACCAATATCGGAATCGCAGGGCTCAACATTTTGCTTATTTAGAAATTCCGCGAAACGGGCATCAATATCGCATATGTGCGTCTCGATCCAGAAGATTTCGAACTGTTTCAAGCTTTGAATTCCTCAGGCGTAGACCAGTCGTCGGCATCCAGTGCCGAATCCGGCAGCTTGCGGTAGGCAGCGCGCATGGCGCCGTACTCAGCTTGGCGGATCGCTTTGCGGATTGCCTGACGAACGAACTCCGACCGTTTTCGTTTGCCGGGCGCCGCTACGCGATTCAGAGCGGCCAGCGTCTGTTCATCCAACTGGATCAGAAGCGCCTTCATATGGGTGCATGGTGAGCTTGCCGGAGGAGGAGCGCGGCGCCTCACCCCCGAATCGCCCAGCGGACCATATCGGCGATCTTCGGCGGCTTGCCCTGCATCAGAATTCCCACGCGGAAAATGCGCGCGGCGGCCCACACGGCCAGCATGGTCCACGCCAGTATTCCCGCCAATGCCACCCACGGCTGCCATGCGGGAACTCCGCCGGGCATGGCTTGCCGCACCAGCATCATCATGGGCGCAAAGGGCGGGAATAACGACGCTGCCGTGACTAACGCGCCGTTGGGCTGCGTCATCGCGGGCGTTATCAGAAAATAAGGAATCACTACCGGCGCCACCAACACAACCGCCAGGCTCTGGGCATCCTGCGGGCTGCTGCACGCCGATCCGAGGGCCGCCGCGAAGGCGCACAGCATCACCACGTCGGCAACCAGATACACATAAAACCAGGGAAGCAGCGCGAACGGGACCATGCCAATCATCCCCAGCCCCGCCAGCGCCAACGTGCCGCCAATCACGTAGAACGCCGAACTGGTGAGCGAAATTCCCACCGCCGCCAGCACTTTCCCCGTCATTAATTCCCATGGCGTCGCCAGCCCCAGCAGCATTTCCACGATGCGCTGGGCCTTGTCTTCGGTAACCGCCGGCAGCATGGGCGAAGAGCCCACCAGGACGATCATGCCCAGCAGCATCATCAGCCCGAACGGCACGGCAAAGCCTTCCAACTCGCCCTTCTTGTGAGCCTTGCGAATGGCGCCGGTTTTCTCGTCGCGGGTCACCAGGCTGAGCCGTTCCACCGCGACCGGCGTGAGCAGATCGCCAACCAGGCTGGGGTCCACACCGAGCTTCACCAGCCGCGCTCTTTGGATGCCGGTGGTCACCGGACCGTCGAACCAGCGGCGGGCATCGTCGATCCCGCTGGCTTCGGAATAGCAGGAGACGCGCAGCGCCGGATCGCCGGCGCGCGGCACAATCTCGAGGAAGGCGTAAAGCTGGTGGCCGCGCACGCGCTCGGAAAGCGCCAGGCGCTGCGCATTGGCGTCACGGTCGTCGGCCGGCACGGTTTCGAACAGGTAGCGCGGTTCCACCTGCCGGCCGGTGGTTTTGTCGACCGCCTCGCGCGCGCTCTTTTCGCCAGCGGCCTGGATAATCGACGCGGCTGCGGTTCCGCTACGGTCGACGATGGCGACCCGGCGGTCGGCGATATCGGGCTTGGCTTTCAAGAGAGCCACGCCCAGGAGTCCGCCTCCAAACAGCAGCGGGGCCACGACCAGCCCCACGAGGAAAGCTTTGGTGCGGACGGTAGCGAGGTAGTCGCGCCGGGCAATCAGCAGGATCCTATGCAACTTTCACCTCCTCGCTGGCAGGGCCGGCGATGCGCACGAAGATATCGTTGAGCGACGGCTTCACAATGGAGAAACCGGTCACCCGGGTACGCGCCACCAGCACTGCGAGCACCTGTTGCGGATCGCAGCCGCGAGCCATGCGCAGCTCCTTCACCTGCCCCAGATCGCGAATCTTCTCCACTCCGGGAAGTTCCGCGAGCGGCGGGAAGCCGTCGTCGGCGGAGACCCGTATGGTGTCGTTGCCGAACTGGTCCTGGATGGATGCCAGCGTGCCGTCGAGCACTTTCCTGCCGCGAAAAATCATGAAGATGCGGTCGCAGAGGTTTTCGGCGACATTCATGTCGTGAGTGCTGAGGATGACCGTGGCGCCCCCGCGGCGCAGTTCCAGAACGGCCGCGCGGATGACCTCGGCGCTCACCGGGTCCAGGCCGGCGAAGGGCTCGTCGAGAATCAACAGCCGGGGCGTGGGAATCACGGCGGCGATGAATTGCACCCGCTGGCTCATGCCTTTGCTGAGCGATTCCACCTTGCGGCCGGCCCACTCCGCCATGCCCAGCCGTGCGAGCCAGGCATCCACCTCGGCCGTCACTTTGCGTCCGCCGCGCAATTCGCCATAGAATTCCAGGACGCGGCGCACGGTCATCTTGCGATACAGGCCGCGCTCCTCGGGCAGGTAGCCGATCTCGTCCGAGCGGGCGCCCAGCATCTGCCGGCCGAAGACGCGGATAGAGCCGCGGTCGGGGTAGAAAATGCTGGCGATCATCCGCATGGTGGTGGTTTTCCCGGATCCGTTGGGTCCGATGAATCCGTACACCGAGCCCTCCGGCACGGTAAGAGAGAGGTCATCGACGGCGGTCACGGTATCGAACGTCTTGGTGACACTGGCAATTTCGACGGCGTCCATTCGTCTCGCATGGTAGCAGAACCCATAGCCTGCTAAACTCAAATAGTCCCCACGTCATGGATTTCCTCAAAGGGCTGAACCCGCAGCAGCGGGAAGCGGTTACATCTACGGAAGGGCCGCTTCTGATTCTGGCGGGTGCCGGTAGTGGCAAAACACGGGTAATCACGCATCGCATCGCCTACATCATCACGGCGCGGCACGTGCCTCCGTCCGCCATTTTGGCGGTGACATTCACCAATAAGGCCGCCAGTGAGATGCGCCAGCGCGTGGTGGCGCTGCTGGAGGACGTCCAACTGGATTCCTCGCCCAACATTTTCACGTTTCACGCGTTCTGTGTCCGTTTATTGCGGCGCGATGGCGAGCCCCTGGCGCGCATCCGCCCGGGCTTTACGCGGCGGTTCACCATCTACGACGACGAAGACCAACTGGGCGT
>PLRZ01000315.1:0-8295 GCA_003164075.1 Bryobacterales bacterium | reverse complement strand
GCCGCGGTCTTCGAGGAATACGAGAAGGCCCTGCGTACGGCCAACGCGCTGGATTTCGACGACCTGCTGCTGGAAGCCGTGCGCCTGCTGCAAACCGACGACGCCACGCGCGAGTCCTGGAACCGGCGCCTGAGCTACGTGATGGTGGACGAATACCAGGACACCAACCGCAGCCAGTACGAGTTGATGCGCCTGCTCACCGAAGTTCACGGCAACATTTGCGTGGTGGGCGACGAGGACCAGTCGATCTATAGCTGGCGCGGCGCCGACATCCGCAATATTCTGGATTTCGAACGCGACTTCGGCAAGGCCAAGACCATCCGGCTGGAGCAGAATTACCGCTCTACCAAGAACATTCTGGGCGCGGCCGGCGCGGTGGTGGAGAACAACAAAGAGCGCAAAGGCAAGAAGCTGTGGACCGAAGCGGCGGCCGGCGAAAAGCTGGGCCTGTATGCCGGCTTCGACGCCGAGAACGAAGCGCTGTTCATCGCCGACACCATCGAGAAGCACCTGGTAGCCAATCCGGCCGACCACGTGGCGGTGCTCTACCGCACCAATTTCCAGTCGCGGCAGATCGAAGAAGCGCTGCGGCGCTATGGGCGCGCGTATAGCGTGGTGGGCGGCTTCAGTTTCTATCAGCGGGCCGAAATCAAGGACACCGTGGCGTACTTGAAGCTGGCGGCGTCGAACTACGATTCGGTGAGCCTGCTGCGCATCATCAATACTCCGGCGCGGGGCATCGGCCGCACCACCGTGGACCAGATCGAACGCTACGCCCGGGAACACAGCTTGAGCCTGTGGAACTCCATCGAGCGGATCATCGACGACGAACATCTGTCCACGCGGTCGCAATCTTCGCTGGTGATGTTCCGCAATCTGATTCAGGAGCTGTCGCTGGTAGCCAGTTCGCGGCCGCTGCCGGAGTTGCTGCGCTTCATTCTGGATCGCACCGGCTACCGCAAAATGCTGCAGACGGATAAGACGCCGGAAGCCGAAACGCGCCTGGAGAACCTGGACGAATTGATCAACGCGGCCACCGAAGCCGCCGAGCGCGGCGAATCCATCGGCGATTTTCTGGACCACGCGGCGCTGGTGTCGGATGCCGACGCGGTGGACGAGCGCGCGCCGGTCACCCTGATGACGATGCACAACGCCAAGGGACTGGAGTTTCCGGTGGTGTTTCTTGCCGGGATGGAACTGGGACTGTTCCCGCATAGCCGCTCGATGAATTCCGAATCGGCGCTGGAAGAAGAGCGGCGGCTGTGCTATGTGGGCATGACTCGCGCGCGCAAGAGGCTGATACTGACGTGGGCGCGGTACCGGCGTCGGTTTGGCGGCGGCGAGCAGGAGCGGTCGACGCCCTCGTGGTTTCTGAGCGAGGTTCCGGCCGACCTGATNNCGGAGTACGTTCACCGGGAAGACGTACAACTCGGTGGAGAATATTTCGCAGTTTTTCGGCGATCGGGGGCTGCCGTTCAATGCCGCCAACAAGCCGATTGTCGCGCCGCAGCAGCCTCCGGGGCCAATGGCGCCGCAATTGCCGCGTCCTCCGATGGCGGCCAAACCAGTGCCGCCGGCCGCTCCGCCGGTGCGCCGCGGGGCGCGTACGGGGATGACGGTAGAGCATCCCAAGTACGGCACCGGGACGGTGGTACGGCGCGAAGGGGACGGCGATGATGCTAAGATCACTGTTAACTTTCCCCGCTACGGGCTCAAGAAGCTAATTGAAAAATACGCAGGACTAAAAAGAAGCTGATGAATACCAAGAAAGTAACCGACAAGATTGAACGCAAGACGATCAAGCGCGCAGCCCGCAAGAAAGTGGCGCCGAAAGCGAAGCGCGCGGCTGGCGTGGCCCGCGGTTCCATGAAGAAGAAGGTCCGTCGCCAGACGCAAGGCCAGCGCAAGCGGTAGGCTCCACAACAGATTCCGAGTCCGTCCGGGCCCTCTGTCCGGATGGAAACGACAGGAGGGCTACCCGACTTGAGCCTTTTGCGGACGAAGAGTATCGATGCGCTGATCGCTGCCTCCGAGGATCCGGGGCACAAGCTCAAGCGCACCCTGGGGCCGTGGAGCCTCACCTCTCTCGGCATTGGGGCGGTGATCGGCAGCGGAATCTTCACCGTGATCGGCACCGCCATCGCGGGGCAGAAATTCGACAGGTCTTCCATCCTCAACGCGCCGCTGGCCGACTTTATCGTTCACCACGCCGCCACGCTGGGGCGTCCGGGAGCGGGGCCGGCGTTGGCCATTTCGCTCATCCTGGTGGCCATCGTGTGCGCGTTTACGGCGCTGTGCTACGCCGAACTGGCGTCCATGATTCCGGTGGCGGGGAGTGCGTACACGTATACCTACGCCACCATGGGCGAACTGATCGCGTGGATCATCGGATGGGACCTGATCCTGGAGTACGCCGTCAGTAACATGGCGGTGAGCGTGGGCTTCGCCGCGCACCTGGTGGACCTGTTCGACTGGTTCGGCTGGCACCCCAACGCGCGGTGGATTTCGCCCGCCTATCTTCCCAGCGGGATGACCGATCTGACGGGCGCCACGGTGTACGCTCCGGGCTGGCATTTCGGCTTCAACTTCCCGGCCTTTCTGGTGGTGGTGCTGCTGACGATGGTCCTGGTGCGGGGCATCCAGGAATCCGCGGAGACCAACAATGTGATGGTGCTGCTGAAGATCGCCGCCATCCTGGCGTTCGTGTTTGTGGGCATCCGGTACATCCATCCGGCGAATTACCATCCCTACGTTCCGGAAGGCTGGTCGGGCGTATTGACGGGCGGCTCGATCATCTTTTTCACCTACATCGGGTTCGACTCGGTATCGACGGCGTCGGAGGAGGCGCGCAACCCGCAGCGCGACATTCCCATCGGCATCCTCGGCACGTTGATTGTGTGCACGGTGCTGTACATCGCGGTGGCGGTGGTACTGACCGGTCTGGTGCCCTGGCGCTCGCTGATCGACGACCCTGCGCCGGTAGTGAACAGCCTGAAGAAACTGGGCGCCGCCACGGGATCCCCGACGGTCCACTGGGTGCGGCTGGCCGTTTTGTTCGGCGCGATGATGGGGATGATCTCCTCGCTGCTGGTTTTCCAGTTGGGCCAGGCGCGGGTGTGGTTTGCGATGTCGCGTGACGGGCTGCTGCCGAAGTTTTTCGGCAAGGTTCATCCGAAATTCCGCACACCCTCCACGGCCACCTGGATTGCCGGCTTCGTGGTGGGCATTCCGGCCGGCATTCTGGATATCGGGACCCTGGCGGACCTTTCGAATATCGGAACGCTATTTGCCTTCGTGCTGGTCTCGGCGGGGGTGATCATTCTGCGGTTCCGGGACCCCCACCGGAGGCGCCGGTTTCGAGCGCCGGGCGGAATTACGGCGCCGGTTCTGAGCGTGCTCTTTTGCTTCCTGCTGATGGCGGGGCTGCCCATCCTGACGTGGATCCGCTTCTTCGTCTGGCTGGTGGTGGGGCTGGTGATCTACTTCCTGTTCAGCCGCCATCACAGCACGCTGGCTGGGGAATAAGAAGCCGCGAAGAAATATCCTGTGCACTCANNCGCGCGGCTCGGCATGCGCATTTGATGTCGCCCTGCAATTCCTGCCTGACGGGGAAAATGGGCTGAGCCATTCCTTTCGATGGCGAGAGCTTTGCAGGTGGGGCAGGCAGTGCCGCCTGCCCGCCCTGAATTGAATTAGGCCCGCTGCTCGAATAGGATCGAGCGAAGGCGAGCACCGCCTGCCCCACCTGCGGGCACTGCAAATTCCACGACATCAGGAGTTCTGAAATTGACCTGGCAATCTTGGATTTCTGCCGCCTGCCGGCCACTACCCGATTGGAATGGTCACCGATCCCAGGCTTTGAAGCCGCCGATCGAAGACCATCACCCTCACCTGCTCCGTCTGACCGCTTACGGAGACGTCCTGTGGAATGACAATCCCATCCTTTGACACTTGATTGAACTGTTCCTGGCTGTAGTCGAGATCCTTTTGAATCGTGGGCCCTGGGCCCTGAAAAATGCCGCCGCGGTAGAACCCGAACGCCACCGTGAGGCCGCCTTGAAAGCGTTGGCCGCGGTGCTCGATCAACACATCCGCCGGATCGATGTGGATGTCGAAATGGACGCCCGCCGGCTTACGCGACATGATCACCCGTAGCGGGATCTCCGTGGCCTCGAACGGGGAATGGCTTTCGCGGTCAAAAGCGTTTTCCGCCATCTGTTCCGGGTCGGGTGTGCCTTCATCGCCGAAATAGCCCTCGCGGGTTTGCAGATGAACGCCCTTTCGCACCGCATCGACGCGAATCTTGCGCTCCTTCCAGCCAGTCTCACGAGCCGATGAATAGTAGGCGAGTTGGTAACTGCCGCGCGCGTCGGTCAGGGCGCCGGCGATCGCGTCCTTGGTTCTGCCGCTGGCGTACCAGCGTCCGCCCGACACTCCTGCGAAGGTCTCCAGCGTCATTTGGGACAAGCCGGCCACATCCGCTCCCGCTCCTTCGGCCGACTGGTCCACAGTGTAGAAGGCGACTTGAGCTCGCGCAGCCATTTGCGCCAGATTCTGCACCTGCTGTGTGTAATCGACCCAATTGCCCGTCAAACCGGTCACCTGCAACGGGAATCCATGTGTGACCCAGATCAGGTTCTTTCGCCCCGCAATCGATGCCATCTTTGAGAATAGGCCGAGGGCCATCATGGTAGTGTCCGCGCGTTGAAGCGGGTCCAGGGTTTCAACGTCCCGCAATCCCGTAAGTGTCCGAACCGCGTCGTTGAGCCTGGCGACGAGGTCCTCGGAAGTGGGCGGAGGCGCCGCGTGCAAATCGGCATCGGCCGGGGGCAGCGGATACACCGGGACCACATCGCCGCGATTCGTCAGGATATAGAGGTAAACCCGATCCAGGGTTTCCATATGTGCCACTGCGGCGCTGACGTCCTGCCAAGCGGCGGCCATGGTCATGAGCCTTTCGTTCCACCGGTCCAATAAGATGACCGTGGCAGGCGGCGCCGGCCGATTGAGGAACTCGCCCGGTCCCGCCGGCGCGATCGGACGCCTGCTCCCGGAGAAGCGGAAGAACACCACGGGATGCGGCTTACCGTCTTCGCGAACCTGGATATCGGCGGCGCGCAGGTCCGTGACCGGGGCTCCTTTGGCGTCGACGGCGGCGACGTCGAGCTTGATCAGCCTTTGCGAGAAATCGGCTTCCAGCCGCGACTGGGCCGGCGCCTGCGATGCGCAAACCAATATGACGGGCAGGGCGAGAATCCGCGACAATCCCATTGTTTACTCCAGTTGGAGCCAGTATACACCCCGGCGATTCGCTACCTGGCGCTGAGCAGATTGGCAAACAGGCGGAACGCGCCCGGCACGCCCGCGGGCAATTGCCGGAACCAGGCGTACGCCGTAAATATGTAGACGCCCTTGCCGTAATGCGTCCACAATTCGCCGCCTTCCATGGGCTCCTCACCGGGATCGTGCGAAGCCATCACGGTCTGGTACTGCTTGTCCCATTGGGTGGCGACGTACATGGCGCGCTCCTGGATCCAGCCATCGAAATCCCGCGGCACGATGTGGTTGGGGTACTGCAGGAGCGGGCTGTCCGGGTTGGGGAACGTCACGGGCGATTCTTCCACGGTGACGCGATAGCGATTGCCGCCGGGCACGGTGAACGGATACGGCCCCAGGCTCAGTGCGGGGTCGGCATTCTGGTATTGCACGATGTAGGCGCCGCCGTTTTTCACGTAGTTCATGAGGCGCGACTGGTTGGCCTTCAGATCGGCTCGCACGTTGTAGGCGCGCACGCCCGCCACAATGGCGTCGAAGCGCGAGAGATCGCCCTGCTCCAGATCGGATTGCGTCAGCAGCGTCACCTCCACGCCCAACTGCCGCAGGGCGTCCGGCATCTGGTCGCCAGCCCCCATGATGTAGCCCACTTTATGCGCCTTGACGTCGATATTGGCGCGCACCAGTTTCACGTTTGAGGGTGGGAACAACGTCTGCGGCGGAAAGTGCGGATAGTCGATTACGTCCATCCCGCTTTCCACCTCGCGCCCGTTCACAGTGGCGACGGCTTTCAGCGTGGCGTTTCCTTCCGCGGCCGGCGGCGTCACCTCGAAGCTCAACTGATCTTCTTCGCCCGCCGCGGCCAGTTTGAAGGCCTGCGACTGGGGCACGGCCTTCCACCCCGCCGGCAAATCGAGCCGCAGATCGCCCGCCGCATTGGCCACATTGGCGTGCACGGCCACCTGCACCCGGCGTGCCGCCGTGGTGGGAAATATCGCCACGGAATCGGGCAGATTCACGGCCACCGCGGGAACAATCGCCAGCAGCCGCACGCGCTCGCCCTCCGCCCGCGGCGCGTAACGGTATTCCACCGGACGCACCACTTCTATGGGGGCGCCATCCACGGTCAGCTTGACTCGCATCTTCACCACGGGAGGCGTGTCGGCCAGGCCGATCAGCATCTGGTCGTCCACCTGGTAGACGTCCGCCGACGGCGGTTTCACCAGCCAGTACGGCTGCGAATACGGCTGCGCGGGTGGCACAGTATCTTCGAATGGGATGGTGACGCTCTGGTTGTTGCCGAGTGTTGCCGGCTTCACCGTGAGCGGTTCGCTCCAGATGCCCTCCACCGCGCCGCCCTCCAGCGTAACGTGCGCGTTCGACCGGTTGAGCACCGTGGTGGTCACGGCCAGCTTGCCACCGGGACTCACCTCCGGCTCGCGCGCCTCCGCTTCCACATAAAGACCGGCGCACAATGCGATGGCTTCATCCAACTCGGCCAGTTTGGCTTTGGCCAGCGGATCGGAGATTGCCGCGACGAGCGGGCGCGCACTGGTCAGCGCCGGCAGCGATTTTTCGGGATGCGCGATGTCGAAATCGCGGATGGCCTGGTCGAGTAGAGGCCCCACCGCGGCTCCGCCGGGCAGCCGGTTCCAGGTGGTGTCGACGCCTTCGAAGAGATCTGTCGATACCGGATCGCCCGCCACCAGCCCGAATGTCGTCACACCGGGACCGGGCCGCCGGACGGCGCCGGTCCCCTGGCTGTGGTGCATGCTGCGGCTCATGGTAGCCAACTCCTGGTACGAATATCCCAGGACGGGGTTGAAGGCGCCGGTATCGGCCTCACCCGCATTGGACAGGGTGGGGAACTGCGGGAGCTGCGTTCCCGGCGGCAGGGCGCCTCGCAGGAGGGCGAAGTTGAAATTGGCGCGCACCAGGCGCTTGGGGCGCCAGGGCTGGACGAATTTCAGTTGCTCCGGGAAGCGGCTGGAGTCTCCCGCCGCCTCAAATCCTTCCTTCCCGAGGATGGCCGAGACCTGGTGCTGTCCGTGACCATCGGCGGACGTGCCGCTAAATACCAGAATGACGACATCCGGCCGGTACCGCCGGATGACCCACACCACATCCGAAAGAATGCGGTCGTGGCCCCATTTTCCGAGCGTTTCGGACGCGGTCTTGCTAAATCCGAAATCGATGGCGCGCGTGAAAAACTGCTCCGCGCCGTCGATCTTGCGGGCCGCCAGCAATTCCTGGGTGCGAATGATTCCCAACGCCGGACCTTGTTCGGAACCGATGAGATTCTGTCCACCCTCGCCGCGGGTCAACGAAAGATACGCCGTCCGCATGGACCGTCCGCGCGCGAAATAGGCCAGCACTGCCGTCTGTTCGTCGTCGGGGTGGGCGGCAATCATGAGGACCGTGCCCAACTGGTTCAGTTTGTGCAGCGATTGTTGGATCTCGATCGAGCCCGGGAAGGGGACATTCTGCTGCGCCGCGAGCGGCGCCAGGGCGAGCAGAAAAGGGGTGAGCAAAAATTGCCTGGGAAGCATGTGTAGACCATTTTACAAGGGCTGGCGCGGCGTACGCACAAATGCCACGAAACGTGGGGGATCCTGGTGGCCCGGAGGTGGGGCAGGCGGTGCTCGCCTGCCCGCCCGTCCTCGCTGAAGCAAGCCCGCTGCCTAGACAGGATAGAGGGCAGGCGAGCACCGCCTGCCCCACATGTTAGAACTCCTGATGTCGGCCGGGGATTTCGGATAGTTGGGGAAATTGACCTGAGCCATGACGTGGCGCNNCTGATCTCATGGAATTAGGCTGAGCCGGCGGGGGTGGGGCCAGGCTTCAGCCTTCCCCAGAGGGGACCCCGGACTTCAGTCCGCCCGCCGCAGGTCTCAACATCGCTGGCAGGAGGGCGGGCTGAAGCACGCCGCAGACTGAAGTCCGCCCCACCTACGAAACGCTCGCCAGCGAGTGGCAGACCGAAGTGGCTCACCATATTTCCCCGGGCCAACCGAAATTGCG
>PLRZ01000656.1 GCA_003164075.1 Bryobacterales bacterium | reverse complement strand
GGAACCGGACCTGCCCACGCGAATCGGGCCGCCCGCGGCGAACTGCAGCGTGGCGCCTCTGCCGGAGATTGTCGACGCCGAGGCGATCCAGTTTGAAAGGGAAGAGGGTCCCGACACCGGTGGTCTTCTGCCGGCCATGGCCCAGGCGATGGAGAAATTCCGCAAGCTGGTAACCTCCGCGGGCGGCTCGTTCGATCTCAAATCGGCCTACCGGCCGGCGGCATATCAGGAACACCTGCAGCAGGTGTGGTTCAAATGGATGCGCGAATTGCGCCGCAATCGTGAGGCGGGCTGCCGGGCGCTACGCGAGGAAGTGAGCGCGGAGTTCGCCCGTCATAAGCTGATGGAAACGCAGATGCCGGTGACCGATTCGGACCACACGCGCGGCATGGCCTTCGACGCCGCCGTCATGATGCCGCGCCTGGCGCGTTTGAAGAAGCGCCGCGTGAGTCTGGACCGTCTGGCCTTGCTGGCAGGTCTCCGGCGGCCGGACATCCGGCACGATCCGGTACACTTCAAACTGGTGATGACCAGCAGCATGCTGCGAGCTCAGTCGGAATAGACTAAATAGTAGGACTAAGTCTATTTCCGAGATGAAGACTGTTAACATCCACGAAGCCAAGACTCACCTCTCGCGACTTGTCGAGCAGGCCGCTAAGGGTGAGCCGTTTGTGATCGCCAAAGCGGGCAAACCCCTGGTAAAGGTCACGCCGCTGGACACGCCAGCGGCGGTGGCGGGACAGGTCCGGCGTTTGGGTTTCATGGCGGGCCGGATCTCGGTGCCAGACGATTTCGACCGGATGGGAAGTACCGAAATCGAGCGGCTCTTCAATGGAGACGTGTGAAACTGCTGGAGGTTGTTTACCCGGAGCATTCATCCTGTCTTTCGCCCCCTCAGTTCTTCTACCATTGCCTCCCGGAGCACGCTGTTCATCCTGGTCTGATACCCCTTTCCTTGCCGGCGGAGCCACGCCACCACATCGGCGTCCAGACGCACAGTGAGTTGTTGCTTCACTGGCCGGTAAAAGGGATTGCGAATCGCGTTCGCCCAGAACTTCCCCGTCAACTCCGGAATATCGGAGAGGTCGATCTCCGAATCGGGCCGATCCGCCAGTTGCTTCAACTCACGCCGCCGGGCGGACGTGATAGGATTACCGCCAAGCGTCTTGCGCACTAGCTTCGCCATATCGCTGTCGCTCCTTCCTGGTAGCCTGCCGCGCCGATATCAGCCGGATCGTTTCGTCCTCGCCTTCCGCCCGAACGGTGTGAGCCACCAGCAGAAGAATCGTTCCGCTGGCAAGCCCGATAGCCTGCCAGCGCAGTTCTCCTCCCTCGCTACGGTCCTGCTCGAAATAGGCGCATACGGGTCGTCGAACACGTTCATGGCTTCTTCAAACGTGACGCCGTGCTTCCGATGGTTGGCCCGCGCTTTCGCGGGGTCCCACTCGAACTGAAGCATCCGTGCCCATTATAACGACAAATATGTAACTACGGCGCCCACCCCGCTTGTTAACCTTTCCGCCGCTCCCCCGTCCTACTGAAGAGACCGCGGAACAAACTACCGGCGATCCGCGTCCTTCTCATAGATCCTCATGCTGCCCCGAACCGGCAAATTCCGTCTCAGCGCCTCCTTTTGGGAAGCCGCCCGCATCGCCCTCGACTCCTTACGCAAGAATAAATTGCGCAGCTTCCTGACGCTCCTGGGCATCATTCTGGCCACCACCACCCTGATTGCCGTAACCGCGCTCATCCACGGCATGAACGTCTATATCGCCGAAAAGGTCTCCAATATGGGCTCCGACGGCTTTCGCGTGGTGCGCATGGCCTTCTTCGGCGATTTCGACCCCAAGAAGTTCCTCGAAATGCAGAAGCGCAATCCCGAGTTCCGCCCCGCAGAGTACGAGTTCGTCAAGAGCCACGCCACCCTCCTCAAAGACCTCGGCATGATGGTCTCCCGCCAGGCCCGCGTCACTTATAAAGGCGCTTCCCAGGAGGCCGTCAACATCCAGGGCATCACCGACACCATCCCGGCCATCAACGATGTCCAGGTGGACAGCGGCCGCAGCGTCACTTACGAAGAGGTCCGCCGCCATGCCGCCGTGGCCTTCATCGGAAACGACATCCGCGCGCGCTTTTTCGAGGGCGTCGACCCCATGGGCAAGACCATCGCCATCGAGGGCAATCCCTACGAAGTGGTCGGCGTGGCCAAATCGCTGGGCAGCGTATTCGGCAACTCGCAGGACAACTTCGTCATGATCCCCATCGACAGCTATTTCAAGACCTACGGCAGCCACACCGGTATCCGCCTGCTCGCCAAGGCGATCGACCAGCCGCACCTGACGGAGGCGGAAGACGAGGTGCGCGTGCTGCTCCGTTCCTATCGCCATCTGGGGCCCGGGCAGGCCGACAATTTCAGCCTCTTCGCCTCGGAAACCATCGTCAGCCTGTGGGAACGGTTGACGGCCACCATTGCCGGCATGGCCGTGGGCATCGTTTCGGTCTTCATGATCGTGGGCGGCATCGTGATCATGAACATCATGCTGGCCGTGGTCACGGAACGCACCCATGAGATCGGCATCCGCAAATCGCTGGGCGCGCGGCGGCGGGACATCCTCAATCAGTACCTGGTGGAGTCTTCCGTGCTGGCCGGCGCCGGCGGATTGGTGGGAGTCGCCGTGGCCTGGTGCGTGGCCTTTCTGGTGCGCAACCTCACGTCCGTGCCCATGGCCTTGCCCTGGACGTCGGTAATGATCGGGGTGGGCCTCTCGGGCACCGTGGGGCTGTTCTTCGGCATCTATCCGGCGCGCCAGGCATCCCGGCTCGATCCCATTGAGGCCCTCCGGGTGGAGCGATAATCGCATGTCGAGACTGGCATTCCTGAACGGGCTGGTGCTGGCGCTGCAGACCATCCGCACCCACAAATTGCGCGCCTTCCTCACCGTCCTGGGCGTGATTATCGGGACCGGCACCATCATCGGAGTGGCCGCTATTTTGACCGGCTTCGACGCCAATGTCACCGCCGTACTGCGCAGCTTCGGGCCGAATTCGATTATCGTTTTCAAGTTCCCCGTGGGGCCGCGCACCAGCAACCTCACCCCCGAGGAGCGGACCCGCAAGGATCTCACCTATCAGAACGCCGTCGAGATCCGCGAACGCTGCACATCGGTGGAAGACGTCTCTTCCATGCTCTTCGCCAACGACATGGTCAACCTCCATTACAAGGGCAACGACCTCTACGACGTGAATCTGATGGGCGTGGAGGAAGCTTATGCGCGCGGCGGCCAGGTAGACATTCACCTGGGCCGTTTCTTCACCGACGAGGAGAGCCGCCACCGCATGCCCGTGGCGGTGGTGGGCCAGGACGTGGAAAAGGGCCTCTTCGCCCACGTGGACCCCATCGGCAAAGAAATCCTGATCAACGGCCATGAGTTCCAGGTGATCGGCACCATGGTGCGGCCCGCCGCCTCGTTCTTCGGCGACACCGATAACCGCGTCCTGCTGCCGTATGGCGCCATGCAGAAGATGTATCCCAACGCCCGCGAGAACGCCATCGTGGTGACGGCGGTAGCCGGCAAGCTGCCCCAGGCGATGGACGAGGTACGCACGGTTTTGCGCGTGGCCCGGCGCGTGCCCTACAGCAAGCCCGACAATTTCGCGCTCTCCACGGCCGAGCAGATGGTGGACGATTTCCGCCAGATCACCGCCGTCACCTTCCTGGTGATGGTGGTGCTCAGTTCCATCGGACTGCTGGTGGGCGGCAT
>PLRZ01000032.1 GCA_003164075.1 Bryobacterales bacterium | reverse complement strand
TGACTGGTGGTCAGCTTTCAAGTCAGGACTCGCCAAACGAAAGCGGTTCTGCATCAAAGGCAGTGTGTGCGGACTGTATGCCGTTCGATACACCTTAAGAAGAAGATTGTTTGGGACTCGCATTCGATCGTCAAGGATGGATGGCATTGTACGTCCGCAGATTCTCGCGGCAGGGGGGCGAGGCCTTTCATCTCGGCAGAGCGCCGGGGTGTCAGCGATTGTGCTCTTCTCCCAGAACCTTTGCGGTCGGTGCTGAGCGCCAGAGCCCTCCAACGCGCCCGCCCCTGTGCAGCCGCAGTCCGTTCAGTGGTTCGTCATACCTTCCGGTAGGAGCCCAATGCCTGGAACAAGCGGCGCTCAATAACTCGCTCTGCTGCATTCAGGCGCAACAGGCGTGCGGTTACCTCTCCGATCGCTGTTAAGGGTTGGATGACCGGCCCGTCCAGCTTGAAGTGCTCGTCCCATGAATCCCGCCTGGGATCGAACAGCCGGATCGGACGGCCGGAACGATCGATCGACGCGATATCCGTACCTTTGTAGCGATTGCAGACGATGCAAGCGTAGGCTAGATTGCCGATACCGGAGGAGCCGCCGTGCTTCCGGCTAATAACGTGATCGATCTGGTGAGGGAAGCCGGCGTCGTCCTCATGTACGAGGCAGTATTCACACCTTCGTCGGGCGCGTTCTGTGACCAGAAGGCGCGCCGATTCATCGATATCACGAGCCACTGGTCAGGATCTGTCGCGCGCGTCCTTTGGCCATCCGAAGAATGTGTTCCAAATCGACGAAATGATCCAACTCTGATTGTTCCTCGGGCGTCAGACCACCTTCTTTTTCCCGAGCAATCAATCCGGCTACGCGCTGCTGGGCTTCGAGCGACGGGCGATAGTCGACAATGGCCTGCGACGTGGTGCCGGCAGCGATGAAATCGATGATCTCCAGGTACGATGGAACCGCAGCATTGCTCATAGTCGAACCCTATATCAGCATAACGCTTTCTGCCTTCGAAAAGATAACCGCTCGCCTGGTGGCATGAAGTGAGCACGGCCAGGCGTTCGATAGCGTTGGGCGGCCTGGGTTCGCCTTCTGGAACTTCCAATAAACTGCTGTCCAAGCGCCCCCCAGCCTTCGCGGGGGCTCCTCGACCGCACATGACTTGTCAGCCGTCCTCGACGATATCGTGTTTTGCGGTGATGCCGACATTGATCTCCGTGGCCGCGGTCGCTCGATGCCAGTTTTATTTCTGAGTTGGGAGGTGGATTGCGGCGTCCGCCCACCGAAACCACGTGCCATTTGTTTTCCCCGCACTGCCGGAGGTGCCCTATGGCACGAAAAGTCGGCCAGATCGTCCGACGCGGCAGTTCTACCTGGCTGGTGCGAGTGTACACCGGCCGCGACTCAGAAACTAAGAGGCGAACCTATTTGAACCAAACCATCCACGGCGGACTCCGGGATGCTCAGGCTCACCTGAACAAAATGCTTGGCGAGCGAGACCGTGGGCGAAAGCTCAACTCGTCGAAGCAAACTCTCGATCAATACTTGAACCGCTGGATCGAACTCTGTGCGAAGCCGCGGCTGCGCGCGAAGAGCCTCAAAGACTACGAAGGGCTGCTACGCCGTTACGTGCGCCCTGGACTTGGGCGAAAACCATTGGCATCTATTTCAGCGTTCGACATTCAGACGCTCTACGGAGATCTTCTAGCCCGGAGGCTCTCGGCACGTTCGATCCGCTATACCCACGCAGTTTTGTGCTCCGCTTTGAAGCAGGCGGCGCGCTGGAACCTCATCCTGTCGAACCCGGCCGACGCAGTTGATCTGCCCAGACAGGACCGACGACAATTTGGAGTACTAAACGTCGAACAAGCGAGAACATTCGTCAAGGCGATCTCGGGCCATCGCTACCATTCCCTGTTCGCACTCGCCATGACAACCGGAATGCGGCCCAGTGAATACCTTGGCCTGACATGGAACGACATCGATCTCGACCGCGGAACGGTTAGTGTTTCCCACACTCTTGAATGGCGAAAAGGTGGTTGGCAGTTCGCCGAAACGAAGCGGGCACGAAGCCGCCGCTTGATAAAGCTCCAGGCTTGGGTAGTGGCCCTCTTCCGAAAACAAGCGGAGGAGGAACCGGAAGCCCGTGGCGATCTCCTGCTGTTTCGTGCCCGACGCGGGGGACCAATCCGCGAGCCGCGTTTCGTGCAGGACTATTTCAAGCCCTTGCTTAGGTCGGCGGAACTGCCGGCGATACGGCTGTACGACCTGCGCCATACGGCCGCAACCATTTCATTGATCGCGGGAGTCTCCCCAAAGGTGATCAGTGAACAACTGGGCCATGCCAGCGTGGCGTTCACTCTCGATGTTTATTCTCACGTTCTGCCCCATATGCAGGATGCCGCCGCCGAAAAAGTACAAGCGCTGCTGCTCGAAGTGCTTGAATGACGCCTGAGGTTTGACGGGATGGACGCGCCACTCAGAGTCGCGGCCGGTGGGTGGCGCGTCCACCCAATCGATCAGCACTGGACGGGAGAAGCGCCACGCCCGTTTTCTCGCTCCTCGCAGGGCGCCCTATGACGACTGAACCCCGATCAGTC
>PLRZ01000647.1:7432-14879 GCA_003164075.1 Bryobacterales bacterium | reverse complement strand
GCCGTGTCGGTGTTGGTCATGGACTGCACCACAATCGGATGATTGCCGCCGACCTTGACACCTCCCACGTCCACTGCGACCGCCTTGCGGCGGGGTGCTACTGCCATGAATTCTCCTCCTGGGGGAAAGTTCAATTTTAGCAGGGCCGGTTGAGGCGCCGCTCCCGGAGATTCAGAACTCCTGATGTCGCCCTGCAATTTCTGCCTGGCGGGGAAAATGGGCTGNNTTCCTTTCGATGGCGAGAGCT
The DNA here is from genome assembly GCA_003164075.1 of Bryobacterales bacterium. Next base: position 14,632 of record PLRZ01000647.1, on the reverse strand, counting down.
TCGCGGTGGGGCAGGCGGTGCCGCCTGCCCGCGCTGAATTAGGCCCGCTGATCGAGGGCAGGCGAGCACCGCCTGCCCCACCTGCGGGCTCACCGCAAATTCCACGACATCAGGAGCTCTGAGATTGGTGGCGGGGCGCCTCCGGGCCAGCTCGATAATACGTCCCGTGGAATCATCGCAGCATTTTCCGAGCCTGGCCCAGAGGGCACCCCGCCAGCAAGCGGTCCTTTCCATTTGAAGTGAGTTTCGCGACAGAAACCGGATAACGCCGCATGCTCCCTCAGAGCATTCGGCCAGGCCGTGGACACCGGGCCGGTAAAACCCACAGCCCTTACTGCTTTCGCAGCCCGCCGCCTTGCGTGGCGCGAATCATTTTCCCCCAGAGCGCCGCGCTCAAATCCTCGGCATCGTCCGCGCGCACCGGCACTACGGCGATGTGCAGACCGGCCATCTCGTCGGTCGACGCCGGCCCCCACGTCACCCGCTTGGGCGGGTGCGCCGGATTGCGCGGATTGCCGACCGAGTTGTCGTAGGTGAACTCCATCACCACGTCGGCCCCCGCCGGTAAGCGGACCGGCGCGGCGTAGAGATACTCCTGCTGCCAGTTGAAATTCCACTCCGGGATGCGCAACAGGGTACGCCGCGTGCCGTTGGGCAGAACCGCGTACCCGTACATCTCTTTGCAGATGTAGTGCGCGTGCGGATTGATGCCGATCACGTCCACATCCACCGGGATCGTGAAATGGTCGGTCACTTTGTAAGCCGGATCGCCGGGCGGGATATCGATGCGGCTCGAGCCGAGCGGGATGTCCTGCGCCTGCCGCCGCGGCTTCCGATCCGTGAAATACAGCGCCACGGCGGTACGATCCGTGACGGCCCTTCCGGTGGGATGATAGTGCACCTGCAGGACCAGATCGGCGTGCGCGTGCAGCAGTTCCGGCATGTCGCCGGGCGCCTGGTACGGCAGCGAGCCCGGTGTCCACCCCGCCAGACCGCGGGCCGGCAGAAAACCCGGCGTTCCGAAGCAGTCGTATCCCGACCCGGTGTCGCGCTTGCGGGCCGTGCCACTGGTGTCTTGAAAGAGGATGGCGTGGTGGACCACTTGCGGACTCCCCGGCCGCATGTCCACGGCGCGTACCCAATGGTCCTGGGCGATAGCGGCCGGCGCGACGAAGCAGCGATAGAGATCGTTGCCGTCCGCCGGCACGTCGAAATCCAGCGCCATTTTCGCTTCCAGATCGGGCTGGCCGAGTTGCCAGCCGTCGGGGAAATGCGGTGCAGCCGGCGCGGCCGCCAGATCCCCGGCGGGCGCTCCCGCGGCTGCCCACTGTGCCAGCGTGGCGATCTCCACGTCGGTCAGGCGGCGCTCTTCGCGAAAATGCGGAGTGCTCGGCAGCCATGGAGGCATGGTTCGCCTGGTAGTCACCGTGGCGATCAATGGGGCGCGCTTGGCCGCGTCCCGATAGGTGAGCAGGCTGAATGGCGCCACGCCGCCGGCGCGATGACAGCCGGCACACTGGCGGTAGAGGATGGGCGCCACGTCGTGCGAGAACGTCACTCCCCCCGTGCCCGCCGCCCAGAAAGCCGCCAGCCATCCCGCCAAGTGCATTTATTTATGGTGACACAGGCTAAACCTGAAAATCGTCGCGGCTGGCAAAGATTCTCAGGTTTAGTAATACGTTGATTAGGAAAGGAATTGGCCCTTGGTTCATCCTGGCTCTGGCTGCTTTTTCCGGGAAGTGATAGCAGGTTTGGTAGCAAGCCCTCAACGAACGCACATCGGGGAATCCCTTCGCGACATTGCCAGTCATTTGACAGTCCAGGGCAACCGAGGGCCAAAATTCTCGGAATTTCCGTTACCCGAATGTCTTCCGCGATTTGGGGCGAGAGGCGAATTCCGAGCGTCTCAACCGTTGCGAACCAGTCGTACCGCTTTTGGCATGCGCAGCCCGAGGGCCTGCACAACTTTCAGAATGCGGGCGAAGCTGGCACTTTCGTATTCGGTCGCCTCATAGCGCTGCACCTGTTGCGCTTTGACCCCAAGGCGGCGCGCCAAGCCCTCCTGCGTCATTCCGGCCGCTATGCGCGCGCGGATCAGGGCTTTAGGCAAATCCGCGACACCTTCAAGAACCACGTCTTTGCTCCGGCCCGCGCTGAGCTGCTCGTAGGCTTCAACCAGGTCTCGCAATTCCTCCATCTGGCTTTGGGCCGCCTGGCGTTGGGCCTCCCACAATCGTGGGCTGATGGCCGAGGGGCGCGCCTGGCCGGCCAACTCGGCGATTGCGTCCTGAAAGCGCCGGACTTGTGCCTTGGTGATTCGGTACTGCTTTTCGTTCTTGATCACTTTCGCCTACTCCTTCGCAGCCTGATTGCCAGGATCCCTTTCGGTTCGCCACTCATCTTATTCACCTGAAAGAAATCCACAAATGCCCTACCGGTCGCACCCTCCGGCAGTTGTGCCGGAAACAGTTCGCCCAAGAACCGCTGCTTCTGCGCCGCGCGGCCCCGGGAGAAATCCCAAAAGACAGGGTCGAGCCTGGCGTCGTCCACGTTCTGCACGTCCCAACAAGCATCGAAGTCGCCGGGATGCTGCTTCCGGGTGACAAAGCTGCCGTCCGGATAAACCAGTCGGAATCCTGCCAGCATCCGATGACGTTGTATCAATACTACACTATCGTTGTATCGATCAAACTTTTTCCAACCGCCAGAGTGAATCGGGATTCGACTTCCGGCACTGCCGCTGTTTTTGAATGCCGTGAAATACACTTTGTGCACATTGGGAAACGTATCCCGCGCGACATCCTCAGTGAAGCACCGCTGGAATGCGGAAAACCAGACTATCTCTACGTTGTCGAGACAATTTAACAGCGCAGGTTTCTACGGAGAAGGGCGCTTCAGGCGGCGAACGCAAGAAGAAGACCGTCGGACAGCTTTCAACTTCATAGTAAAGTAGTAGCAAGCGAGGGATTGCACCACCTAACCCGGCAATACCAATCACTGGAGATCATCATGCAAGACGACGACATCGCACGCGGCCCCGGTATGAAGCCCATGTTCCTGCCGGAGGTGGAACGCTGCACCGCTCCATCGCCCTACACCGCCATGATCCGGACCATGCAGGAGAGCGGCGCCGAGTACCCGCAAATCTGGCACATGTTCGCCTTCCTGCCGAAGGCCACCGACCACCTGGCCCGCTTCACCCAGGAGATTCTGCGCGGACCGGCGCCGCTCAGCCCCGGAATGCGCGAACTGATCGCCGCCCGCACGTCGTACCGCAACGATTGCCCGTTTTGACTGCAGTCTCACGCCGCAGTTGCGGCGGAATTATTAGGCAGCAAGGAACTGGTCTGGGGAGTCATGCGCGATCTTGAAACTTCGGCACTCGACGAAAAGCACAAGGCCCTGTTCCGCTTCGTCGACAAGGTGAACCACGATTCGCCGCGCATCGCCGCCGCCGACATGGTTCCGCTCCGCGAGCTGGGATGGGATGACGAAGCGATTTATTTCGCCATCACGGTCTGCGCGCTGTTCAATTTCTACAACCGCTGGATCGACGCCAGCGGCGTTCACGCGCTCTCCGATGAAGCGCATGCCGAAGGAGGGCGGCGCTCTGCCAAACACGGTTACGCCCGAAGCTGACTTCCGCGAGTCCGCCGCCGCTGGATGGCGTGTCGTCACTGCCGCCTATTTCGGCGTGATGATGAGCTTCGGCTCGCTCCTGGTCTTCAGCTTCAGCACCTTTCTGAAGCCCCTCAGCACCGCATTCGGGTGGTCGCGCGAGTCCGTCGCCGCCTCTTTCGGATTCGCCGCCCTCACCATCGCCGTCTGCTCGCCCATCATCGGACGCCTGCTGGACCGCTATCCTCCACGCCGCATCGTCGTGCCCTCATTGGCCATCTTTGGCCTGAGCTTCGCCTCGCTCGGCTTCCTCACTCCCAGCCTGCTGCATCTCTACGCCGTGTTCATCCTCATGGGCATCGTCGGCAACGGCAGCACGCAGATGGGCTATTCGCGCGCCGTCTCCACCTGGTTCATACGCCGGCGGGGCCTCGCCATGTCCCTGGTGATGGCCGGCTCCGCCACCGGCGCCATTATCTTTCCGCCGCTGGTGCAAGCCCTCATCGACCGGTACGGTTGGCGATCCGCCTACTTCTCTCTCGGCGCCATGACGCTGATACTCGGCCTCCCACTTACCGTGGCATTCGTGCGCGAGAACCCGGCAGCCAGTTCCCCCGCCGAATCCACCACCGAGGGATTCACCGTTGCCCAAGGCATCCGCTCGCCGGCCTTCTGGATCATCGTGTGCTCGCTCTTTCTCGGCGCCATCAGCGTCAACGGAGCGCTCACGCACCTGTCGCCGCTCCTCACCGATCGCGGTGTCCCCGCGCATCGAGCCGCCCTGGTGGCCTCCAGCCTGGGCTTCTCCGGATTCGCCGGCCGCCTGTTCACCGGCTTCCTGCTCGACCGCGTCTTCGGCCCCCGGGTAGGTCTGTATATGTTGGGAGCCTGCGCCTTAGGCGTCTTACTCCTCAGCACCGTCGCTTCCACCGGCTGGGCGCTGACTGCCGCGGTGTTGATAGGTCTTGGACTGGGCGCCGAAGCCGATCTTACTCCCTACTTACTAACTCGCTACTTCGGGCTTCGCTCTTTCTCGACACTGTACGGTTTCACCTGGACCGCCTACGCCATGGCCGGCGCCTTGGGTCCCGTACTGATGGGCAAGGCCTTCGACGCCACCGGCTCCTACCAGGCCCTGTTACTCCTCCTCGCCGGCGCGACATTTGTCTCCGCGGCGCTCTACTTACTACTCCCCCGTTATCCGGACTGAGGCCGCGCAGCGCCGGAGAGGTCTGCTACTATTCCACCTATGCGCCTTCTTCGGCCGTTTCTCCCCGCGCTCCTAGCACTCCCGCTGTTCGCCCAGCCCAGCGTCACCATTTCCATCAAGCCCGGCCGCGATGCCAACCAGCCGGTCGACGAGGAGTACACCAGGAAAATCCGCGAATATACCACCGAGACTTTCTTCAATTCGCCGCTCACCGACTACCTGCCCGCCTCCAAGACCGTGCCCACCCCCAAGGCCGTGCTCGGCGACGTCGCCGGCGCGCCCGGCATCCTGCCTTATTCGGCGGAAGTCTATCGCTACATGCGCATGCTCGAAGCCGCCTCGCCGCGCGTCAAAGTCTTCAGCATCGGCAAGACCGAGGAAGGCCGCGAGATGATCGCCGTCGCCGTGGCTTCCGAGCGCCTCATCGCCCAACTCGACCAGAACCGCGCCCGCCTCGCCCAGTTGGCCGATCCCCGCACCATCGCTTTCGACGACGCCAAGGCCGACAGCCTGGTGGCCGCCTCCACTCCCGTCTACTACGTCACTGGCGCCATTCACTCCACCGAAACCGGCGCGCCCACGGCCCTCATGGAACTGGCTTACCGGCTGGCCGTCGATGAGAGCGCCTACATCAAGGCCATCCGCGAGAACGTCATCACGCTGATCACCCCGGTGGTGGAAGTCGACGGCCGGGACCGCATGGTCGATATCTACCGCTGGCACCTCGCCAACCCCGGCAAGCAGTGGCCCAACCTGATCTACTGGGGCCATTACGTGGCGCACGATAACAATCGCGACTCCATGGGCCTCACTTTGCAGCTCACCCGCAACGTCCTCAACACCTTCGTGGGCTGGAAAGCGCAGGTGCTCCACGATCTGCACGAATCCGTACCGTATCTCTACGACAACACCGTCGGCGACGGCCCCTACAACGCCTGGATCGACCCCATGCTGGCCGACGAGTGGCAAATGATGGGCTGGAACAACGTCTCCGAGATGACCAAATTCGGCATGCCCGGCGTCTTCACCCACGGCACTTTCGACACGTGGTCGCCCAGCTATCTGTGCTTCATCGCCGCCATGCACAACGGCATCAGCCGCCTCTATGAGACCTTCGGCAATGGCGGCGCCGATACCGAGGAGCGCACCCTGCGGCCCAATGAGTACGCCCGCACCTGGTTCAAGCAGAACCCGCCGCTGCCGAAAGCCACGTGGTCGCAGCGCGACAACAACAATTACGAGGAGACCGGCGTGCTCACCGCCCTGGCCTTTTTCTCCGCCAACGGCAAGCTCTTCCTGCACAACTTCTATACCAAAGCGAAACGCTCCATCGAAAAGCCCAGGACCGAGGGGCCGGCCGCCTACGTCTTCACCGCCGACGATCCCCGTCCCGGCGGCCAGGCCGACCTGCTGCGCATGCTGCAAGACCAGGGCTGCGAAATCTCGCGCGCCACCGCCCCCTTCACCGTCATGATGCCCGGCAAGAAGCCGCGCGCAGGCAGGGGCGCCGGCGCCGACACTCCCACCGGCGGCGAGGCCGCCAAACCCGCCGAGAAACCCAAGCCCGAGCCCCGCACGTTCCCCGCCGGCAGCTACGTGCTGCGCATGGATCAGCCCTACAGCCGCATCGCCGACACTCTGCTCGACTATCAATACTGGGCCGCCAACGATCCGCAAAAGAGCATCTACGACGACACCGGCTGGACCTTCGGCGAACTCGGCAACGTGCAGGTGGCGCGCGTCAGCGACGTCAAGGTGCTGGACGCCGCCATGACCCGTGTGGATGGCGCCGTGCTTGCCCCCGGCGGCATCGAAGGCGCCGGCAGCATTTTCCTGATCGACCACAATACCGATAGCGCCCTGATTACTCTGCGCTATCGCTTCCCCGAGGCGTGGTTTGAAGCGGCCGAAGAACCTTTCGAGGCCGCCGGCCACAAGTTCCACCGCGGCTCCTTCGTGGTCACCAACCTGGCCGCCGCCGAACTCTCGAAAGCCGCCGCCGAGCTCGGCCTGCGCGCCTGGGCGGTGGATGCCGCTCCCCGCGTGAAAACCCATCCCCTCCGCGCCGCGCGCATCGCCATTATGCACACCTGGCTCAACACCCAGGCCGAAGGCTGGTGGCGCCTGGAGTTCGACCGCCTCAAAATTCCCTTCACCTACATCAGCACGCAAGTGGTTTCCAGAGACGCCGGCCTGCGCTCGAAATACGACGTCATCATTTTCGGACCCGCTGCCGGCGGCAATCCGCAGACCATCGTCAGCGGGCGTCCGATGTACGGCAATCCCCTGCCCTGGAAAGTCACGCCCGAAACTCCGAACCTGGCCAAGACCGACGAGACCGACGACATGCGTCCCGGGCTCGGCTGGACCGG
>PLRZ01000647.1:0-7415 GCA_003164075.1 Bryobacterales bacterium | reverse complement strand
GTCGATGGGGCCAGCCCGATCCTCTACGGCTACTCCGACAACCTGGCGATATTCGCCTCCAACCCGCCGCTGTTCGGCCTCTCCAACATGCTTGGAGGAGGCGGCGGCGGACGCGGCGGAGTGGCCGACCGCGAGCGTGTCACCGGCCGCGGTACCGCCGACGACCCGGATACGCCGCAGGGTCGCGCCCCCGCCGAAATCCCCGATGAGCCTCATGGCGAGGTTTGGGAAGCCACGCCCCTGACGTCTGAACAGCTTCGCAATCCGGTCACCGTGATTCCGCCCGCGGCGCGCCCGCGCGTGGTCTTGCGCTACGCCAATAACAGCGATCTGCTGGTCTCCGGCCTTCTGGATAACGGCTCCGAATTGGCCCAGCGCGCCGCCGTGATCGACGCGCCTGTGGGCCAGGGCCACGTGGTGCTGTTCTCCAACAACCCGTTCTGGCGCGCCGAAACCAAGGGCAGCTATTTCCTGGTATTTAACGCCATCCTGAATTTCGACAGCTTGTCCGCGGGAAGAAAGCTGGCCGATCGGTAGGTGGGGCATGCTTTAGAGGAAGGTCACGTCGAACGGCAAGCACTTAGGGGCCGCGAAACAATAAGCTGACCAAATGCCTCGAACGTGCGCAATCGCTCCCTCACGGTCGCGGCTCCGTCAAATGCGCATGCCGAGCCGCGCGCGTGAGCAAGCGGTTGGGTCTGATTGCACAGGACATTTCTTCGCGGCTCCTAACCGGGGAGACCTCATTTGAGATTTTCACTGTCCGATTCTTCTGGCATCGCTATTCAGGTTCCGGTGCATATCCGGGCGCCACGGCAGTTCAAACGTCGGGCTGATTCTTACTATGCCCATCGCCGGGCCACTCTCGATGGAGTCGATCCCAAGCTCGTGAAACATCCGCATGGTGTCGGGCGGATAGGCATCGTCCCGAACCAGATCAAAGTTCTTTTGAACTGTGGACTTCCTCAGCGAACCTCTCTCATGCCGACTGCTTCCGGTGGCCCTCAACCTCAATTCGGAGCGAGCGCGCAAGGCCCCTTCGACCTGTCGATTTTGCAGACTTTTCCCGACGGGTCCGTGCATGGCCAGGGATTACCTTTATCCGGCGCTGCATCGTCTCATTCGGCGCGGATGGAATACAGGCGAGGAAGGAACCGGCGAGGTCTGACCGTTCAGACCTCCTGATCTCGCCCCNNGGGCAGGCGGTGCCGCCTGCCCGGCTGAATTAGCGTAGGCCCGCTGTTCGAATAGGATCGAGGGCAGGCGAGCACCGCCTGCCCCACCTGCGGGCTCACTGCAGATTCCACGACTCCGGATGGGGAACTGCGCATCCCTCGCCGGCCCTGTGTGACGAGCCGGCGAGGGACGGGACGTTAAATGTTCACGTCCGCCTGCAACCGGAGATCGCGGGAACTGGCTCCGATATGCACCGTCCGGGTGCCTGTCGCGGTCACCCACTTATTCGCGGAGACGGACCAGTACTGCAAACGCCGCGGAGCGACGTGAAGGGTGACCGGCCGCGACTCGCCGGGCTTCAGCGCAATCCGCTCGAACGCCGCCAGCGTCTTGGGAGCGAACTGGACGTTCTGCGGCGGCTGCTTCGGCGCCCCGAGATAGACCTGGGGCACCTCGTCGCTGGCCGCTTTCCCCGTGTTGCGAATGGTGAAACTTACATCCAGCCCGCCGTCCTTCGCCTTCACGGCCTTGAGCCCCGCGTACTCGAACTTGGTGTAGGAGAGCCCATAGCCGAACGGGAACAAGGGCTCCTTCTTCTCATTGTCGAAGTACCGGTAGCCGATATTCACGCCCTCGGAGTAAGTGGTCGGCCCCGCGGGATTCGACGCCCGCTCGGGATGGGCGGGATCGTGGTTGAGCATCTGGTCCGCCGTCTTGGGCCAGGTGTATGGCAGCCTTCCGGCCGGGCTCACCTTGCCCAGCAGCAGGTTGGCCGCGGCCCATCCGCCTTCATCGCCGGTCCACCACATTTGCAGAACCGACTTCACCTTTCCGAACCATGGCATGTCCGTCGGCTCCACCACGTTCATTACCACGATGGTGTTGGGGTTGACGGCGAGCACATCGTCGATCAGCTTGTTCTGGTCGCCGGGCAGCGCATTCAGGCGGGCCTCGCCGCTGTCCCCGCCCATCATGGCGGCCATGCCGCTTCCGCGTCCCCACACGAACACCACCGCCTTCCGGGCCTGTTTGGCGGCGGCAATAGCGGCATCGTAGTCCGCCTTCTGCTGTTCCGGAGTAATCCAGTTCAGCCGCACTTCGACCGGCGCCCCGGACGTATCCGCCATGCTCTCGATATCGATTGCGTGCACGCCGGCTTTGAGATCCACGCGCCGCCGCAGGCTGTCCAATCCGTCGGTGGTGGGCAGCAGGTCGTGCTCCGCTTTAATGGTGTTGCCGTGCATATTCCCCATGGGGTTGCCGGTGGACGCCAACTGGTTGCCGTCCACGGTAAGGGTCCCGCCGGTCCCCATGACCTGCAAAGCCAGAATATACTCGCCATCCTTTGCAATCGTGAGCGACCCGGTCCAGTGGTACGATTTGGCAACCGGCAGCGCCTTCTTGTTGGCGGTTGTGAAATTCAAATCCGGGTCTACGTGGGTGGATTTCGCCTCCGTGCCGGTGCGCAGCAATCCGGGCTGGCCGTCGTGAGACAGGGCCGATGCCGGCACGGGGACGCCGGTCATATCGTCGGCCACGGCGAGCGTCACCTTGGCATTGGGAGCGGTCTTGTGGATGGCCTCGGCCGCGCCAACCTGGCGGGATGGGATTCCGGTGGCTCTCTCGCCATATTGTCCGATGGCCACGGTCTGCCGCGCTCCGGGGCCGATCAGCGCCACCGATTGCAGGTCTGCCGCCGTCAGGGGCAGGGCATCGCCCTCGTTTTTCAGCAGCACCGCGGCGTCCTCGGCCGTCTTCCGGACGATGGGCGCGTTGGCTTCGGTCCGGATCGGTGTCACTTCATGCTTGGGGGGCTTATCCAGAAATTCGAACTTGTCCATCTGGAACAGAATGCGGCCCACCGCGCGGGTGATGGCCTCTTCCTTGACGATGCCTTGTTGCACGGCGTTCAGCATCCCGATGGACGGCGGATCCTGGCCGCGGCCCGGGCCTCCGCGCCCCCGGCCCGGCGCACTGGCGTTCGCAACACGAGGCGTCTCCTCGGGAATGCCGCCGCGGCCCATGAAGAAGCCTCCCGCCGTGCCCCCGCCGCGTGCGGCCGCTGGTTGGGCGGGGTCGGGGGTGAAGAAGGACGGCATGGACATGGCGCCCGTGCTCCCGCCGGGCATTTCCAGGTCAAGCCCGCGGTTGATGAAATCGGTGGCATGTGTGGCGCCCCAGTCCGAGGTGATGAATCCCTTCCATCCCGTCTCTCCGCGCAAGAACGTATTCTGGGTCTCGTCGTTTCCGCACGCGTAAGAGCCGTTGACTTTGTTGTAAGCGCACATCGCCGACGAGACACCGGCATCGATAGCGTCGAAAAACGGCGCCAGATACACTTCGTGCAGGGTTTGGGGGTCCACAATTACGTCGTTGGCGCCTTCGTAGGCGATAAAGTGCTTGGCTTGCGCCATGACGCCCTGGCTCTGAACGCCCTTGATCAGGCCCGCCCCGATGAGGCCCGTCAGCAGCGGGTCTTCTCCGTAGGTGTTGGCGTTGCGGCCTCCCATCACCCGGTACATATTGATGAAAGGTTCGAGCACGATGTCGATGCCCAACGACCGCGCATCCCGGGCGATCGCCACGCCATTCTGTTCGGCGTCCTGGACGCTGAACGTGGCGGCCAGGCCCAGCGTGGTGGTCAGGCCGGTGGCGGGAATGCGGGTGAGGACTCCCGGGGGGCCGTCGGCCAGCCGCAGAGAGGGAATCCCCAGCCGCGGGATTCCGGGCAGGTAGCCTGCCTGTCCCTGGTCCGTTTTGGCATCCTCAATGGCCCCGTGGATCATCGAAATCTTCTCGGCCAGTGTCATCCGGTTTAGCAATCTGTCAACCTTGGCGTCTCCGGTCACGACGGGAACCGAACTCTCCGTCTGCGCCAGAAGCATACCGGCCACCAAAAGCAAGGCCGCGGCACACGCCAGGCAATAAATTCCGTTAGTGCGATATGTTGACCTGAATGTCTTCATAATTCACGCGTGGGGGAACGGCGGGATGCCGCTCCCAAGGTCGATTGTATGCCACATCCGATAGCGGCGCGACGCGACTCCGAACGGCCACCGGCTCATCCCAAATACACGAGTGACCGCGTCAATACTTACTTCGCCCGTTTGGCGACCAGGTTCTCGGAGCCGAAGTCACCCACCTGGCGCGTGAACTTGATCTCGTCACCGGCAATCTTGCCGGTATACTGAATGCGGATTTCATTGTCGTCGAACTTCAGAATCTCCACGAAAGATACAGTGTCTCCGCTGAACTTGCCTTCCTGGATGGCCGACTCGCCCATGTCGGACTTGGCCGTGCCAGTGAGCTTGTCGCCGTCCACTTTGAAATCATAGGTATAATGCTGCTCGCCCATCGGTGTATCGAACGTGGCCGTCCACTTGCCACCGGGATCCGCGGCGAATGCCGGAATACCGGCGGCCATTGCCAGAATGCCCAACCAAAGTACTCTTCGCGTCATAGTAAGTTCTCCTCCCCACTTAGAATCCAAAGCGTAACTGAAAATCGATCTTGCGATTGTAGGTGCTGGCGCCGCCCATGGGGCCGAAACCGCCTCCGAGGCTCTGCGAGACACCGAAGAAGGGCGATGTGAGGTCGCCATTCGGAGGCGCGTAGTTGGCATGATTCAACGCATTCATGGCATTCGCTCCCAACGTCAAAGTGTAGCGCCTTCCGCTATTGAAGCCCATCCCAGGGGGCGCACCACCGCCCGGAGGCGGACCGCCGCCACCCGGACCTCCGGGTCCGCCGCCGCGTCCCCCCCCGCCGCCGCCCGGAGGGCCGCCGCCGCCGGGACCTCCGGGAGGGCCCCCGTTGGCGTTCGGGTCGGCTTCGCGTTTGGCTCCGAAGGCCCACGTGCGGGAAAGACGAAGCATGACGGTCGCGCTCCCGGGTCCGCGGCCGTAATTGCGCTCGATGGTCGCGGCGCCGGCGGCCGGATTCACGTTGAAGCAGCCGAACGACGCCGTGTAAACCAGGTTCGCACCGCTGCAACCGGAGGCCGTGGCGCCGGCGATCGATTCCGGCCGGGCGGTGAAAATACCGTCGTGGTTGGGGTCCAATCCCGTGGTGATGTTGTAGGGTGTACCGCTCTGCAGCACGATGAACGGGCTGATGGATACCTGGAACGGCAGCGGGATACTGGTGCCCATCACGAAGCGGTGGCGCACATCGGCGTAACTGGAAGGCCCCCACTCGGCGCGCAGATTGTATGGGTTGGCGGGCAGGCCCTCGTTATCGTCCTTGCCGTACGACAGGGAATAAAAGCCGAACAGAAAGAGCTTCTTGTAATTGATGCTGGGGCTCACCATGAGCTGGTTCGTGCGGCTGAAGCCGGTGGTCTCATTGAGCAGGCGGATTTGCGAATCGCCGAAGGGATAGACGCCGTCGACGGGATCGTTGATATTGCGCGAGCGCAGCAGGTGGACACCGCGGCTGGCGATATAGTTCACGCTCAAGCGGGCAAAGGCATTGATCTGCCGGTCGACGCCCAGATTGGCCTGATAATTTCGCGGCGCCTTGATGGAGCTGTCCAGGATCTGCAACTGTTGCGGCTGCAGGCCGGCGGCAAGCGAGCCGATGGTGGGAACATTGGGGAAAAACCCGGGGTTGAAAATCACGTACGACTGCTGGGTGATGCCGTTGTAGCGGAGCGCCTGCAGGGTGGTGGCTTGGGAGATGCGGTCATAGAAGACGCCGGCCCCGGTCCGCAGCACGGTTTTGGCCGCCTTACTGCCCTTGCCGTCGATTCCCCAGGCGATTCCCAGGCGCGGTGAAATGTCGCCACGGTCGCCGATGTTGGTCTGCGCTTCATAGCGCGCGCCGTAGCTCAGTGTCAGATTGGGCCGCGCTCTCCAATCGTCGTTTACGAACAGCCCGACGTCGAACATGCTGGCGGAAGTGGTGGGCGTGCCGGCTCCGATGCTGAACTGGTACGCCCCGCCGCCCAGGGCGCGGATTTGCGCATCGCTGAGCCCGGCTTGCTCAAACAGCAGCGTGCGCCGGTAGACCTCCAGGGCGTCGAGTTCGATCGATGTTCCCGCGATGGGCTGATTGTTGGCGTCGAGTTGTGGGCCATCGCCGCCGGTAAAGGTAAAGGTCCCGTAGAAGTTGCTCACCGATGTGCTGGACTCCGCGTCGTCGCGGGCGCGGCCTCCCCATTTGAAGGTATGCGTGCCGTGGTTCAGAGTCGAGGTGTTGGTCGCCTCCCAGGCGGTGGTCGTCATTCCGGAGTTCCCCACCTGCGCACCGCCGCTCGTGAAAGCGCCCTGCACGGAAATATCGACGTCATTAGTGCCGCCAGCCATTCCGGAAGTGCTGCGCATGAATTGGAAGCGGGTCTCATTGATCAAGTGGGTGTTCAGGATCGCGGTCTCGGTTGCCTGGATCGTGTTTTCCGAACCGGTCGAGTTGTAGCCGAGAGACGGCAGATTGAAGTTGCCCACGCCTTGGTTGTCGGACGTGGAACGCGTGTTCTGATAGCGCACCGTGAGGGTATTGTTGGTGCTGAGGGCGTAGTCGAGCCGCGGGCTCAGTGAGGTGAACGTCTGGGGAGTGAGAACGGCTTGGTTGACCGTTTGCGGGGCGAGGTTGCCGGTCAGGTCCGTGGCGTAGATGAAGGCGTTCTCGGTGGTGCTGCGGCGCTGGGCATCGAAGCTGAAGGATGCCTTGTCTTTCCTGATCGGGCCGGTCACATTCAAGCCGAAGAACTCCTGCTTGTACGGCGGACGCGTGGACTGCTGCAGCAAAGGGCTGCGTGAATTGAAGTCTTCGTTGTTGTACTGCACGAACGCCTGTCCGTGAAGGGAATCGGTGCCCGGCTTGGTAAAGATCTCGATGCGGCCGAAGCCCGGACGGTCGTATAAGGGCGAAAAGGGATTGGAGTTGATGCGGATCTCGCGGATTGAGGACTTGGAAGGAAGATTGCCGCCGGTAAACCCGTCGATATAGATCTGTGCGCCCGACGGCCCGGCGCCCGGTCCAGCCATGGCTTGCAATTGTTGCGACAGCTCGTCTGGATCGTCCGAGAGGGCGGCCAGCTCTTTCTGGCCGAGGACCAACGCGCCGCCGTTCGATTCGGGATCGGCGTTCACCTTATTGGCTTCCGCTTCGACATTCATCACCTGGGCCTCGGCTTGAATGGTCAACTGCGCGTCGAAGACCGCCGGCGCGGTGATGTCGAGGTCCTGTTTTTCGGTGACGGCAAAGCCCTTGACGATGACGCGGACCAGGTACTTGCC
>PLRZ01000224.1 GCA_003164075.1 Bryobacterales bacterium | reverse complement strand
ACCCACACCCAACAGCGAGGAGTCTGAAATAGTCGTATGCTTTTTTGAACTGGGATTCTAGCATCGGAGCGCCAGATTCATGGATGAGGGATGCGTATGCGGAGCGGTCTCCCTGGGTCGGCAGCAGCTTGAAGAACTCTGTGCCCTCAGATCCGTCGTTGGTCAGGTAAAACTGCTGGATGCGCCTCCGCGCACCCTGCTGCTCAGGGCCGAGCATGTCACGCACCGCGCACATCAATATAGAGATCGTGGTCAGGCGCTGTTGGCCGTCTATGATCAGGAATTTCGATACGCCAACCGGCACGCTGCGGGCGGGCATCGTGACCACGGCACCCATGAAATGGGTTGCCTTATCGTTGGCATCGTCCACGGGATAGAAGACCATGACGTCTTCCCAAAGGGTCCGCCACTGCTTTTCAGACCAGGTATAGGGGCGCTGAAACAACGGCACGACGTTTTGCTTGAACCCGCTGTAATAGTTGATAACGAGCGTCGGCGTTGCTTCCATGGTGTTCATCTGATTTTATCAGCCAGGGAGCCCTTTGGGTTTTGCCGCCGGGGAGCGGGCGGGGTTGCAATTTCGCTTCGCGCCGCCATCTGGCGCTCAGGCAGGCAAGGGGTGGGGTTTCCAACGCAGCGGTTCATGTGCCCTGTTACACTGGCGGCTGAATAGCAGGCTCACGTGCAGAACAAGATCACGAAATCCGATTGGCTCGCAGCTCAGCAATGCCTTGGAATGGCGTGGTACGCGTTCCGGGCCGATCCAGCAGCGCCGGACGAAGCCGGGCTGTTTCGAATGCAGCAGGGGCAGGAGGAGGGATCGCTTGCTCGTGAACTTTACCCGAACGGCGTTCTCGTACCACTTGGCCCAGTAGAGCGGGCCGCCGGGATCACGCGACAGTGCATCGCGGAGGGCGTCGACACAATTTTCGAGGCGGCGTTCGATGCGGCCCCCTTCGTGGCGAGGGCGGACATCCTCAAGCGATTGAACGGAGGCTGGCACGTAATGGAGGTGAAGTCCAGTTTCTCGGACACCTCCAGCATGGCCGACCGAATCGATGATCTTGCCTATACAGTGATGGTTCTCAGACGGTCGGGTCTACGCATAGCCAGAACATCGCTGCTCTTGCTTTCGCGAGAGTTTCGTTTCGGTGACGGAGCTGACCGACTATTCGTTGATGTCGATAAAACCCCAGAGGTTCTGGCGCGCACAGCGGAATTCGACGCCGTCGCCGCCTCGTGTGCGTCGGCTCTATTCCGCGATGAGCGACCATCGCCGAAGCTCGGGTCGGTGTGCCGCGAATGCGCAGTCTTCGGCGATCAGTGCCTCGGGCAGGCACTGACTCACACGGTCCTGGAGATCCCGAGCCTGCACTACAAGAGGCTCCAACAACTATCGGCCGAGGGAATAGTCGATATATCGCAGGTTCCGAATGATCTGAAGTTGAACGACCGTCAGCAGAGGGCTGTGAACTCATCCGTGTCTGGCCAAATGATCGTCGAGACCAGTCTGGGAAATGCCTTGGGCGGTATCATCTGGCCGTGCTACTACCTCGACTTCGAAACGGTAGCGACCGTACTTCCTTTGTACGCAGGCCAGGGCTGTCACCAGCAGGTGCTCACGCAATTCAGCATTCATCACTGGGATCGGATTGACGACGAACTGCACCACAGCGAGTACCTCGCCGACGCCACGAGTGATTGCCAGCGAGAGCTCGCCGAGAGGCTGATTCATGACCTGGGGCAGCACGGATCGATCATGGTTTATACCGGTTTCGAGAAGACTCGAATCACGGGGCTTCAGGGCCTATTCCCTGATCTGGCTCAGCCCTTACAGGCAATCTTGGACCGACTGGTCGATCTCCACCCGATCATTGCAGACCACGTTTATCATCCTCACTTCCGAGGCAGCTTTTCGATCAAGAAGGTTCTCCCGGCTCTCGTTACCGACTTGTCCTACGAAGGCCTACCCATCTGCGATGGCGAGATGGCAGTTACGCAATTCGCTCGCATGGCCCGAGGGGAAATCGTCGGCGACGATATCGAAATTACTCGGCGGCAGCTACTCGAATACTGCAAGGTGGACACCCTCGCTATGGTACGCCTGCATGAGAAGCTTCTTGAACTAGCTTCGTCAACGTATGGCCTCCAAAGGACCGCCTTGAGTTGAGTGTCGATTCTCGTCGCGACGCCGTTTCGATGAGCGCGTCGTGCTGGACCCAACCGGACCACCGCTCGGAACGAATGCCCTCTGTTGTACCGAATCGCCGAAGTGATCCATAGAGTCGCCCCTTGACTCACCCTTGCCCGTCGCCCGCCTCGACCTCCACCGGAGCCTTGCACGGCTTCCGAACGCCCAAGAACCACCCTTCAAGCACACGGCACCCGACGCAACGTGGGCACCGCAATAACCTGCGTCACCGGAATTCCTGTGGCGATTGTCGCAGAACCGAGCGATAACTAACCGGGTCAGCGTTCCGCGCTGGCCGGGGAGGTCGTCATCGCTACTACAGAAATTGCAGGTTCCGCCCGATTATCCTGGCAATGCCTTCTCGAAGAGGCCGTCACCAAACCCGGCACCGTCCACGAGGCGTATTCGCGATTCTGGACCTATAGCCTCGGGAATCAGATCCTGGCCTTGATGCAATGCCGGTCACGTGGCATCGAGCCGGGACCACTGGCGAGCTTCAACCGCTGGAAGGAACTCGGTCGGCACGTGCGGAAAGGCCAGCGAGCCCTGGAACTCTGCATGCCTTTGAAGCTCAAGGCCAAGGAATGGGATGCGAAGCGTCTTCACGACGGCCCGGCACCAACTGGAGACGGCGACGAAGTCGGCGTCCGTACGATCTTCGTCTTCAAGAAGAACTGGTTTGTGCTCTCCCAGACGGAGGGTGCGCCCTACGAGCCGGAGTCGATCCCGGCGTGGGACCGGGCAGCGGCGCTGGCGGCGCTCAACATCCGGGAGGAAGCATTCGCTGTGGTGGACGGGAATGTGCAGGGTTACGCCGCCACCGGAACGGCGACGGTGGCAATTTCACCGATTGCCGCCATGCCCGCCAAGACGCTTTTCCACGAGATCGCTCACGTTTTGCTCCACAGCGTCGGCGACAATACAGAACGGTCTTTGCGCGAAGTCGAGGCCGAGTGCGTCGCCATGATCTGCTGCGAGAGCTTGGGGCTGCTCGGCGTGGAGTTCAGCCGAGGTTACGTCCAGCACTGGCTTGCGGGTGCAACCATTCCGGAGAAGTCTGCTGTGAGGATCTTCCAGGCGGCGGATCGGGTTCTGAAGGCTGGAACGGAGAGGCGATGCCCGACCTCCGTGTAGATATCCACGGAACCGTGGCCCTGCTGACACCCCTCACGGCGAAGGCAAGGCGGTGGATCGATAACAACGTCGAGATCGAGCCGTGGCAACGGTTTGGAGACGTGATCGCTGTAGAGCCGCGCTATGTTTGTGGACTGATTGCCGGTGCCATACAGGACGGACTGGAAATCGAGCAGTGATCTTCGAGAGACTGAATTGACCGGAGCGTGCCAGTCCGAACGGGACCGGGGCGGCGAGGCCGGAGACTCAAGGCGCGTCGCTCGCATTCGCATCGGCCTAACTGACGAAGGTTACGAAAAGGCTCCGAAGACGGAACCAATGTGTGGTACGGGTTTGCCTCGTGTCCGAGGGAAGTAGGAACTTTCTTCAGCGGATTGTCTCAACCCTTCACTGACAACGAAGCGAGGCGCCATCTTCTGACCGGCAGAATGCGCTAATGTGAATGATTGCGAAAGGCTGACATGCCAACGAAACTCACTCACGAAATCATCGTCGCCGCCATTGAAGGCTACGAATCGCAGAAGAAACGCATAGACGTTCAGATTGCCGAACTCCGTGCCATGCTTCCCGGTGGCTCCGCCGCTAAAGTGGACCCCATTGTCAAGACCATTTTTCGGTCGCAATAAGTTACGGACCGGCGGGGTCTGATTTCAGGTTAGGGGCGGCCGAAGCCGCCCCCGCATTCCAGCGCTTGAGTCGGCGCTCGGGTCGCATTCCTGCGGAGCCCTATCCTCCGCTCAAGTGCTTTCATTGTAGAC
>PLRZ01000359.1 GCA_003164075.1 Bryobacterales bacterium | reverse complement strand
TCCCATCGATCGGCAGTTCGGTTTCTAGGATGGGGTGGTCGTGATTCAGGACGGTACCGCGCCAAGCCGCTATGGTGCTCAGGGCACTCGCAGCCTGCGGCGCCGGGATTTCGCCGGCTCGGGTGAAACCTTCACCCATTCGCTTAACCCAGAGAAGACCGTCCGGATTCAAAAGGATGTCTTCGGTGCGGTCGTCGCGTAGCGACCCGAGGATCTGATCGCCCAGTTCGCGTTTCAGCTTTGTCTCTAAGCGCTGCTGGTGTTCGTCTTGGATGACTGCGAGATTGCCCATTCGTGCTCTTCCCCGTGCAGGGGCTGTCTTTAAGACAGCCTCTATGTACTAAGTGACTGGGGAGGATGGATCGGGACGCGGGCAATGCGACCCCGACTGAGGGGTCTTCGCCACTAGAGGCTCTGTAAGGTCCCCGTGTTCATTCGCCGTTTGATCAACGACAACGTGACCAATTTGAGACGCCGAAAAACCTCCGTTCAGTTCCAGCGTGCAGACTGTGTGTAGGGGTAAAGCAATGGCAGAACACCCAAACAAAGGCGGCTCGGCTGCGGCCATGGCGGAACTCACTAAGGCGCGCCGAAAGCAGGGAGCGGGCGGCATGATTCATTCAACAGTACGACATCGCACAGAATACTTCTGTTTTCCTGTCACACACCTCCTTCCCCGCGGCTTACAGGGTGGGGGAGTGGGCAGATTCCAGGCCGTAGTCGTTAACCGAAACGCCTTTCAAGGGTCTAAACCGTGAACGGCTGGCTCCGACTCCTCCTCGCTGCGCTCCTGACTTCCGGTCTTGGCATCGGCTCGCTCGTGGCTGCCGGTTGAGGTCGCATTCTCTCCCGACCGCGCGGCCCGACGGAACTGGTGGTAAAGGCGATCACGCAGGCCCGGCAGTCGGTGCGGGTAGCCGCCTCCGAACTTACCTTGAAGCCGATAGCGGAGGCGCTGCTGGACGACCACACGCGGGTGTCGACTTGCAGTGATCGTGGACATGAGCCAGATGACATCGCGATATTGCTCGGCAACCCTCCTGGCGAACGTCGGCATCCCTGTAGGGTGGATTACCCCCCACGCTATCATGCACTATAAATTCATCGTGGTGGACGGCGAGACCGTGGAGACTGCCAGCTTCAATTTCACATCGTCGGCGGAGAGCCGGAACGCGGAGAACGTGTTGGTGTTGCACGATGCGACGGTGGCAGCGCAATACGGGCAGGAATGGGAGCGGCTGTGGGATGAACCGCAGGGAATGACAAAGCGCTACTGATTGACTGATTGACAAGGTGGGATTGTCCTCGACACCACAAGCATAATAGAATCAGAGAATTACCAGAATCCATGTCCGAGAAGCCCGAACAGCAGGCTCGACGCAACATCGACAGCGCTTTGGCGGCTGCCGGCTGGCTGGTTCAGGTTCGGAAACACGGCGACATCGCCGCCGGTCGAGGAGTGGCCATTCGCGAGTTCCCATTCAAGTCCGGCCACGGATTCGCCGACTGTCTCCTCGATTTGGACGGGGGCGGCGGCAGGAGTTGCGGAGGCGAAGGAAGAAGGCGTGGCCCTCACCGGTGTTGAGCTTCAGACCTCAAAGTACCCCGACGTGCTGGCGGCCGAGATCGTCGAAGACCCTCAGGCAGCGCTCGACGAATTGGCCCTCATCGCAGGGGACCTACGGGTGAAATAGGCATGTCGATCAGCTACATTTCCGAGACCGTCAAGATCCGACTCTGGGGGAAGGCTGGCGGCCGTTGCCAGTACGACGGCTGCAACCAGCCGCTTTGGATCGACGCACTCACCCAGGCGGAATTCAATTCTGCCTACATCGCCCACATCATCGCCGACAGACCGACCGGCCCCCGTGGCGACGCGAGCTTGTCGGAACAGTTGAAGGCCGATATATCGAACCTGATGTTGATGTGTGACGTCCACCATCGCAAGATAGATGTCGCCGATGTGGACGGTCATCCTGTCGAGCTCCTTCGATCGATGAAAGAGCGCCACGAGCAACGAATCGAACTCGTCACCGCGCTGGGGCCGGACAAGCAAAGTTACGTAGTGCTGTACGGAGCCAATATTGGGGCCCATAGCGCGCCGCTTTCCTTGAAGAAGGCGGCGCAGGCAATGTTGCCGGAACGCTACCCCGCTGATTCGCGCCCGGTCGCACTTGGAATGGTGAATAGTTCGCTTCAGGACCGAAGCGGCGACTACTGGCAGGCTGAAGCAACTCAACTGAGGAGTCAGGTATCGCTCCAGGTCAAGCCGCGTCTGGCGCAAGGCGAGGTCCATCACTTATCCGTCTTTGGGCTGGCGCCCCAGCCACTGTTGATGCTCCTGGGGCATTTGCTGTGCGATATTGCGGCGGCCGAGGTGTTTCAGTTGCACCGGGAACCTCCCGACTGGAGTTGGCAGGCGGATCCAGATGGCTTCCAGTACCAAATAGTCGAGCCCGGCACCACGGACGGTCCGCCCGCGCTGGTGTTCGCTTTGAGCGCGACGATCAACGACGAGCGCGTTCATGTGGTTGTGCCGGGTGCGAACATCTGGAGGGTGTCGATTCCGACGCCGAGCAATGATTTCTTGAAGAGCCGCGGCCAGGCGCGCCTTTTCCGCGAGAAAGTGAGACTGCTGCTGGATCGGATCAAGGCGGCGCACGGAGAACAAGCCACGCTACACGTTTTTCCCGCAATGCCGGTGGCGCTCGCGGTAGAATTCGGGCGCATCATCATGCCGAAGGCAGATCTGAAGATGCAGATCTACGATCAGAACCAATCACTGGGCGGCTTCCTGCACGCTCTGGATTTGCCATGATGCTGGCGTCACACAGCCGGCTCAAGCTCCTCGACGGCGCCATGCGAAATCCCGCCGCCGTGCCATTCGCCGGTAGCCCGCCACATTTCATAAAACGTCAGCCACAGCGACAGCCATGGAATTATTGTGTGCGACAGCTTCATGTCCGAACGCCAGGAGGCCCGACTTGGATAGAAGAGGCAGGGTTCGGCAGGGGCGTAGGTATGTGGGATCTTGCCACCGGGCTCGAGTGGGCGCAGTTGATCGCCCGGCACAAAGACCTTCGGCCACGTTCCAACCGGGTACTGGATCACGACCTCGTAGGTGGCATTCATCGGGCCTGGCTGCAGACGGCCACAGCAGGTCAACAGACCGCCAGCCACGTCGCAGCGAAACCCGGGATTGCGACTACGAACCCATGCAGCTTGCTCCCGAATGCCGATTGTCTTGATTCTGTTCATCGACCAAAAAACTGATTGCGTGGCACTGCGGCCGATCCAGCTTGAGAGAGCGCCGTGAGAACGCCACCCGCGGCGATGCCGAGCTTGCCGCCATCCCGCCGTTCATTCAATTCGTTCGCCTCGATTCGGATTGCCTCCTTGACCCTATCACTTCCGAAAAGTTGCCCAAGTCGCTCCGTCGACTTCTCCAGGCCCATGCGCTGCTCAGTCAGGGTTGGATTCAGTAGCGCCTTCAATCCAGTTCGGAAATTGCGAATGTACGATTTGAATTGCTCGTACTTTGCCTGATCCCAGGTGTCGGCGAAGTTTTCGTCGGGATGCGTCGGGTTCTCGATCCTGGGCACGGCTGGATTGGCTTCCAGGGTAAAATGAATTCCATCTAGCACGCCTTCAAGGGCGAGGCTCAATGATCGCTGACCCTGATAAAAGCCACCGGCTAAGGTGGTGAGAATCACGGAGCGCGATATGTCCCGGCCTCCACTGAAGAAAATGTCCCGATGACGCTTCATCAATTGGACGATTCGCTGTAGCGGAAACTTGTACTGCGAAGGCACCGCTGAAGGTAGTGGCTCAACCGAACCCTTCAGCATACGCTCCGCCAACTGGTCCCGCACGCGGCACTGGGCAAAGAACCACGCCGCAAATCCCTTCGGATTGCTGTGTTTCCAGCATTCGAGCTTGCGGTCTGGCACGATAATGGAACCGTTCCCGATCTGGTCATTCGGGCAGGCGGGCAAAATATCCAGGTGGAAGGAGCCAGCGTAGTTCAACCGCAGGCACCGCTTTAGCTTTTCCAGCATTTCCCGGTAGGTCTCATTGGCCGCCATCCGACTGTGCACCCAGTCGTAGATTGTGAGCGGCGGCTGCTGAGCGCACCAGTGAAGTTGGCAGACGAGATCGAGGTCGTACTCGTTTTGCCCGTATGGCCGAACGGTGGTACCGAGCAGCATCGACCCCTGCGGATAAACTTCAGGAGCGAAAAGGGCCAACGAGCTGTCGTCGGCAGCAAGCCAATCGCCGACTGCGCGATATTTTTCCTCCGCGTTCCGAAATTGGGTCGCAGTCAACTCCGACAGAACGCAAACCCGCGCGAGATGGCGGTCCAACCACCCGACGCGGTTCGAGGGGAGACCGGTGTGAGCCTGAGGTTCAACTAGTAGCACTCTAAGGTAAATCTCCTACCATAATCCTAACATACATTCCAAATTTTGCCATCTTGTGTTATCTTTACTGAGAGGTCTTCATGCCAAACCGTCCGTTTCACGTCGCAACTTCCGCTCCTGCCGGAGCGGGCTATGCGTTATACAAAGCCAATAATCAGAGTGGCTTAGCAAGAACTATGGAGGCCTTTGGAGGCGCTCTTGGCGGCTACTGTGGCGGAATCTTGCCTGACTGCATTGATCCGCCGTTTCATCCTGGCCACCGCTCGCTCGGGCATGGCCTGGTTCCAGTGGCGGCCGCGGCGAACTTCTGGTATCAAGGCCTCGATGGGTGGCAGAACCAGTTGCGGCTGCTGGCGGATGAAGAAGGCTACCGCCGATTTCTGTCAATCGACCCGGCGACGACCGCGTGGCATGCGTTCGCCGAATGGGTACTCCGCTTGCTGTCTGGTTTTGTAGCAGGTTTCGGCGCGGGTTACGTTACGCATGTTGTGCTCGACTTCGGAACGCCGCGTTGCCTGCCGCTGATAAACTAGAGGGTCACTTCGATGTCGATTGATCAAGCGGAACTAGGACGGCGCCTCAAGCAGGCGCGAGAATCTTGCGGATTGACGCAGGATGATATTGCGCGGGAAATGGCCGTGTCTCGGGCTACCGTCGCGCAGATCGAACTTGGCAATCGGTCCGTCTCAGGTTTGGAATTGGGGAAGCTCTCGTACCTATATGCTCGGGATATTCGGGAGTTTCTCGCCCCGAACTTCAGTGCCGACGGTCTGACGGCGGTGCTGCTCCGTTCCGAAGACGACGCGGGCGATGGGGTCAAGGCCGCGCTTCGCGATTGCATTGCTCTCGGACACCAACTCCGGGACCTCGAAACGCTGCTCGGTATCAGTCGGAGTACTGGCAGCGTGGCCTCCTATCCCTCCGTCTCTCTTGGATCCAAATGGGATTCGATTCAGAGTGGCACGCAAACCGCACTGGAAGAGCGGAGAAGGCTTGGGCTGGGTTCAGGCCCCCTAGGAGATTTGCCCGCGTTGTTGGAAGCACAAGGTATTCGCACCGGGCTAATCGCGATGCCGTCGGGAGTTTCTGGGCTTATGCTCAGCGATCCAACGGTTGGGTTGTTTGTCGTGGTGAATCGCGACCACGCGGCCGTGAGGCAGAGATTTTCGTGGTGCCACGAATACGCACATCTTCTGCTAGATCGGGCGCAGATGGGGCACGTGAGCCGCGAATCGGAGCGCACCGATTTGCTTGAAGTGCGTGCCAATGTGTTTGCGGCAAACTTCCTTATGCCGGAGGATGGTGTCCGGCAGTTCGTGGGTGCCCTCGGGAAAGGCAGCACCAGCCGCCTTCATGCGGACGTTTTCGACGAAAGTGGAGTTGTCCCGATCGACAGCCGCACGGCGGGTGGAAGCCAGGATTTGCAGATCTACGATGTCGTCAAGCTTTCGCATCATTTTGGCGTGAGCGTACTCTCGGCGCTGTATCGGCTAATGAACCTCCGGCTGATCACGGACAAGCAATTCGGAGAAATGAAGCAGATGGATAGCGATGGCATGAGCAGACAACTGGCTGAACTACTGGGTCTCGCGGAAGTTTCAGAAGACGAGAACATCAGCGCGTTCTATCGCCGATACCTTGTCCTGGCTCTGGAAGGCTACCGCCGGGAAAAGATCAGCCGGCGGAAGCTACTCGAGATCGCGAGCAAGCTAGGGGTAGGCGCGACCGAAATCGAGCGGGTTGTTCAGAGCCTCGGTTTGGTGCACGACGAACCGGCCGAGGTGCTCGTCCCGTCAGTTTAGATCCGTGAGCCCAACTGCCACTACTTCGATCGTCATCACCGACACCAGTATCCTCATCAACCTGAGTCATACTGGCCACCTTGCTTTACTAGGCGAGACGATCGGATTGCGTTTCGTGGTGCCAGATGAGGTTGTTGCCGAGGTTACTGAAGCGGAGCAACTCCGAATTCTCGGGGCCGCAATTGCAGATGGGGCGTTGACTCGTGAATCGATCGCATCGCCGGACGAGTTGGCGCTTTTCGCCGAGTTGTCCCAGATCCTCGGCTCCGGCGAATCGGCCTGCCTCGCTCTCGCCTCAATCAGGGGCTGGCTTGTCGCCTGTGATGAGAAGCGTGTGTTCCTCCGCGAAGCTCGCAGCCGACTAGGTGACGGTCGCATCCTAAACACTCCGGGGTTGTACGTTCTTTGGATTCGCGCTGGCATCCTCAGCGTGGAGGAGGCCGATGCTGCCAAAGCGATCCTAGACGCGAATCGATTCAAGATGTCGTTCTCGTCGTTTCGCGATGTCATATGAAGACCGCGGATTCCTCCGCCTCAGACTGCTTACCGGTCCGTCGTGCCAGCGGCTGCGGCCCGCGGTTGACGGGTTGCTGCGGCGATGGCCGGGTTCCGCTCTCGTCGCTGCCGCCAATACTCCGGATCCCAGTCCCTGCGAACCGAAGCGCCTCGCCGAAGTGGTGTACCCGAAAGTCGATCTAGGGCTGACAGTCGTTTTGATTGAGAAACGTAGACCGGACTCGGTAGGAAAGTGCCCTGACTGGTGGTCAGCCGACTCTGGCAGGTGCGTAATCGATCCGATGGCAGTGCGGGAGAACGAATGTGTACCGATTGTGTGCTGAACCCGTGACGTTCATTCTGGTCGGCTGCTGGCTCATCACGCAGCGTCAAGAAGTTCGACCGCGCGGCGCGCTTGTTGGTCCATCCCCGCATGCAGCGAGGGTGGGTCGACGTCAGCCTCCAGATCAGGCGTAACGCCGTGGCCTTCCAGGCATTTGCCTTCGGACGTATACCAGCCAAAGACCGGCACACGGAGCCAGTATCCGCCGCCGACCTTGTGGTTCACGGCTCCGAGGACATTGCCGGCAGTCTTCGTGCCGATGATCGTCGCCAAACGGTTTTCTGAGGCGAACCCGGCGACCATCTCGGCCGCGCTGTTTGTCCATTCGTTCACGAGAATGACGACTTTGCCGTGAAACGGTTGTGGGCCCAAGCCCTGAGTAAGGAGCGTAACGGACTTGTCCCGCACCGCGAAACGGGCAAGGGCCAACATAAACTCACTGGTTGTTCGCGGCATCACGACGCGCGGCAAAGCTTCACGGGTATACCCCTTCCGGAGGCGGGCTGGCGTCAGGCTGTGACCGATCGGAATTCGGTCCGGGCAAAGGTAGCTCGCAAGGCGGGCGAAACCCAAACTGCCCCCGATGTTGCCGCGCAGATCGATAATGAGTCGGTCGCAGCCCTGAGCCTTTAGATCTCGCATCGCCAAGTCGAGTTCGTTCGCGAAGCTAATCCCGGTCGGACCGGGGAAGTAAGGAATCTTGAGAAGCCCCGTATGGGGGGCAGCTACCGAATGAATCGGGCTCTTGGGCTCGACAATCGGCGGGCGGTCTTTGGTGCCCTTCCTGAATGGAACGCTGATGGGGATTTCGCGCGGAGTTTCACCAAAGGCGCTAGCGACGGCCATCCTGCACGTCTCGCCAATTCGGAATGGAGGCATCGCCGGGGGTTCGTACGGCGTCCCGTCGACTGCGACCAACGTGTCACCGCTCTTGATACCCGCGAGGTGGGCAGGACCGCCTTCGAAGACGTCCAGGAAGTGCCAGCGTTGCCGACCATCATGCTCAAAGGCGCGGATAGTTGCGTTGATCGAATGTTGCGGCAGGAGCCGGTTGGATCGCTCATGGTAGAAAACGGTATGACTACTACCGAGTTCCGCGAGGGCCTTGCGTATCCCGTCTTCGAATTCCTCAACGTCCGCGCCGAGTAGGGCAGGTGTTCGCTCGTCAAACCGCCGGGCCCATTCGTTGTAATCCACACCTCCCACATTGAAGTGATGCTTGAGAATGGATTTTTTGACCGAAGCCAAAAGTTCGGTGCGTTGCCTTGGGGTCAGAGATGTGTATGTCATGTCGGTCTTAGTCATGATTTGCTAGCGCCAGGTTGGCTGCGCCCTCCAACGTGTAGCCGGCCCAATAGTACGGAACCGCCGCTGCGCCGTACTTCCGCAACATGTCGCGCTTTGCCGCCGTAAGCGCGGCACCAGGCGGCTCATGTAACACCAGGTGTTTGTAAAATTGCTTCATCAGGAAGAGCGAAAACGTATCGTCAATTGACCAGAGGGTCGAGACTACGCTGCGGGCGCCTGCCAGCAAAAACGCTCTTGAAAGAGCCGCAATTCCCTCCTCTCCCTCAAGTGGGCCAATAGCCGTATCGCAGGCCGAGAGGACGACGAGCTCGGAGTGCAGTGGCAGTTGTACAATTTCCGAAGCCTGAAGAAAGCCGTCTTCGCCCGCCGCCGGATCGCTCAGTAAAACCAGAGCTGAACGATTCCGCTCGGTTGTGCTGGCATAACCGTGCACCGCGAGGTGAATGATAGCGTATTGCGAAGTGGCAGCGCGCTTGAAGGCCGACTCGGTGGCACGTGGTCCTATCAAAAGAAGATCTCCAGGCCCGTGTAACGTGGCCTCGGCGGCAATCACCTCGTCCTTCGACGCGGGCAGGTCGCT
>PLRZ01000401.1 GCA_003164075.1 Bryobacterales bacterium | reverse complement strand
CTCTATGTCCAGCAAACGGAATTGGTGGACCATGAGTGGCTGGTTGTCAAGAATATCTGCCACGCACTATCCTGCCTGGGATCTTACTAGGCCACTGAGCAGCATCTTCCGAGAAATTGCGACGAGTTGGACGAATCGGCTCGCGGCGGCTGTGCGATGAGCCCCTTATCATATCACCAGGATTTGCGGATCTGTAGGCGGGGCGTTTGCAGGGAAACACCTATCTGTTCGAATGACGGAATCGGAGTCATCGCGCCAGGGCTTTTGGGGAACGGGCACCTATATTAGTTGCATCCATCGCTCCCGTGCGGTGCGCGAGCAGATGTGCCAATGCTATGACAGGTAAAGAGACTTACAGTACCTATGTCTATCCACGTTTCTCGGCGCCCGACTGCGGACTGATCCGCCTGGGTGGTGCTGGGCTCGGGAACCTATTGTTTCCTTGGGCACGTGCGGTCGCATTATCATATACGTACAATCTTAGGCTGGTTTCTCCCACGTGGAGAACGATCAAGGTGGGCCCGCTTCTACGTGGCGAGCGAGACAAACGGTGGTACTGGGATTTATTCCATGGGCGATCACATTACATTCGTGGATTCGATAAGCTCAAAGCCCTCACTCGTCCACGAATCACGGAGCAGGACTATCTCGACACGCAGTCTAAGGAAAGCGTTGGCCAAAAGCTAGTAGTCTGTCAAGGAGCGCGTGCGCTATTCACGCCCTTCTTAGCTAATGCTGAGACCGTGAGACAAGAGCTGTGGGCGATCACTCGAGACAAACACAAACCACACGGCGTCGAGGCCCTAAGGAAGACCGCCGTCGTCAATATTCGCCTCGGAGACTTCTTGCCCGCGACAATGGAGGATGTTGAGCAGGGAAAAGACAATCGTAGAGTCCCAATGGACTGGTATCTGCGACTGGTCGAGTTGCTCCGTTCGGCCATTAGCGATAGCATGCCTATCTTGGTGGTCTCAGATGGCTCCGAGAGCGACCTCGCTGAGATCATGTCTTTGCCGCACACTCGACGCCTGGACTCAACATCCGCAATTGAACAACTCTTGGCCATTGGCTCCGCAGGTGTACTAATTGCTAGCGGTTCCACTTTTAGCATGTGGGGTTCCTTTATCGGTGGCATGCCGGTAATCTGGCCGAAAGGCCAGCTCCGTCAGCGATTGTACGGGGATCAACGAGACATAGAGATTGAGATGGGGATCGTTGGCGAACTACCTGCGGCGTTTGTCGCGGCGGCAAGGCAGCGCCTCAGGGGCTAGCTCAGCTAAGACCCTGCAAACAACTACAAACATCCCGGCCGTTCGCAGGGCTGTCACCTTAGACTCTATTGTGTAGATCACTCGGGTGGCCTTCGAGACGATTTCAAGCCTATTCTGAGTTCCACTGTATCAGCGCTTCGCTGGAGTTCCCCTCTACGTCGCCTGGCTGGCCAGCCACATTGGGAAATTGCCGGTCCTGATAGTCGTTGAGAAGAGAATGATGGAACCTGGACGTGCCTAAAATGAAGAAAGCCCTAATTACTGGTATCACAGGACAGGACGGAAGTTATCTCGCCGAGCACCTGCTGAGTCTCGGATACGAGGTGCACGGTCTAGTCCGCCGTGTCGCGCTTGAGGAGCCCGAACGCAGGCTGGGGCGCATCAGCCATCTTCTCGGCACAATCACGCTCCACCCGGCGAGCATCGAAAGCTACCCCAGCCTGTTTAGTATTCTCGCCCGACATGAGTTCGATGAATGCTATCACCTGGCGGCTCAGAGCTTTGTCGCGGAAAGCTTCGCTGATGGCTTCTCCACTATGACCACGAACATCGACGGTACTCACTACATGCTTGCCGCGCTACGTGAGCTCCAGCCGCGATGCAGATTCTATTTTGCGGGTTCGAGTGAAATGTTTGGCAAAGCTCGCGAAGTGCCGCAACGAGAGACCACCCCGTTCCATCCGCGTAGCCCGTATGGGATCAGCAAGGTAGCTGGCTTTTATCTCACAATGAATTACCGCGAGGCCTACGGCATGTTCTGCTGTAATGGCATGCTATTCAACCATGAGGGTCCGCGGCGAGGATTTGAGTTTGTCACGCGCAAGATCACTAGCGCAGTCGCCAGAATCAAACTGGGCCTCTCGAAAGGCCTCCAAATCGGAAATCTGGACGCCAATCGCGACTGGGGCCACGCCGCCGATTACGTGCGCGCCATGCATTTGATGCTGCAGCAGCCGAACCCCGATGATTATGTTGTGGCGACGGGTGAAACCCACTCGGTCCGTGACTTCTGCGAAACCGCCTTCGCAAAAGTTGGCCTGGATTACCGTGAGTTCGTCACGTCCGACCAGCAGTTTTATCGCCCAGCGGAAGTCGACCTGTTGATAGGGGATGCGGCGAAGGCGCGCGACACCTTAGGTTGGGCACCACGGTTTACGTTTCGGCAACTGGTTGAACAAATGGTGGATGCTGATCTTCAGTCCCTTACCGCCCCTCGGCCCAACTAAACGTACGAACACGCCGCTCTCGAAGGCTGACGCACTTTCCATAGCTTAAGTGGGCTACCATTCAAACCACTGGAGCGAGCTCCGGAATCATGACCCACGCGGCACACGATGGAGACGCTGCACCAACTGGCGCTCAGCGAAACAGAATGGTAATCGCGAGAGAATTCAACAGACTCTTCGTCGCCTTCGGCTTGGACCTCCGCAAAACTGGCTGGGCTATTCGCGGACCCCCGCGCTTCGCCAGAAGTCTTTACACGTATCATTCATTCAGGGATTCGGTGTTTCCCCTGCGTTACAGCGATCTTTATCCATGCCTCTCTGACCACTCCGCCAGTGCCGGGGGAACGCTAGGCCACTACTTTCACCAGGACCTTTGGGCGTCTAGGAAGATATATCAAGCCCGCCCTAAGCAGCACATAGACGTAGGATCGCGAGTTGATGGCTTTGTTGCCTCGATTCTGACATTCATGCCGATTACTTTGATTGACATCCGCCCGCTGACAAGTTTTTCAGCAGGCCTGACTTTCGTTCACGCCGATGCAACCACGCTCGATATGGTTGCGGATGCATCGGTGGAGAGCCTCTCGTCTCTCCATGCCGTGGAGCACTTCGGCCTGGGAAGGTACGGGGATCCGATTGACCCTACGGCACCGTTTAAGGCCATGCAGGCGATGGCAAGAGTCATTCAGCCGGGCGGCCGCCTCTATTTCTCCGTCCCGATAGGGAGGCAACGGCTCCAGTTTAATGGGCAGCGTGTCTTCTCCCCGGTACGAGTTCTCGGCTACCTCCAGCCACTGAAGCTAGTTTCCTTCGCTGCGGTAGATGATAAAGGCACGTTTCGAGAGACGGCAAATCCCGAGGATTATACCGGTGCGCACTACTCTTGTGGGCTATATGAATTCACAAGATAATCTCGGAGCCGAGGTGCGCCCCAGCCGCCACTCGACAGCCCCCTTGCCCTCGACGCGATGGGGCGACGGCATGTCGTGGATGCTGCGCCGCAGAGTGGGCGCGTATGTCGCAGTGCCAAGACACTACTCCACCAACGTTGGCCTTGCATTCCTGCGTGCGCTAAGACGCCTTGGCAAATCAAGCTACACTGGCAATCTTTGCTGGGCACTCATTAGCGCCATCTTTTCCCAAGGCTTTCAGTTTTGCGGAAGCGTTGCCACCGGACGATACCTTGGTCGCGCCTCACTCGGGCAATTCGGGCTCATTAAGCAAACGACCGGCGTGCTCGGAACCTTCGCAGCTTTTGGAATTGGCGTCACCCTCACGAAGTATATCTCCCAGCACCGCGCCTCGTCCCCGAAGACAGCGGGGACGGTGATAGCAGCGTCCGCCGTGTTTACGACAATCACCGCCGCAACTCTATCTGTAGGACTCGTCGCTTTTGCAGGCCAAATCGCCAAGGCACAACTCCACGACGTAGCCCTCACGAGGCCGCTTATCTGGGGTAGCGCCCTTCTGTTCTTCTCCACCATAAATGGGGTCCTATACGCGGCGCTCGCTGGGTTCGAGCGCTTCAGGAGCGCTACAATCGTAAACGTTGCATCCACGGCCCTAGCTGTGCCATTCGTGTTTTTCGCGGCACACCGCAGCGTCGCTGCAGTCCTTGCGGCCCTCGCATTGCAGGTGATAACTGCTTCCGTGCTCACCTTTATTGCCGTCTTACGGGCATGCAAAGAACATGGAATACCACTATTTCTTAGAATTCGTCCCGCTGACCTAAGGTTCTTATGGACCTTTTCAACACCAACCCTGTTTGCACAGCTACTGAACGGTCCCGTATTTTGGGCGTGTTCTCTGTTGATCGTGACAAGAGCTGGCGGCTATGAGGAACTCGGACAATTCAACGCAGCCAACCAATTCCGCACTGCTCTCATATTTGTCCCTGGCGTCCTCTGCCAACCTCTAATCGCTCGCCTCTCACATCTGCAATCCCCCGGCTCCACCCAAGCGTACAGTCGCCTCCTCTGCGGCAACGCCGCCGTTGCCTTGATGACGGCAGCTTTCCTTGGTCTCCTGGTCATCTGCTTCCGCTCCAACCTAATGGCAATGTTCGGCAGACACTTTGTTTCGCACGATAACATACTCGATGTGATTGTGATAGGAAGTACAATAACCGCAGTCTCCATGGTGCTCAACGTCGCCATGGTCAGCAACGGTCACGCTTGGTTGAGTCTCGCGTTCCAGCTCGTGTGGGCGGCATTGATGATAGGTGGCACTTGGTTACACTTGGCTCTCGGTGCACGCGGACTTGCGCTGGCGATGGCTGAGTCCTACCTCTGCTACTGCATTCTAACCGCTGCCGACATAATCCGCACGGTTGTCGAACGCTCACACAGTCCAGGAGTTGCACCCGAGAGCAAGTAGGCTAACCGAACGGCACAATGGAACCGCCCACGCAGCCCTCATCTTCGGGGCCGGACAGCCAGAACAATGATAACCAACCGCCTCGCCACCCTCACACAAAAGGCCATGTGTGGATCCGCAACTCTGTTTGCAGCCAAGCAGCATGGGGACGCAATACTCGACCGCCTGAAAGCCAAAGCCTCGCCCCCCGGCACCTTTTCGCAGCACGGTGAAGACGTAATTACATGCGACCTTCTGAAAGACTACCTCTCAAGCGGGTTCTTTGTAGACATAGGTGCAAATCACCCTACGAAACTATCAAACACTTATAGACTGTATACCCTCGGTATGCGCGGCGTAACGGTCGAGCCGAACTACGCCTTTTGCCGACTGCACCAACGCTATCGGCCGGGGGACGTGTGCGTTTGCGCCGGCATGGGGTCCGCCGAAGGTGTCGCCTGTTTCCTTGAGCGCGGCTATCATGGATTGTCCTCTTTCCTCGAATCCTCTGGGCCGGAAGCGGGGTTCGGCAGTGTAGTTGTCGCACGGCGCCTGGTTCCCGTCATCACCCTCGCCGGACTAATGAGGACAGTGCACCTGGGGCGCAGAACCGAGTTCTGCTTACTCAGTGTCGATTGCGAAGGCTTTGACGCCGAGGTTCTGCGAGGAAATGATTGGGCAAGGTTTAGGCCACGATACGTGGTCGTTGAGTTCAACTCGCCAGCGGCTCAAAATGCGCTGCAAGCGTATTTGGAGGGCGTCGGATACCGACTGGAGCTGCTGATGGGCTGCAACATGCTTTTCGGTCGCGCCCAGTAGTGCTCACAGGTAGAATGGTTTCAGCGTGGCTGGCAGGTCCACCGCGTGATGCGGCCAGGCCGGTGCAACTCTACCGCCGCCTGCGGATCGGCGATTCGCCAAGCAGCCCGTGGTAAAGGTCCTTTTTCCGCCGGAATTGCGTTTCGCGCCCCTTTAGTTTCAGTACGCTTTTTAGTTTCAGTGCGCTGCAATCCCTGATTTCAGGGGAATCGCCTATCGCCACGGGCTGTTAGGCCGGAAGAGAACTCCCATTCTCTTTGACGAAAGATTGACCATTTCTATCTATTTCTATCATGACCACTTCTCGGCTGAAAGCTCTCGTAAGATCGACAAGTTTCTACTACCTATTGCTCCGCCCTTTGGTGCAGCCGTTGCGTGACAAGTACCTTAATGAACAATGGCTCAGGGGAGGTCTTGTCGGCCCGCCATCGCCCGCGGCAAAGCGTGGAATTCTCAGGTCATACGGTCGAGCGTTTGGGGTCAACACGCTAATTGAGACCGGTACGCTATGGGGCGACACCGTCAGTGGCTGCCGTCACGACTTTGCCAACATCGAGTCCATTGAACTCGGCGATAGGTACGCCCGACTTGCTCAACGCCGCTTTCGAAACTCGAATATACGCATCTATCACGGTGATAGTAGCAGCCTCCTACGCCCAATTGTGCAGAACCTCACCTGTCGCGCCCTCTTTTGGTTGGACGCACACTACGTCGATCCGACAACGCCGAGAGGGGACGGAGACACACCATGTTTGCAGGAACTCGCGATCATTATGAACCACCATATGTCACACGTAGTACTGATTGATGACGCTAGATGCTTTGATGGTACATGTGGATACCCCACAGTAGAACACTTAGTGACACTGGTTAAAGAGAGCAGACATAAGTATAAAGTGGAAGTGCTGCTAGATATCATTCGCCTTACGCCCACTGGCGACTCGCCGAGTGGGGACCCTGGTTGTCGATAATCAGAATCGGCATCACTGGTTTGACAACCCAAAGCGGAACATGCTGGCCGCGATCGCAGGTTATACGGGTTCGTGGTAGGCGCGGGATTCGAAACCTGAGGCCTGCGACTCGGTAGAGTCGGCGTAGCGGCTAACCTGCTGTTTATATACCTGGGCCCGCTTGCAGCATGTAAGAGAACCGGAGCCGAACAGGTGTTCACGACGTGGCCACAATTCAAGCTCGGTTCGTGGGCGCGTTGGGAGCGCGACAAGCGACACTCCTGTGGAATGTTTAGACCTTCATCCGAAGAGATATACGGCTTTAAGAAACTATCCACCCTAATGAGCGTGCCTTGGATCGCCGAGGATGAATGGAATCGCTCCCGGGAGCACTCAGTACTCGGCGTGTTTCGGGGCCTGCAAGGGTATTTTCGGAACATCTCGCGAGAGGAAGGCTGGATCGGAGAGCGCCTTCCTGCGTTCGCTGAAAGGCGGCATTCCGGGCACTGTGTTGTAATCCCAAAATCCATACATAGCTGTGCATGTCCGCCTCCGTTGCACAACCTCACCCTCGCGAGGAGTGGGAAGATGAGATTGCCCCTTTCCTGGTACGAATGAGTGATCGAGTTTGCTGTGTCGGAACTTAGCTGGCAAGGTGATATCACAGTCTGCTCAGACGCGACACAGGAGGAACTGAGGCCCATTCTCCGTCTTCTGCGCGTCCGTTTGTTTCGTGGGAACTCACCCATGGAAGATCTTCCTTTTCTGGCCAGGGGCATCATGCTCATCGGATCGGCATCGACGTTTAGCCAGTGGGCCACAAACTTCGGAGCAAGGCCGAGCATCTGGCACCCGCAATTCGAGAGAAATGGCGGCCTCGGGCCGAGCTTTCAGAACTTAGTTCTCGGAGAACACGAAAGGCCGGCCAGAATTGAGAAGACTGCGTTCGTTGCGGAGGTTGCGGCGGCATCGGCACCGTTGCTCCGGACACAGTCGGAGGTTCGTGGCGCGTGAGAGAACCTACATCGCCGTCGGCGTAATCACGCTCACTCAGTAAGGCAGCACAGGGGCCCGCGCGGGCATAGTCGGCGTTGAATTTTAAATGGGAACCAGACGGATTGCGACCAGGCGGCGAACTCTGGCACGAGTGCTTTTTGCGCTCGCCATAATCCATGGGCTGTCCTTGACCCTGGGCCACATGGTGAATCAGGAACTCACCCTTGCCACCGTTGCTTGCGGAGTGGTCGGTATGGCAGCGCTCGCTATCATTGCCCGTCAACTGGTCAGGATGCCGCCGGGCACCCTGCTGGCAACCGTCGTGGCGAGTGTTGCTCTGTGGGTCGTATACCTACAAAAATACGTCATACTCCTGCAGGTCCCGTCCGTTGCTTATGATCCGCACGCTCAACCCATCCTCAACGACGCACTTCTAGACGTGTCGACTCTCAACAAGTCATATGAGCTGTCCACTGTCGGAGTCGTGGGTTTCTCGATTGCGGTGCTTGCCCTCAGCATCGTGAGGCGCCCAGGACTCATTTCACCAACTTCCGAGTACGGGGCAAGGAACCTAAGTGCGAACGCAGTACTGCCGCTAAGGGTTTTCGCTGTACTGGTGTGGCTCGTGACATCCGCTGTAACCGCCGTGTTCGGCCTGAGCGTCATGGGTACTGCGGGAGTCGAGCTGCCATACCGGCTTGCTGGATTAATCTTCTACGCGCGTATGATTCTCGTCCCACTTCTGCTGGTCAGCGCCGAAACCGTGCGTATGCGGGCTGGTAACCGGATAAGTTGGGTGTTCCTGCTCCTGTTACTGTGCACGAGCATAACGGACGCAATTCTTAGGGGAAGTAAGGGGTCCATACTAGTGTCGCTGCTGATCGTCGTTCTTTTCTGGCTGAGCACTTGGATCCGGGGACGGGACATTCTTTCCGGCAAACATGCCTTGGCGTGCGTTGCCGTCGGAGTGGTCTCCATCGCCGGCATGCGAATCATGGGCGAATATAGGGACATTAGAGTGGCATCAGGTGGACTGAATGCCGTGGAGTTCAGCGATACGGCAACGAACATCTACGGGGACCTTGGCAGCAGGGGCCTTATTGCTGCGGGTGCCGCGGGTCTGGCGCAGCGGCTAACAGGCATAGAGCAGTTGGCCGTGATTGTCAAGAATATCGAATCTCCCTTGTGGCGACAATATGCACAACTGTCTGCCGAGGGTGGGGTATCATCCTATCTCACTAGAAGGGTCTACGGGTATGGACCAAACGTGGCGATGGGTGTCGCACCGTCTTATTTCGGTTGGTGGGTTGCGATGTTCGGCAGTAGCGGTGCCTTTTTCGGCGGCATAGCCCTCGGTACCATCCCCGTGCTCGTCAGCGTTGTCGGTTTGCGATTCTTCCCGGATCTGATCGAGGTCTGGGAGATCATGGGAGTCTTTCTGTTTCTGAACGTCTTACTGGAGGGTACGATCGATGGTGCGTGGGTCCCACTCCTCGTTTTGGTCGGATCTTGCATCGGGGCCCGGTACGTGTTGCGTCATTGGCAACCGCACACGCGAACCACCCGAGGCAATCTCGCGCCAGGGAATTACCGAAGGCCCCGAGCGGCAAAGCGCCCCAAGGGCGAAGTTGAATCCGTATGAATGTCGGCTATCTCGTCACGGGTTGTCCGTACGACACGGATTCCGGGGCGGCGTTGAAGTTGAGAACGATTCTTGAACAGACCGTTCAGGTGCACGATTGCAGCGTGTTCGGTGTGTGCACCGAGGATTCAAGTGCCTTCGCGGCCAAATTCCGCCGCTCATTGCCACGTATAAAGGTTGTGAGAGTCTTTCGAACAACAACCGGTCTTGCGCTCCGGCTCAAGCAGATGTGTTGTGTGATTGAGGGGCGCCCGCCGTTTGAGGCGCGGGGCGAGGCAAAATTAGGTGCGATGCAAGTTGCCGCTGCGGTCGGGGAGACGGGAATGGACGTTCTGCACATTGATGGCATCAGCCTTTCGCCGCTCGCCGCGAGAGTCACCAGCATTCCCGTGGTTACATCGATAACGGATGCCGTATCGAGAAGTGCCCTGTTGTGCTCACAGTGGGAGAAGGGACTGAGCAGACGCACATACTTTCAAATTCAGGCTCGATTCATGCGGGCATGTGAGGAACGTCTCTTAACTAGAACCACGATCACTCACGTCGTATCGCCCGTTGACGCCGCATATCTCAAAGGACTGCGTGAAAATGCGACCGTACGGACTATCGGCCTGGCTGTCCCGGGTTCTGTGTTGCGGGAGTGTGACAGTGCCGCCGGGCCGAGCGGGCACAGCAGCGTGCTGATCGTGGGCAACTTTCGCGTAAGGCACGTCACTGAGTCCACCAGAACGATCATTGATTCGTTAGGGCCGGGTTTGAGGAGGCTTGGGGGTACCTTGACGCTCCTCGGGCGGGGTGCGACAGAGAAGTTCACGGGTAGCCTCGATGAGCACGCCAATCTTCACCTGTGCGATTACGCCGCCTCCTTCGCGCAGGAGTTGTGCCGAGCCAGCGTGATTGTACTGCCTGACGTTGTAGGCACAGGCCTTAAGACTCGTGCGTTATATGGACTCGCTACGCGAAGGCCCGTCGTGGGCACACCGACGGCTTTTGAAGGAATGCTTCTGAACCACAATGAGCATTGTGTTACCGCGAACTCGGTGTCGGCAATCGCTGAGGCCGTGCTCGCCTTGCTGAACGATCCGGAAAGAACACGCCGAATCGGCAGTGCTGGTCGGGCGATGGTGGAAGCGCGCTATAGCGAGGAGACAATCGGACACCAATGGTTGGCATTATATGAAGAAGCCCGGCTAATTGGGGCATTTCGTGGCTAGAAGCGGACGAACTAGCGATTCGACACCACGCCGGAAGGCACTCAACTACAATTGTTTGGACCGTTTTGTGTCGGCCCGTTGATTCTTGCATTCTGGAAACTTCGCGGAGGTTCAGACCGTTTTATCCGCGGCGTCGTTGGGGTCTGCGGGCACTCGTCTGGATGGCGTCGATCTCTGGAGAACGGGCACAACTTGGTATGCGCAACGATCAGGCTCAACAACAGCACTATGAGCTAACGGCAGAAGCATACGACGACGACCCGGGACTCGGGGAGTCTCCGGAGCATGAGCTTGCCCTCTATCTCCTCCTGGCCGTCACAGACAGCGTAAAGGCGGAGTCTCTGCTCGACGTCGGCGCGGGCACCGGGAGAGCCATGCGTTTTCTAGCGCGGCATCGACCAAGTCTCGCGTGCCTCGGCGTTGAGCCTGTCGATGGTCTGAGGGAGGTGGCGCACCACAAGGGCGTTCCGGTGGGCTCTCTAATACCGGCTACAGGCTACCAACTTCCGTTTCGCGACGCCTCATTTGACATCGTGACCGAATTCGGAGTGCTTCATCACGTTAAAAGACCAGAGATAGTCCTCCGAGAGATGCTCCGCGTGGCACGCTACGCGGTGTTTCTTTCAGACTCGAATAATCTGGGTATGGGCAGGTTCGAAGGACGGTTGATCAAGAATTTATGCTTTGGGCTCGGCCTGTGGAGGACTCTCAACTGGGCCCGAACTCGGGGGCGCGGCTACGTCTTCGAGCCGAATGATGGTCTGTGGTACTACTACACTGTGTTTCAGCACTTTCGGGAACTCAAACGCCGGTGTCACAGTGTGCATGTTATAAACACGCGCATGACTTCGAGGACGCCATGGTTTTCGGCCTCACACGTGGTAGTCGTCGCGACAAAACCCGCGATTATAGCCCGCAGCCCGTTCTTCGCTCATTTGAAGTAGTTTTCGCTCCAACGCCAATTATTAGTGAAGCGGCCCGAAGCGAGTTACCGACGGGAAGCGGTGGCGATCAAGACAAGTTGTCTTGCTCCGTCGGGTGCTGTTTTATTGCGTGGTTGCTCCGGCTAGAAGGGCGATATCAAATTGGCGATGTCGTAACCATCCTGACTGAAGTCTCGCCGAAACAAATCTGAAGTGATTCTGGCCAAGGCGGGTACCAAAGAGAAACCTGTGAGAAGCAGTACGGCATGGTGAAAGGCGCGAAAAGTATAAACATCCTTCACGTAATGCAGGGTACCAGTCTTGGGGGCATGGAGCAGGTGACGCTCCAACGGATGATGGCGCTTTCGGCACTGGGTTGTCCTGGGCGGCTGGTTTCCTTAAATTCCATTGGGGACCTTGGGCCGGTATTGGAGAAGAACCGCATTTCTGCTACTGGGCTAGCCTACAGAGGAATCTGGGGGTGGCGAAGCATTCCCTCGATGTGGCAAGCCTTCCGGAGTGATAGCCCAGAGGGGGTAGTGATGAGCGGACACAACGTGGCCGCTATGCTTGCCCTTGGAAACCTGTGCAAGGGGCACCGGGTCTTGTGCATTCACTACCACCGTGCCGGAGTCAAGTCCCGACGGCATTGGCGCCTCATCTACAACTTGGCCTTCGCCAAGTTTAACCAGATTACCTTCCCTTCGGACTTTGTACGGAAGGAAGCCGAAGAGATCTGCCCGGCGGTGCGGACCATCAGTACCACCCTGCGGAATCCTGTTCAGATTCCGGATCTTCCAGACACTGAGGTAAGAGAGAGAGCGCGCGCCGTGTTTGGATTGGGACCGGGAGTGCCCGTCATCGGAAACGCTGGTTGGTTGATCCCGCGCAAACGGTGGGATGTGTTTCTGCGGGTCGCTCAGCGTGTGGTCGGCGAAATTCCTGAGGCCGTTTTTCTGATTGCCGGGGACGGTCCGCAACGTAATGAGTTGATGCGACTGGCAGAGGAGTTGCAGATTGCGGGTAATGTGCGATGGCTGGGCTGGCAGCGAGAGCTCCGTGGCT
Organism: Bryobacterales bacterium; assembly: GCA_003164075.1. Next base: position 14,016 of record PLRZ01000401.1, on the reverse strand, counting down.
TTTACAGCGCTGTCGACATCCTGCTGTTCAATTCGGACTGGGATGCGATGGGGCATACGGCCGTTGAAGCAATGAGCTATGGGGTACCCGTTGTTGCTTCTGTCGTGCATGGCGGGCTCAAGGAACTTATTGATGGCGACGCCGTAGGGTATATCACGGAAGAACACGATCTTGACTGGCTTGCGGATAAAGCGCTGCACCTCCTTACTGATCCGGCTGTGCGACGTGCTATCGGCGCGCGGGCGCGCGAACGGATGGCATGTGTTTGCTCTCCAGAGCGTGATGCCGCCAAGATCATCGGGCTTCTAGACCTGGATGAGGTGGAGTGATGCGGGCATCCGAAGGTGAAGATGGCTAAGCAAGCACAGGTCGACGGTTGGAAACTGGCTGTCATCTGGAACAACTTCGGACCATATCATTACGCGCGAATCCGTGGGTTGGCCGAGCGGTTCTCCGTGGACGCAATCCGGCTTGCGACCTTTTCGACACAGCACCCTTGGCCAGCCGAGGTCGACTTATGTGGGGCGAGAATAATGTCGCTTCGGGAAGGGGCTTTGCAGGACCAGTCTAAGTTGGGCCTTGGGTTCGACTTGTGGCGTGCTTTGGGGAAGCTCGGACCTGACGTAGTCCTTGTCCCCGGATATTCCAGTTTTGCCGCATTGGTGGCGGCGGTCTGGGCAAGAACTCACAGTGCAGTTTCAATAATGATGAGCGAGTCGAATCACGATGATCACGTGCGGAACCCTGCCAAGGAGAGTCTGAAGCGGCGCTTGGTTCGGGCGTTATTCGACGCCGCAGTTGTTGGTGGGGTCCGCGCCGGAGCATACGCAGAATCACTACTAGGACTGCCGAGTGAGCACATAGCATACGGCGTTGACGTTGTCGATAACGAGTTCTTCCGCATCCATGCCGAGCGGCTGCGGGCGGTGGCTTCAGCCAAGGACAACGGATTGCCTCTGAAGTACTTCGTCTGCGTCGCGAGGCTGTCACCTGAGAAGAACCTAGCAGAGTTGATTCGCGCATTTGCTGCCTACCGCTTGGCTGGCGGCACATGGGATCTGATTATTGTTGGGCGGGGTTCTCTTGAAGAGGAGTTGCGTAGCCTGGCAATACAAACCGGGGTACAGTCCCAAGTCCATTTCGCGGGATTCAAGAACGGAATTGATCTGATTGTAATGTACGCGTTCGCTACGTGCTTCGTGTTGGCGAGTACTCGAGAACCTTGGGGTTTGGTAGTTAACGAGGCGATGGCGTCACACTTGCCGGTGATTGTATCTAGTCGCTGTGGTTGTGTGGATAATTTGGTAGAACACGGCGTGAATGGATTTGTCTTTGATCCGTTATCAACGGATGAACTATGCTGTTGCCTGCTGCAGATGGAGGCGATGCCGGAGGCGGACCGCGAGGCCATGGGGCGAAGGTCTGAGGCGATTATCTCCAGGTATACCCCCCAAGAGTGTGCGAACGAGATCGCTCGGCTGCTCTTGAGGATTGGTTCGCCCGATCACCGAAAGGCTGCAACGGATTGAAGGCTGCCTTGAACATTCTCTGTCATCTTGACTCCAGGTTCGGTGGCTTGAGTTCCACCGTCCCGGGCTTGGCACGGGCCACAGCGAGCAACGGACGCTACTCGGGAAACCTGCTTGCCCTTGTCCGGGAAGACGAGATCGTGCCTGAGGCGGAGACTGGCGTCAATGTCAAGACCTTTCCCCTTGAGTTTTGGCGCGGAATCGGTGATCTGCGTCTGGCGGCGTGGATGCGTCCGCTTATCGAGAACGCGGACGTGGTCCATGTCCATGGAATATGGCGCCAGCATTGCGCCATCGCAACCCGAATGGCTGCATGCTGCAAGACACCGCTGGTTGTGTCGGCGCATGGGATGCTGCAGCCTTCGGCGCTACATATCAAGCACCTGAAGAAAGCGATCTACTCGGCCCTGATTGAAAGGGGGAGCTTTCGCCGAGCCGGATGCATGCGGGCTTTGACGCGGTTTGAGGCGGAGGAGTTTCGAGGATTCGGCCTCAGAAACCATGTGGCTGTCATCCCGAACGGGATCGAGATTCCGACAACGCTGAATGCGGATTGTTTCTACGAAAAGTTCCCAGAGTTGCGGGACCGGCGATTGGTTCTATTCCTGGGCCGGCTTCATTTTGCAAAGGGGTTGGACATCCTCTGCCAGTCGTGGGCACGGGTGTTCCGAGAGTTTCGTGACTGGCACCTCGTAGTCGTTGGTCCTGATGATGGGAATACGAAGCGCTCGATTCAGGCACTGGTTAGCGAATTGGGCATGGACAATGCGGTTACCTTTGCGGGAATACTGAGAGGAGATTTGAAGTGGGGCGCCCTCGCCGCATCACAGCTCTTCGTTCTGCCATCGCAGTTTGAGGGTTTCAGTACGTCAATCTTGGAGGCCATGGGAGTCGGGCTGCCCGTAATCATCACCCGGCAGTGCCATTTCCCAGAAGTGGCGGATAGAGAATGTGGGTGGGTGATTGAGCGGGACGTGGAAGGACTGACGTGCACCTTACGGGAAGCCCTCAGCCTCTCAGAGTCGGCGGCGCGCCAACTTGGGGCGAATGGCGCTGCGTTGGTGAGGACCAAGTACAGTTGGCGGAACATTGGAGAGCAGATGGCCGATGTGTACGATTGGTTGTTAGGCGGCAATAGGCCTGACAGTGTGGAGTTTGTGTGAATTCAATGGATACTGGAATAGCACTTTACATAAGTGAAGATCGTACGCCAGGTGCTGGAATTTAGATGAGTGAACGCTGGGCGGGGGCGCGCCACCCTCCTGCGTTCTCACAGCGTAGAGGGTACTTCAGAACTGAGGAGACGATTGCTGACGGGAAGCAGGCTAGTCATCACAGGCGGCACCGGTACGTTCGGTAATGCCGTACTTCGGAGATACTTGCGCGCAGGCATCGGCGAAATCCGCGTCTTCAGCCGCGACGAGAAGAAGCAGGACGACATGCGGAATGCGCTCGGCACAGCGCCAGTAAAGTTCTACCTCGGCGATGTCCGCGATTCCAGTAGTCTGGTCGCGCCCATGCAGGGTGCGGATTATGTCTTTCACGCGGCCGCTCTCAAGCAGGTGCCATCCTGCGAGTTCTTTCCGCTGGAGGCCGTCCGCACGAACGTATTCGGGGCCGAGAATGTGATGAACGCCGCGCTCGCTGCCGGCGTCAAGAAACTGATCGTGCTCAGCACAGACAAAGCGGTCTACCCGGTAAACGCGATGGGGCTTTCGAAGGCCCTGATGGAGAAGTTGATGATCGCGAAGGCCCGGCAACACTGTGATGACGGCGGTACCGTGTTCTGCGGAACTCGCTACGGCAACGTCATGGGGTCCAGGGGTTCGGTTATCCCCTTGTTCATCTCACAGATCCTCGCCGGAAAGCCGATGACGGTGACCGATCCTAAGATGACCCGGTTCATGATGAGCATCGACGACGCGGTGGATCTGGTGATGTACGCCTTTGAGCACGGCGCGCCTGGGGACGTCTTCGTCCAAAAAGCCCCTGGGGCGACCATCGAAACCCTGGCATTGGCGCTGAAACAGATATTCGATTCCACCAGCGAAATTCGAGTTATTGGGACTCGGCACGGCGAAAAGCGATACGAGACGCTGCTCAACAGGGCGGAGTTGGCGCGGACGGAGGACTTCGGCGAATACTATAGAGTGCCGGCGGACATGCGCGACCTGGAATACTCCAGGTTTTTCACGGAAGGCCAGAAGTCGGTTTCCGAAGCGGGCGAGTACAACTCGAATAACACGAACCAACTCTCAATCGAAAGCATGGTGGAGTTGCTGTTGAAACTGGAAATCGTACAAGAAGCGCTTCGGTCCGGCTTGGTGACCGCATGAAGCGTGTCGTTGTTACAGGATCGGCGGGATTCCTCGGCCGAAACCTCACCGCCCAACTGTGGACCCTCAATGGACTTCAGGTGGCCAGCATCGACGTTCACACGTCCGAGGTCGACTGGCTGGCGGCGCTGGACCAGTGTGACGTGGTCTTTCATCTGGCTGGCGTGAATCGGCCAAACGATCCGGCGGAGTTCCGTAAAGTGAACCGCGATCTGACAGGCCAGATGTGCGACAGGTTTCGAGAATTGGGGAGAGCGCCAACTGTCGTCTTTAGTTCTTCCATCCAGGCTGATCTGGACAATCCGTATGGCGTAAGCAAACGTGAAGCTGAAGAGGTCCTACTCGGTTTTGGAGCCGAGACCGGAGCGGTTATTCGGATCTACCGGTTGAAGAACGTTTTTGGGAAATGGTGCAGGCCAAACTACAACTCGGTGATCGCGACGTTCTGCCACAACATTGCGCACGATATGCCAATTCAGATTTCCGACCCGGGTCGAGAACTGGAGCTGATGTATGTGGATGACGTTGTGGAGGCCTTCCTGGCGGAACTGCCGGTGCGCGCGGAGTCAAACGGCAACCGCGACATCCCTTCAACCAGGATCACGGTCGGTGATCTGGCCAGCCGCATACAGTCGTTCCACGACATGCGCACCAACCTGCTCACTCCCGATTTCGCAGTCCGGTTCAACCAACAGCTTTACGCAACGTACCTCTCCTACGTGCCGGATGAGGCGCGAGGGCAGCATCTTCAGATCAAGTCGGACCTGCGTGGTGGATTGGTCGAGTTTATCAAGTCGGACCACTTCGGCCAGATCTTCATTTCGCGAACTAGGCCCGGCATCACGCGCGGGAACCATTACCACCACACGAAGGCCGAGAAGTTCTTCATCGTCGAAGGTGAAGGCGTCGTCCGCCTGCGCCAGATCGAGAGCGCCGAGGTAGTGGAGTACAGGGTGCGCGGCGAGGACTTCCAGGTGATAGACATTCCGCCGGGCTACACACACTCCATCGAGAACGTCGGTGCGGGCGAGATGGTGACGCTATTCTGGGCCAGCGAGATCTTCGATCCGGACCGGCCGGATACCTACTTCTTGCCGGTATTGGCGCCGGCCGAAAGCCCGGTTCCTGTTACGGCATGAGAGTCGCTACGGTTGTAGGAACCCGCCCGGAGATCATCCGGCTTTCCCGCGTCATCGCGGCGCTGGACCGGTACATGGATCACGTTCTGATCCATACCGGTCAGAACTACGACTTCGAGCTGAACGAGATCTTCTTTGAAGACCTGGAGATACGAAGACCGGATCACTTCCTGGAAGCGGCCGGCAAATCCGCCGCGGAGACCATCGGCAACGTAATCGCGAAGAGCGACGAGGTGTTCGGAAAGGTTCAGCCAGACGCCATGCTCGTGCTGGGCGATACGAACAGTTGTCTGGCCGTGATCGCGGCGAAGCGTCGCAAAATCCCGGTTTTCCATATGGAAGCCGGAAACCGCTGCTTCGATGAACGCGTGCCGGAGGAAATCAACCGCAAAATCGTCGACCACATCAGCGATATCAACATGCCGTACAGTGACATCTCGCGGGGGTACCTGCTGCGAGAGGGTATCCCGCCGGATCGCATCATCAAGACGGGTACCCCGATGTTTGAGGTGCTGCATCATTACCTGCCAAAGATCCAGGCATCCACTGTGCTCGCGCGACTCGGGCTCAGCCCCGGTCAGTACTTCGTCATTAGCACGCACCGCGAGGAGAACATCGACTCGCCCGAGCATGCGCGCAAACTGGTGCGCGTCTTATGTGAACTAGCCACCCAATACGCCCTGCGGATTATCTTCTCCACGCATCCGCGGACGCGCAAGAGGCTGGAATCCATGGGCGCCGAACTGCCGGCCGAAGTGGAGTTGGTGAAACCACTCGGGTTCAGCGACTACGTGCATCTACAGATGAACGCCAAAGCGGCGCTGTCCGACAGCGGAACCATCACCGAGGAATCGTCAATCCTGAATTTTCCGGCACTCAACATCCGCGACGCGCACGAGCGCCCGGAGGGGATGGAAGAGGCCACTGTGATGATGACCGGGATGGAGTGGGACCGCGTGTCGGAAGGCCTCCATATCCTGGAACACCAAAGCCGCGGAGACCAGCGGACCTTGAGAATCGTTGAAGACTATAGCGCACCGAACGTTTCCGAGAAGGTTGTGCGCGTGATCCAGAGCTACACGGATTACGTGAACCGGGTGGTATGGCACAAGACCTGACCCTTACCAGGGCCGGAGTGCAGTGATATGGCCAGTATCCTCATCCATTCGCTCATCTTTGCGCCGGACGGAGTCTCCACTGCCTATCTCTATACCGATCTCGCCAAAGAGCTGAGAAAACTTGGCCACTCCGTCGAGGTCCTGACTACGACGCCCCACTATAACCAAGTTGAGGAGGAGCTTCGCAGACAGCCGCTGTCCAAAATCGCTCCCGGTTTCTATAAGAGCTCATGCTCTGGAATCAGCGTATGGCACGTTTCGCTCGGCAAGAGAACGTCCGACGCTCGGGCGCGCACGCTCGACTATCTTCGCTTCCATCTGCTGTCTCTACTCTGGTCGTTGTTCCGCCACGCGCAATACGATGTCGTTCTAGCGCCCTCTCCTCCGCTATCAATTGGAGTCATAGCTTGGCTCCTCTCCCGGCGTTACGGCGGCCGCTGCGTCTACAACGTCCAAGAGCTTTACCCGGATATTGCAATCAACCACGGGCTGATCAAAAACCCCAGAGCGATCGCGGCGTTCCGCGCGCTCGAATGGTTCGTGTATCGTAGATCCGATGCGATTGTGACCATCGGAGAGCGATTCACCGCGGTGGTTTCCGATCGTGCTGGGGCTAGTGAACGGATCACGACCATCCCCAATTTCGTCGACACGGAATTCTACCGGCCTCTGCCCCGCGACAACTCCTTTTCGCGCGCATATGGCCTTCTCGACAAATTCGTCGTCTCCTATGCGGGCAACATCGGGATTGCTCAAGACTGGGGGCCACTCATCGTTGCAGCCCGACAGCTAGCGGATCGCCCCATCCAGTTCGTCATCGCCGGTGAGGGCACCCGAAGTACGTGGCTTCGGGAGCAGATTCGGCAACTGAATTTGAGCAATGTTCTGCTGCTGCCCTATCAGGCTCGCGAAACCATACCCCTGATGAACGCTGCCTCCGACGTGACTACGATCTCAATGAGCCCGTCCGGCGGTCGAGATGGTTTTCCCTCGAAAATCTACACCACGCTCGCGTGTGCTAAACCGAGCATAATCAGCGCGGAGGAGGACTGCGAACTGTGCGCCATTGTTCGCGATTCCCGATGTGGCTGGACCGTTCCCGTCGGCGATTCCGATGCCTACACGAATGCCATACTCACCGCAATGGGGCAGCGGGAGATCCTGCATGAGATGGGGCTCCGCGGGCGCGAATACGTAGAACAGAGATTCTCATTGAAAACGGTCGCCAAGCGCTATGACGTGCTGATCCGGCAACTTACGGCGCACAAAGTACACGACCAACAGGCCAGTTCACGCGTAAGCCAACACGGCTCGTAAGTACGAATGGGCATAACGACGCAACGAATACTGGTGACCGGGGCGGACGGCTTTGTCGGCAAAGCCGTGTGCCGCAGGTTGCTCGCGGCTGGCTCCACGCCGCGCGCGGGCCTCTGGAATGCCGAACTGTGGCCGGCGCTGCAAGCGGCGACGCCTGGGCTGGGTGAATTTGCGGTGATCGGCGATCTGGGCGCAAACCCGAACCTCCCTGCTGCCATCGAGGATGTATCGGTCGTGGTGCATCTGGCTGCCCGCGTTCACGTCATGCGCGACAACGCCGTCGATCCCCTGTACGAGTTCCGGAGGGTGAACGTCGCCGGTACTGCGGCTCTGGCCCGCGCTGCTGCGGCGCAGGGTGTGCGCCGCTTCGTGTTTGTAAGCACGGCAAAGGTGAACGGCGAGTCAACGTCCGGGAGACCATTTGCCGAAGGAGACCCGCCCGCCCCTCAGGATCCCTACGCCGTCTCCAAGTGGGAGGCCGAGGAAACGCTACGTTCCGTCGCCGCGGAAACCGGACTCGAAGTCGCGATCATTCGACCGCCGATCGTGTATGGTCCCGGAGTGCGCGCAAATTTCCTGCGCTTGCTGCGCCTGGTGGAGCGGGGGCTCCCGCTTCCGCTGCCCAACACCCAAAACCGGCGGAGCATGATCGGAATCGAGAACCTCGCGGATTGTCTGGTACGCTGTGTCAGCCATCCTGGAGCCGCCAACCAGACCTTCATGGTCAGTGATGGCCAGGATGTCTCAACGCGCGAACTGGTCGCCCGGCTGGCGTCAGCCCTTGGGCGGTCCACCCGGTTCCTGCCGGTCCCAAAGCTTGCCCTGCGCCTCGCTGCCCGGCTCGTCGGAAGAGAGTCTACCATCAATCGGCTGTTGGGGTCGCTTGAGATCGACTCCGGAAAGATCCGGCGAACGCTCGAATGGAATCCTCCGGTCACGCTCGATAGCGGGCTGGAGGCCACTGCTCGCTGGTATCTCCAATCCTCCCGCAAGTCCGCGTGACCGAAAAAGCCCCGTGCTCACAATCGTATTCGCCTTCCTGGCCTCAGCGTCGCTCACTGCGCTGGTGCGCCGTTACCTTCTCAGGCGAAAGGTCCTGGACATTCCGAATGGTCGGAGTTCTCACTCCCTGCCCACCCCGCGGGGCGGCGGCCTCAGCATCGTGGTTGTGTTTCTCGGGATCGTTCTCCGGTTTGCGCACAGAGGTGCCATCTCCGCCAGCTTGGGGTCAGCTCTTATCTGGGGCGGGCTGGCGGTCGCCGGCGTGGGTTTCCTCGACGACCATTTCCCCATACCGGCCCGCGTTCGCCTGCTGGTTCACTTCGCGGCTGCTGGTTGGGCTTTATGGAAGCTCAATGGGATGGGACCCCTGCACCTGGGCTGGATCATATGGAATTGGGGTTGGGTCGGCCAACTTGTTGCGCTCGTCGGCTTGGTCTGGATGATCAATCTCTATAACTTCATGGACGGCATAGACGGCATTGCCGGCGTCGAAGCTGTCTGCGCAAGCGGGCTGGGCGGTCTACTCCTGGCGTGGAGCGGACTAGGAGGCTTGGCGGAGTGCGCACTGGTGCTTGCAGCAGCCAGCGCTGGTTTTCTGGTATGGAACTGGCCACCGGCTAGGATTTTTATGGGCGACGTGGGCAGTGGATTCCTGGGATTTGTGTTCGGCGTACTGGCCATTGCGAGCGCCAAAGAACGACCGTGGATGCTCTGGCCCTGGCTGATTCTGCTGTCAATCTTCATTGTTGATTCCATAGTGACGCTGTTGCGGCGCCTGCTCACAGGGGCGCGGTGGTACCAGGCGCATTGCAGTCACGCCTATCAGCACGCCGCCCGGCGGTGGGGAAGCCATTCGAAAGTGACGTTAACGATTGCGGCGGTCAACGTGGCTTGGCTGTTCCCGCTTGCGTACGGGGCGTGTGTTTGGCCAGCGGCCGCACCTCTGTTCGCCGTGGTTGCCTTGGCCCCGTTGGTCTATACGGCGTTTCGCTATGACGCCGGGCAGGACACATCTGCCACAGAAGCCGTCTGTTCCGAAGCCCAAGCTCGTGTGGCCGTCGACTCAGAGGTTTAGCAGGAAAAGATCATGCATGAGGCGCAGGCATTCATCAAAGGCTTGAAAAAAATGCACCGGCTGGCCGTGTGGACGGTGCAGATCGGGACCTTCGCGATGGCGGGGGTGCTGGCGTTTCTGCTGCGGTTCGACTTCGGCCTGCCGCACGCGTATCTGCGGCATCTGGCTTTTGCGCTCCCCATCTGGATCGTGGTCAAGAGCGTCGTGTTCCGTTTCGCCAGGCTGGACCGGGGCTGGTGGCGGTATGTATCGACGGCCGATCTGCTGCGGATCGTTCTCGGCAACGTCGTCGGCTCCGCCGTGAGCTGCCTTGCCATCCTCGCCATTGCTCCGCGGGGATTCCCGCGATCCATCTACGTGCTGGATCTGATGATCTGTTTCCTAGCCACGGCAGGACTCCGTGTGGCGGTGCGCCTGATGACGGAAGCCGCCGCCCAGGTGAAGAGCACTGCGGAAAAGAACACCTTGATCTACGGCGCGGGTGACGCAGGCGTCACTCTGCTCAGGGAGATTCAGAAGAATCCGAAGCTGCTGTACCGGGTGCGGGGATTCCTGGACGACCGGACGGACAAGAAGGGCGTACACATTCTTGGAGTGTCGGTGCTCGGGGGAGGCGATGAGGCAGCGCTGCTGGCAACGAAGCACAACATCGACATCATTCTGATCGCGATCCCTTCGGCCACGGGCACCGAGATGACCCGGATTCTGGGGCGCTGTCACGCGTGTGGCGTGGAGTGCAAGACCGTGCCTGGGCTTGGGGATGTGATTGAGGAGCGCGGGTTGGCGGGGCAAATCCGCGACGTCGCCGTCGAAGACCTCCTCGGCCGGATGCCCGTGCGCCTGGAAGAAGGCAAGATTCGCGCCAGCCTCGAAGGCAAAGTGGTTATGGTTACGGGCGCGGCTGGGTCCATCGGCTCCGAACTGTGCAGACAGATTGCACGCTTCCACCCCGCCGGGATTGTGGGATTCGAAATCGCGGAATCGCCGCTGTTCGAGATCGACCGGGAGATGCGGCAGGCGTTCCCGCAGACGCCCTTTTACCCCGAGATCGGCAGCATCCAGAACCGCGCGCGCCTCGACGAAGTCCTGCGCCTATACAGGCCGTCGGTCATCTATCACGCTGCTGCGTACAAGCACGTCCCACTCATGGAGGCCCACATCTTTGAGGCCATCGAGAACAACGTCTTCGGGACATACAACGTGGCCGTAGCAGCGGCGGAGCACGGAGTCGAAGACTTCGTCATGATCTCCTCCGATAAAGCTGTCCGGCCTACCAACATCATGGGCGCCACCAAGCGCACCGCCGAGCTGCTGCTTCTGGGCCTGCAGAACGGCCGGACCAAGTACGCGGCCGTGCGCTTCGGCAACGTGCTCGGCTCCAACGGCAGCGTCATCCCCATCTTCAAGAAGCAGATCGCGGCCGGCGGTCCGGTCACCGTGACGCATCCCGACATGCGTCGCTTCTTCATGACCATCCCCGAAGCCTGCCAGCTCGTGCTGCAAGCCGCAGTCATTGCAGAGGGCGGCCAGATCTGCGTCCTGGACATGGGCGAGCCCGTTAAAATCGTCGACTTGGCTCGAAACCTGATCCTCCTGTCGGGGCTGAAGCCGGATGAAGACATCAAAATCCAGTTCACCGGCATGCGCCCCGGCGAAAAGCTGTACGAAGAGTTGAGCACCATGCTTGAGGACACTGTCCCCACCGCCCATGAGAAGATCCGCATCTTTGTAGGTAACGGCATCCCGGCGGGTGACATGGTGGCGTGGATCAATTACCTGCGGGAGATCTGCGAAACCCGCGATGCCGGCCGGCTGGTGGTAGCGCTGAAAGAGATCGTGCTCGATTACAGCCCAAGCACGCACCTGTTGAAACGTGTCATAGAGCCTCGGGAAAGCCGGCGCGCCGGCGCGGCAGCAGCTTCTTGATCTCGGATGAGCGGCGAGGCGGGGCGTCTATTATCAATAGCTTACGGGACGGTCCTGGCGGGATCTCACGGGTGCCGCAGGCAGGTTCCCCCGGTCGAAAAAGGAAGCAAGCGCCGGTGAATACTGCCTCCTGGCTCGCCAGGTGCCTCACGTTTTTGTTCCGTATGACCACTAAGGATAATTCCCTTGGGCCGCAATGGTAGTCTGGAAATGAAGGGCAGATCTGCATGCCACAGTTTCCCGTCTTGCCGCGTCCTCGCCGACCGTGCCCCGGTGCAGACTGCGTTGCTATGAGCAGTCGAGTCCACTGGAATCACGCCGTGATTTTTGACCGCCTGGCACGAGTGTCGCCGGACACCCGATGACCTATTTGCCTGAAGGCCTGTGTGGCCTAATTTTCCTTCTGGTAATGGGAGAACTCCTACGGAAGCGCTTCCGCCGCGGACGCTACTTGAGTATGGCGGCGCTTATAGGGCTGTTTCTCTGGTCGTGGCCGCCTTCCACTGCTCTGTTTGCACGCACCCTGGAACAGTGGCATTCGTTTGCTCAGTATCCCGCGGGAGAGGCCGACGCGATCGTCGTCTTGAGTGCCAGTGTATATCGGTCCGACGCGTCAGAACCCGAGGCGCTTCCGGGCTACGGCACCTTTCTGCGATGCCAGTATGCGGCATGGCTGTATCGGAATTGGAAGCCGCTCCCTATCGTCGCTTCCGGCGGAATGGACCACGATATCGTGATGGCGGACATCATGCGACAGACGCTTGAAAACGTAGGCGTCCCCGGCGGCATGATTTGGACGGAGGGCGCTTCGCGATCTACCTACGAAAGTGCCCTGTTTACGGCCAGGCTGCTCCGTGCTAAAAACATTCACCGGATCGTGCTGGTGACGGAAGCTTACCACATGCCGCGGTCGGCACAGTGTTTCAGGAAGCAAGGGCTCGAAGTAATTGCGGCTGGCTGCGCTGCCCGCTACCTGCAGATCGATGGCCGGTGGACACAGTTTTTCCCATCGCCGCGAATGATCAGCTACAACGAAGACAGTCTGCATGAGTGGATCGGCCTGGCTTGGTATCGACTCTCGGGCCGAATTTGAAGCGCTGAAGAGTTAAGAGAGTCTTCCATGTAACCTTTCGGTTGCGCTCCGGCGCGGGCTCCAGGCCGTGTTACTTGAGGGTGTTGGCGATGGTTGAGCGCGATGCTGGAGGACACCGCGCGCACCGCCCGGACTACAGTCCCAGCGCGCATCTGTTTAGGCGGATAATGAAGCTTAAGGCGTTGGTGGCCTCTGGAGCGTTGGCATGAGCCGTCGACTGAAGTTATGCTTGGCAAGTCTGGTCGTGGTCGCCGGTATTGCCTGGTTCGGCAGGGGAGTTTGGCTCTCGTTTCTCGGACAATACCTGGTCGGCACGGACGGGGAAGTGAAATCGGGTGCTGACGTCGTCGTAGTTCCAGCGGCAGACTACCTCCGGGCTGACGTAGGCTTGGACACTCTGGAAGAGGCGATGCGGCTCCAGCGCGGGAGTTGGGTAAAGCGCATCCTCATGAGTTGCCCAGATTGGTACGACGTCAGTGAATGCGAACTCGCAGAGAAAGCACTTCGCGACAGAGGTTACCCTGAAGCGCGGATCGAGTGGCTGAGGACAGAACGTCTTCCCGATGAACTCGAGGCGGATCTAGCGATCAGGCATCTCAAGGACAGCGGCAGCAAATCGGCGATCATCTTGCTACCGAACTACAAGGCGCGGCGGCTGGGCTACGTTTACCGGCGGCTCGGCGCTCAAGATGGAGTCGAGGTTGCCGTGTGGCGTCAAGCTGGAGCGTTTGACCCACAGAGATGGTGGAGGTCGCGGGAGGGGCGAAAGCGCTTCGCAGAAGAACTCTTAAGGCGGGCGAGGCTACTGTGAGGAAGCCCGACCGGTGCATGATAACTTTCAAAAGACGCCAAGTGCGTGGGGAGGGAGTCGGAAAACAGATGGAAACGCACACACAGCATGACTATGCGGTGCGCAGAAATTCCGTCCGGCATGAAAATTGCTCGGGAAACTCGCCGATGTAACGTCGCGTAACGTCCGTGGCGATGGGTCGGCCGGGGCTGGGAGCGTGGGTTTCAGCGCAGTCCGTGAGTTCTCAGATGGCGATCACCGCATCTGAGTGGTGGCGGCGGTTCTGGGTACCGACGGGCCGCGCAAATCTGGTAGAACAAGAATATGGTCACTAAGTACCTTCGCGCCGCGATGCGCGGGGCCAAGTACGAACTGCTCGAAGAGGGTGGGTACTACGGTTCCATACCGGGTTTTGACGGAGTATGGGCAGATGCAGCTTCTTTGGAGAACTGCCGGGACGAACTCGAAGAAGTCATCGAGGAATGGCTGCTGTTCCGCTTGTCGCGCCAGTTGCCGGTGTCGATTGTCGACGGGATGGACCTCGTGGTGCGCGAAGTTGCCTGATGCCGCGAATCGGACCGATCCGGCGGCCTTTTGGCCAGGATTCTTCGCGATTCCGGCATCGATCGAGTGGAGTGGGAGAAGTTGTAGGCCGTTTTGAAGAACAGCCTGATGTTTTATCCGTGTTCAT
>PLRZ01000367.1 GCA_003164075.1 Bryobacterales bacterium | reverse complement strand
TCGTGGCGCAGGCACTCCTGCCTGCTGGGTCGAGACTCTGGACTCCTGATGTCGCCCGGCACTCTGGAGCCGCCGAGGAATCAGACTGAGCCATCACTTCGCAGAACAAATTTAGCCACGGATGAACACAGATGAACACAGATAAGAGCAATCTTTGTTTTTTGTCTTATCCGTGTTCATCTGTGTTTATCCGTGACCAATAATGTCTTTGCCCGGACTCGAAGAGATTACTCTCACTCCAGGACATCAGGAGTTCTGGGTCTAATAGGTCGCCAGGGAGACTCGCAGGACCGGCGGTTCCGCGCCGAAGTTCAGTCCGGAGTCGGTCTCGTCGCCGTTCCAAATGCGTAGGAATTTGAAGACCCCGTTTTCATAAGCGCCTTCTTCCACCCGCAGGAATTGGCGGTGCTTGCCGGATGACGCATCGCTCGGGCGAAAATCCACGCGGCACCGGATGCCGGTAACCAGAAACTGGTTGTCGCCGAGTTGAGCTACCAGGACGCGTCCCGTGGGCTCGGGGTTTCCGTTGGCGCTACTGCCGCGCCGCCCCACACCGTACGACACGCTGGCGTTCCACGATCCGAACGAAAGAGTCTCCGCCGGCTTACCCTTCTCTTCCGCCACGGCCTGCAGTTTGCCTTCGAAATTCAGGCGGGCGATCTCCCCGGCCATGGGCCCGATCAGGCGGTAATTCTGCGCCCACGGCTCCAGCAAGTCTTCCGGTTTACCCCCGTCGCCGCGGGTGGCCGTGTAGTCCATGCCGAAGGGCGAATAGCCGATGGCCCGCAGGCCAAGCGCGGAGAAGAAAAAGCGGGCCACGCCTGCCCCGCCGCCGGTCTCCGGCACGAAGAGCGCATTGTCGTCGCGGCGATAGAGATCCAGCACTTTGAGGTACGCCACGCTATCGCTCATGTAGATATCGGGCGCCACGATGTCGAGCGCGGGCGCCTCCACCTTCCAGATGGGAATGACATTGTCCGTCGGCCCCCCGCTTTCGTAACTGCCCGGCGCGCCCGGCTTGATGGGATCGCGCAGCGCCGCATTGGCGTACAGGGGCAGCGGATAGACCGCCTTACCGGCGGCCGCGACCTGCCCCACATATTTCGCCACCGACCAGGCGTGGAAACAGACCTCGGCTTCCGGACCGAAGACCTCCGTCCAACTGGCCGAGGGCGCCGCGGTCTGAACATGCATCGCCGCAACCACCTCGGGTGGAACCGGCGATTCGAAAAGCTTCTGGGCAGCCGGCGAATAGTCGCGCTGGCTGCCCCACACGCCGGGCTCGTTTTCCACCTGCACCATGATTACGGTGCGTCGGGGGTCCGCTGTCTTGAGGTGGCGCAGGAAGGCCGTGAAGGCCGACTTGTCCGCCTCCAGCGCGGCAGTCGCGTATGGCGAGGGCGAATCCACGGCGTGGCCGTTCTTATCGACCATGTGCGGATATTTTTCCGGCGCCAGTTTCATCCACTGGGGCATGTAATGCTGGCTGCCGTTCTTCCACGTGCCAAACCAGAGCAGGACCAGGCGGACATGGTGGTCGCGCGCCTGGGCCAGAAGCGTGTCGACCACGGAGTAGTCGAACTGCCCTTGCTTCGGTTCGAGTTGTTCCCAGTAGACCGGCATCTCAACCGTATTGACATGCAGGTACTCCATGGCCGGCCAGACCTTGGGGAGCATGGCCGGCCACGCGCTGGAGTTATGAACCTGCGCGCCCAACATGAGGTAAGGCGCGCCGTCCACAAACAGGGCGTAGCGCCCGTCCTTCTTCACCAGGCGGGGGAGAGGGCTCTCCTTCACCTGTGCTTCCAGCGCAACGGCGGCGCCACAAGCCATCAGAACGGAAATCGCAATCGTGCTTCGTCGCATATGTATGTTCCTAACGGGCCGGCTGGGAATAGAGGCGCAAGGCTTACGCCGTCTTTCCCGCCAGCGGATCGCTCGTCAAAACCACTGCGGGAGGCGGCGTCCACTTGGTGCGGTACATTGTCCGAGGGCGGGCAGACCATCTCCGCATTCGACCAGTCGAACTGCATCCGCGGGTTAACCGCGCCTTCGCGGACCAGCATCACGATGGGGATCTGCAAGGCCTCGATGCGATGCCACCCGCCGGCGTATAGCGTGCCGGTTCGATAGTCGATCCACCGGCCTTGCGGCAAATACACGTCGTGCCCCGCGGTTTCGCGCACCATGGGCAAGCCATGCTCGCTCGAGTCCTTCGCCTGTGCACGAAATAGCTTCCGGGGTCGGGTCATTCCGTCCTCTCGTTGTTACACCATTTCGATTGTGACACTTCGCCGTGGAGATGGAACTGCCGGCGCGGCAAATTCATCCCGGAGTATGGAAGTTCAATTTCGGCGCGCCCGGAAAAATCATGCCGGTGGCCACGCGGCATTGTCCGCCCGCCGCCGCCGGCCTCGACATCATGGGTTATCTCTACCTGGGCGGCCCGATCGATCCTGCCCCCACAAGAGCTAGGAAGCCGCGAAGAAATATTCTGTGCATTTCAGACCCAACCGCTTGCTCCCGCGCGCGGCTCGGCGTGCGCATTTGACAGAGGCGGGCCCAGAGGGCACCCCGTTAGGGATCCCCGTTAGGGAGCGATTGCGCACGTTCGAGANNATTTGGTCAGCTTATTGTTTCGCGAGCTCTAAGGAAGCATCAGTGAGCCAAAAAAGGCTCGAATCCGCCCCCACAATCGCCGATGTGACGAATATGAATCCGCCTCAGCCACGGTGCAATGAGTGGCACGGCCAGACGACTCGCGAAATGGTGAAACCATGAAGCACGGGTCTATCCGCTGGAGGATGACAGCTTTGATCGTCGTCGGCGGCGTGGTGTCTGCCTTGCTCGCCACCGCGGGTATCGCCGGGTTCGAAGTGA
>PLRZ01000298.1 GCA_003164075.1 Bryobacterales bacterium | reverse complement strand
CGCCGGCAGGGCAGTCGGAATTGCCTACGGTGGAAGCGGTACAGCCCGAATTGCCGCCTGCGGTGGAAGTGGCACCCGAAGTACCCGCCGTGGAAGTGGCACCGGCAACGGAATCCGAAGTGCCCGCCGTGGAAGCGGTGCCCGCGACGGAGTCCGAAGCGCCCGCCGTGGAAGTGGCATCGGCGACAGAATCCGAAACACCCGCGGTAGAAGCGGCACCGGCAGCGGAACCCGAAGTGCCCGCCGTGGAAGCGGCACCGGCGACGGAATCCGAAGCACCCGCTGTGGAAGCGGTGCCGGCGACGGAATCCGAAGTGCCCGCCGTGGAAGTGGCGTCGGCGACGGAATCCGAAGCACCCGCTGTGGAAGCAGTGCCGGCGACGGAATCCGCAGTGCCCGCCGTGGAAGCGGTGCCGGCAACGGAATCCGAAGTGCCCGCCGTGGAAGCGGCACCGACAGCGGAACCCGAAGTGCCTGCCGTGGAAGCGGCACCGGCAGCGGAATCCGAAGGACCCGCAGTGGAAGCGGCACCGACAGCGGAGTCCGAAGTGCCCGCTGTAGAAACGGCACCGGCAGTGGAACCCGAAGCNNCTGTAGAAGCGGCGCCGGCCGCGAAATCCGAGGCGCCCTCCGCGGAACCCGCAGTGCACGCGGCGCCAGCGACAGCCCCGCCAGTACCAGCCGCCCCCACGCATCCGCACTGGCTTCTTTCTCTATTCACGCCCGCGCCGGCCGACTCTGTCGACTGGCGCCGCGGCAACTACACGGTACTCGCCCGCGGCGGACGCGTCGACAGCCCCGCCGGGTCGGGCGAACTGAAAAAACAGATCCAAATGGTGGCGGAGGGCTCGGTGCTGTATGCCGAGGCCACGCCGCGCGGGTCGGCCGCCAACGTGGCGCCCGACGGCTTTGCGCATCCGGTGTTTCGCGCCGGGTTCGCACTGGCCATTCCGCTGCCCGAGGTGAGATGATGCGCTATCGCGTCACATGCCTGACCCCCCTGCTTGTCGGAGACGGCCGCCGTCTCAGTCCCATCGACTACATGGTCTGGAAGGACCACGTCAACGTGCTCGACCAGTGGCGCATTTTTCGCCTGCTGGCCAAGGGGCCGCGGCTGGACAACTACCTGACGCAGCTCAAGAACGCCGAGAAGCTGGACTTCGCCTCGTGGGGCGGGTTCGCGCAGAACTTTGCCGGACGCCGCATCCCCTTCGAGAATGCCGCCTACTCCACCTATTGGAACCGCGCGGCCGGCGATAGCCTGCATATCCCCACGTTCGCCGCCGGCGCCTCCGGGCCCTATCTTCCCGCCACGGCCATCAAAGGCGCCCTACGTACCGGTATGGTATTCGCCAATTGGCGCGACGGCATGCTGCAGGACGTGGTGACCCGCGTGAAGACAGACCGGCCGCCGCGCAGGCCCGCCGAAATGGTGGAAGAGCAGGCGCTGGGTCCGGCCGGCACCAATCGAATGCGCTTCGTGGGCGCCGGAGATTCCGCGCCGATTGCCAATTCGAATTTCAAAGTCTACCTGCTGCGGACCTCGACGCTGCAGCCGCGCGGCGGCAACTTCACGCTGGGCTGGAAGCAGAGCCCGCGAGGCACGGTGGACGGCGCGCGCCCCGAAGACAGTACCCCGGCGTTCGCCGAAATGGCGGTCCCGGGCACTGCCTTCAGCGGCGTGTGGGACGAGAAGACGTTCTTCCAACAGCCCGAGGTGCGGCGATCCATCCGCTGGCCGGAAGTGAACCGCGGGCGTATTTTCGAGTCGGTCAACGTGTACGCGCAAGGTCTGCTGGCCTTGCAGCGCCAGTACGCTTCCTGGGCCGGTATGGGCCTGCTGGACAAGAGTCTGGAAGAATTGGAGCAGAAGCTGGCGGAGGCTCGCCAGAAAGGCGCCTGCATTTTCCCGCTCGGATGGGGAGGCGGCCTCACCATGAAGAGCGCGTGGCTCGATACCACCAACGCCGATTACCGGCAGATTCTGGAGCAATACCAGATCTACAATCGCGCGCTGGAGACGAATCTGCCGTTCCCCAAGACGCGCAAGATCGTGTTCCTGGGAAATCGTCCGGCCACGCTGCCGGGTTGGGTGGAACTCAGCGTCGAAGAGTGAGTCTCACGCAGGACCAGATCGCCGACCTCTCACACTTCGGCGATCCGATCCGCGCGTTCCTCAATGCCTACACGCTGTGCGCACCGAAGTGCACTGAGATTCTCAACCTTCTGCGCAGGCGCGAATTCGACTACAGCCAACAGTCGTCGGGTCTGCTGCGGGCACTCGCCAGCGGTTCGTCCCCGCAGTTGAATTGGGCTGGCGACGACCAGATCCTGATCCAGGGCGCGGCCCTGACCAGGGCGCTCAGCCAACACATCGCATCGAAGCAGGCCCGCTTCCTTTCGGCCCAGTATTCCGGGCCTTACCGCACTTCCGATTCGTTCGGAGCGCTTCCATACTGGCTGTCCTTGGATCGTTCGAGCCCGCTGACCGCGTCCATCCATCGGGTTCCCCGCGATCGGAACCAGCTTCACATGACCTTCCAACGGTTTCACAATCCGCTGCTGGTCACGCCGGGCCAGTTCGGGGAATGGACTCTTACGCGCGTCCCGTCAAGTCGAAACCTCGAGAACCACTTGGAGCGGCGCTTGCGGGAAAAGGAGTTCCGCGTTGCGGTCAGTTCCTTGTCACCGGACGCGGATATTTCGGGCGAATCGCGGCCCCGTTCCTCCCCGTTGCCTCCACACGAATTCCATCTGACTTCCATCGGGCCAATTGAGCGGCAAACGGAAGTGCTCCGGCATATCCTGGACCGCGCCTATGAGCGGCGTGCTGCCATCCTGGTTCTGCCCGAACTCCGCATGCCTCCACCGCTAGTAGGAGGCCGTCAGGGATTTCCTCCGGCAGCAAGCCCTTACTGCCGAACGAGGCATTCTCGTGGTGGCGGCGGGGAGCTGGCACGTCGACATGCCCGATGGCCGCAGGTACAACCGCTGCATCGTGCTTCGGCACGACGGGGAGGATCTCTGGTCGCACGACAAGCTGCGCGAGTACGAGGTCATCCCGCGGAATGTAGCGGATAACCCCGCCGCCTACCGCGCGATCGGCGTCGGCCCGGCCGGCGCCGTGGAAGCCATTCACCGCGGGCAAACGCTCCAGTTCTACGACTCCATCGTGGGCCGGCTGGCAGCGGCGATTTGCGTCGGCTTCTTCTCGCCGGACGTCCGTTCATTGCTGCTGGCTTCTGCGGCGAACCTGTTCCTGGTGCCCGCAATGACGACTTCCATCACAGTCATGGAAGCTTGCACCACGGATCTGGTGCATACTCAACTTGCTTACAGCTTGGTCGCCAACTGCGGCCATTTCGGATCGCAAGCCCCGTCGTTCTGCCAGTGGCCGGCGACTCGCGACAATATCCGGCGACGGGGTGCTGACAACCTATTGCTCACCGTTGACTTAAATAATACTTCAATCTACGATGTCGATTGAAGTATTATTGAATTATCATGGATCCGCACGAATTGGCTGTCCTAACCTCCGAAAAACTGTCATCCTTCTTTTCTAATTCGTTGATTCAAAAAGAGGTTGGCGATCTTCACGATGCCTTCACGGAGCTCGAATCCAGATTCCTGCGGGTAGCGGCCGACGTCAGCGGGAGTCGCAAATTCCTCGACTCCTACTTGCTCCTGTCCGGACGACCCGAGGTCCGAGCGCTCCACATCCGGGATCCGTTAGCAGAGTGCGTAGCCCGGATGGAGTACCTTCTCGAACTGGCGGGAGAGCGAGCCCGGGATATCTCGGGCGAGGCCGTGCTGCGCCAGATCGTCGGCGCTCGCAAGCGCGGCTTCGACCTGATCCGTAAGCTGGCAACTGCCCCCGAGGAAGGCTTCACCCTCGACGATTTGGCGGCAAGGATGGAGACTTCTCCGCAGAATCTCTCGCCCCTGATCACGGACTTTCACGCCAGTGGCGTAATCCATCGGGAGAAGCGGGGAAAGAGCGTTTTTATCACCCTTGCGCCACAAGGGCGGTCGCTCTTGGGATCCGCCGAATCGGCGCCGCAAGCCTACGTGGAGAACCCGTTCGGGATGAAGCTCATGAAGAAGCCGGCTCAGCAGGCATATAAGGCCGCATGATTTACTACGTCACCTTCTACTCCTACAAAGGCGGCGTCGGCCGTACCCTGGCGCTAGTCAACACGGCCTACAGCCTGGTGGCCCGAGGCAAGAAGGTGCTCATTTGGGACCTCGACCTAAAAGCTCCCAGCCTGCTCCAGGTCCCCCAGTTCAACGCGGCGCGGAAGCGCGTTACCGGCGGCACGGTCGACGTGCTGGCGGCGCCAGAGACCGACACCGCGAAGCAAGTCGCCGGGTTCATTGTTCCGGTGGACCGCGGCATCTGGCTGCTCCCCGCGGGGACAGATGACCTGAAGTATCCGGAGCGCTACGCTTCCGTTCCATTCGACCGTTTGTTTGGCCCCGACTCGGAAGAAGGCTCGCGCCGCTTCGAACAGATGCGTCAGGCGATCGAGACCCTGCCTGCAGAGACCCGCCCGGACGTAGTCCTGATCGATTCCCGTACGGGCCTCACCGATCTGGGCGCTATTTGCACGGTGCAACTGCCGAACACGGTGGTCCTGGTCTACACCATGAATGAGCAGGGAGCGTTCGGGGCGCACCGCATGCTGTCCAACATTGTGCGTGCAAGCGAGCGTCTCCGGCATCCGGAACACCAAATCAAGACTTTGTTGGTGGCGAGCTTAGTGCCCACAGAAGAAGATGCGA
The DNA here is from genome assembly GCA_003164075.1 of Bryobacterales bacterium. Next base: position 1,020 of record PLRZ01000298.1, on the reverse strand, counting down.
AGCTCGTGGAGGAGCGGCGCGAGCAATTGCGCAAGAAAGGACTCAAGCCGGATTTCGAGATTCCGTTCCGGCGCGCGCTGCTCTTGCAGGAAGAGGTCTACGCGACAGGTCAGTCCGATCCCGAGTCCGCCCTGGAATTCGGCCGCCTCGCCGACAAGCTTCTCGAAATCGCCCCCGGCAAGGTGGCGCCGCCCCCGTCGAGCCTCGAACGCACCCCCGATTCCCGCCACGAGCGCGGCCGCAAATTCGAGGACAAGGTCGCCGAAGTGCTGCGCCTCATGGACATGGAGGTGGAACCGAACACCATCGCCTCGGGTCGGCAGACGGACATGCTGGCGCATGGTAAGTCGGGCTTGCAGGAAACCCACTACGTAGTGGAATGCAAGGATCACCAAAAGCCCACGGGAGTTGACGACATCGATTCGCTTCATGCCCGCGTGGCCGCTTTCCAGCGGAAACAGCCGGCAGCTCAAGGCCTGCTGGTTTCCGCCAAGGGTTTCACCGCCGAGGCACGCGGCCACGCAGCCGACCTGCCGATCATCCTCAAGACGTACGACGAACTGCTCGACCAGCTCATCAATCTCGGCCCCTACAACGCCACGCTGATACAAGATGTCGCCGGGCAAACCATCGAGCGCCTCTACGTGGAACAGGACGTCTATCCAGACGAGAACCCCAAGCCGGTGGCGCTGTTCGAGCACGTAGACCGTTGGATGGCCGATCCGGAATCGACGTTCCTCACTATCCTGGGCGACTACGGCACGGGGAAAACGTGGTTCACGCGCATGCAGGCCTACCGCCAGGCGCAAAAGTTGCGCGGCGACGCGGCGCACGAGCGGCAGCCGGTGCGCATCGATCTGCGCACGGTGGCCAAGGCCTTCGACCTGGAAACCATCCTGTCTTATCATTTCCAGACGGTAGTCGGCCGCACCATCAACCCCAAGGCCTTTCTGCGCCTGCTGGAAGAGGGCCGATTCCTGCTGATCTTCGACGGATTCGACGAGATGGCCACTCAGGGCG